>CAZGON010000016.1:0-31730 GCA_964527085.1 uncultured Candidatus Competibacteraceae bacterium
CCCTTATCAACAACTTTATTCTTGAATCTTTCATGACAGGTGCGGAAAGACGGGTATATGGACAATTCACTGGGAATACATTAATCGGCTGATTGGTTTCGGCTGCTGCATCACCCCTTGCAGCGTCATAACACTGGCTAAAGATCTCGGCCATATAGGATCGAAGACTAGGGCTATCCTTGAGTATCTGTTCAATCTGTCGGCGGGCATCACGAATCGATAGGTGCCAACTGCCGGTGCGATGTGATCTTTGATATTGCCACTTTAACAGATGCATCAACAAACGGATAAGTTGGCTCTCTAAGGCACGCCGCTCACTGCGCCCCATATTTTCTAGCTCCTCGGCAATATTGACAAGGTCAAGCTTTGACAGCTGACTAGCACGCACTAAAGCGGCCTGCTGATCTAACCAAGCGACGAAATCGTGTTCATAAAGGCTTTGCTTTGCTGGGTTTATCGCTGACATGGAAGTCTTTTTAGAGTTCAAATAATTATTTAAATGTCAATGTTAATCAGGATGGTTGATTGTACCTAGGTTTACGCTTCTCTAAAAAAGCATACATACCCTCTACCCCATCCGGGTGGGAAACACAGTTCACTAATCCGGCGCGTTCACGATCTAGTTGTGTTTCCAGAGAGGTTTCAAAAGCGTTGTTGAGCAATTGCTTAGACCAGGCAAAAGTGTGCAGAGATTTCTTGCAAATTTTCTTCATCATCGCATCTGCCGCAGCTAGCACTTCGCTGTCTGCAACTACCTGGGTTACAAGCCCCCAATCCAGCGCTTTTTGTGCCGGGATAACCTCATCGAATGTGGCAATCTCTAGGGCTCGGGCAAAGCCTACTAGCCGCGGTAAGGTAAATGTTCCACCGGCATCAATACACAGGGCATTACTGGTGAAACCTTGTTTAAGACGGGCGGATTCCGCCATCACCCGAAAATCACAGGCCAAGGCTAACGAAAATCCACCCCCTGCGGCGACGCCATTGATGGCGGCTATCACGGGTTTCGGTATGCCGCGAATTTCTGCGATACATACATGAACAACGGTGGCTAATTCATGGAACGCCGCTGCGGGACCGTTGGGGTGATTAACGGCGCGTCTGATATCGCCGCCGGCGGAAAAGGCTTCTCCTGCCCCGCTTATGAGAACACCGCTAACATTATCATCAACACGAAGCTGCATTAAAAGCGCTGCTAATTCCTGGGCGGTAGCAAAATCTAAGGCATTAAAGGATTCAGGTCGATTGAGTAGGATATGGCCGATGCCATCGGCAATCTCCAGTTTGGTAAAGTCGCCCATAGATCAGTACCTCCCATTAAGTTTAGACAGATACCCATCATAATAAATGACTACTGAAAACTTTCGACAAAACTCACTCAAGTATTTGGCTAAAATGGTAACTGGCGATATGAAAACCCTGGCTAAAATAAAATTTATGGGCTTTATGGCGATGGGTACCCGAATCCAGATGATAAAATTGACAGTCCTGTTGTTGCGCAATGTCTTTCAGCCAGGTGATGAGCTTTTGCCCATGGCCTTGGGATCTATACCGCTCAGCGGTAACCAGATCATCGACATACAGATTTTTCCCCATAAACAAATTGGTAAAGATTCTATACCCAGCAACGGTTACCACGTCCTCTGCCTCTTCCAGATAAGCGAGTCGATAACCCTCACCTTCCATATGGCGAACAAGCGTAACAAATTCTTTTCTTTTTAGATGAGGCCGAAGCTCCACCATAACCTCGAAGCAATGATCGATCTCTTGATCTGTTTTTGCATGTTTTAGCATGGTTTTTTGTTTAAACCCACCATGAAATTGTGATGTCTTGATGTCACTTTAATTTATGCTATTATGCACGAATGCGCACAACATTAACCATTGAAGATCAGTTAGCTATAGCTTTGAAGGATGCTGCTCGCCAGTCAAATAAATCTTTCAAAGAAATTGTAAACGAGACTTTAAAGGCGGGACTAGCAGCGAAAAAAACGCCCGTTAAGACCCGACTCTATCGATTAAAACCGGTGAGTATGGGCCATGTGGCAGGCAATTTTAATCTCGACAAAGCCTTGCAACTAGCGGATGCGTTGGAAGATGAAGAACTGGTCCGTAAGCTCCACATGAAAAAATGATTTTAGTAGATGCTAATTTGCTGATTTATGCCGTTGATCGAGATTCTCCGCACCACGATAAGGCACATCGATGGCTTGAAGACACACTCTCGGGCACCACGGAAACCGGACTAGCCTGGATTGTTGTACTCGCTTTTCTACGCATTACCACCCATCCTAAAATTATGTGCAAACCTATGGCGGTGGAAACGTCTCTTGAATATGTCTCAAGCTGGTTGAGCCAACCCTGCGTGTCGCTCATAAGGCCGGGAAAACAACATTGGTCTGTTTTTCGCAACCTGGTCAATATGGTGGGGACAGGGGGAAACCTAACCTCTGACGCACATCTGGCCGCTTTAGCTATTGAACATGGATCTGATTTGTACTCTGCTGATTATGATTTCCAGCGCTTTCCAGGGATTCGTCATATTAATCCGTTAGCTGTTTCTTGAGCTGATTATAAGCTATTTATAACTTTTAACGTTCTAAGCTTACTGAGCAACCTGTACAGAAAATATCGTCTCTGCTCCAAAAACCTTCGTTCCAACGTATTATGCAAGGAAAACTACGCTTTAAACCCAATACCCTGAAGGCGACGATAAACCAGAAAACCTCTTTCGCCTTGGCTGCTGGTACGCTGCAATCCATACCTACCCAGTACGAATTCGTCCCTCAAGCGGGGGTTAATTTTATCGTCCGAATACTCGCCAATATTGTCCGTAAAGAAGCTGCTAAACAGGCTAAAAAACAGAATACTGACCATTCAAGTCGCAAGCCAGATCCTTTTCTACCCTATGACGAGACCCTCTTTGTCAGCGATATTTCCGACACACACATCTGTCTTCTGAATAAATTTAATGTGGTTGATCACCACATACTTATCGTCACCCGGGATTTTGAAGAACAGGAATCACTTTTAAACAGGCAGGATTTTGAAGCCCTGTGGGCCTGTATGATGGAATTAAACGGTTTTGCTTTTTATAATGGCGGCGAAACCGCCGGCGCCAGTCAGCTTCACAAACACCTGCAGCTGGTTCCGCTGCCCCTAGCGCCCCTAGGACCGCCGATCCCCATACAACCCCTGTTTACCTCAGCCAAAGTGTCGAGACCGTCCAGCGCCTTGCCGGGCCTTCCTTTTCGCCATGCTTTTACGCGACTAGATCCAAACCTCATCCACGTATCAAAAGACGTATCAAAAGAAGCCGCAAAAATCCTTTTGGAGGGTTATTATGAGCTATTGCGGGCAGTGAACTTACTACCTCGCTTCCCTAACGACAAACCGATCGGTCCTTATAATCTTCTCGCCACCCGGGAGTGGATGCTGTTAGCGCCTCGCTCACAAGAACATTTCGATGCCATTTCCATAAACGCATTGGGGTTTGCTGGCGCTTTGCTCGTGCAAGACACCTCGCAAATGGACCTTGTAAAGCAACAGGGTCCAATGAGTATCCTTAAACATGTTGGAATATCCAAGTAAAGGAATTTTCTCGTCCATGAAGCGGTCCATAAGTTAAACGTTACGCAGTTAGCTCGCTGAATGTAAATGCTTTGGGTATTACATGACGGGGAACAGCGAACCATGGGCTTATAATCCGGAGAACAACATGAATACCCGTGACATGATTGCCAAATTGGTCGCTTTCGAGACCGTATCTCGTAATTCTAATCTAGCCCTTATCGATTTTGTGCGCGACTATTTGGATGACTATGGCATCGCCTCCCACTTGATTCCCGACGACACTGGAACCAAAGCGAATCTATACGCTACGGTGGGTCCTCCTGTGGCTGACGGCATCGTGTTATCGGGTCACACCGATGTGGTGCCTGTAGACGGTCAGCCTTGGGAGACAGACCCCTTTACCGTTGTGGAACGGGAAGCCAAGCTCTATGGTCGGGGCACTAGCGATATGAAAAGTTTTTGCGCCATCGCCCTGAGCTTAGTACCTGACATGAAAAAGCTAAAAAAACCCATCCATTTTGCTTTTTCCTATGATGAAGAAGTGGGATGTAAGGGAGCGCCACGGATGATTAAAGACATTATGGCTCATGTGCCGCACCCCAAGGCTGTAATTGTGGGTGAACCCACCAATCTTCAAGTGGTGACATCCCACAAGGGTATTGCGGCGTTGAAAACCACCGTTACCGGTCACGAAGCCCACTCTAGTCAAACGCATCGGGGCGTTAGCGCCGTTATGACCGCGGCGCGGTTAGTGACTTTTCTCGAACAACTGGCCCAGGGAAGAAAACAGGAAGGACCTTTTGTCGAGGGTTTTGAACCTGATTTTACCACTGTCCATGTGGGCACTATTCATGGCGGCACGGCGGTTAATATCATTTCTCGACACTGTGAGTTTATCTGGGACATCCGTAGTCTTCCTTGCGATGATCCCCATGAGATTATCGATCATTTTTTGACCTATTGCCGAGCCATGGAACCCGAGATGAAGGCGGTATCACCCCAAGCAGGGATTGCGACAGAAATTATTGCCAACGCCCCGGCTCTAGGGGACCAACCCGACAACGACGCCGCCCAATTAGTCCGCACCCTAACTGGCGAACAGAAAACCTTTAAAGTACCCTATGCGACAGAAGGCGGACAATTTCAAGAAGCAGGTTTGCCTGTGGTGATCTGCGGTCCTGGTTCCATCGATCAAGCCCACAAACCCAATGAATTTATCGCCCTGCAACAGGTAGAGGCAGGGACCGCTTTTTTACGTCGTCTTATTGCACAATTATCCTAATCGAGCAGTTGTTGCAGTCGTTGCCAATCGAAGGCGGGGCCTGGGTCTGTCTTACGGCCAGGGGCAATATCGGCATGACCGGCAATATTGTTAACCTTGGGATAGGTCTGCCGTAGCACATTGATCACAGAAGCTAGCTGGTGGTATTGCCTATCGGTGTAGGGAATGGTGTCGGCGCCTTCTAACTCGATGCCGATGCTAAAGTCATTACACTGGCTGCGACCCAAAAAAGCAGATTGTCCTGCGTGCCAAGCACGGCGATGAAAGGGAACATATTGGATCATTTCACCATCGCGTCGAATTAAAAGATGGGCCGATACACGCATACCCGCAAGCTGGCAAAAAAACCCATGGGCTTGGATGTCTAGGCTGTTGGTAAACAACGCATCAATCCAAGGACCACCGAACTCCCCTGGCGGCAGACTAATGCCATGAATTACCAGGAGATCCACATCGGTATCTGGCGGTCGATCATCGCAGTTGGGGGAAACCAGCTGCCGAGCCTCAGCTAATAAACCCGTTTTTTGCTCGATCCCCATGGAGCTGAGCTACCAAACAAAAACCGTTGTCAGAGTACTTCTCCGGCAAAATCGTAGTTCATTTCTGACTGCGGCTGTTGCAGAGCAAATCCTTGCACATAATTGACGCCGCACGACCATAATGCATAAAGGGTTGGCAAGTTGTCGATACTACCAACAATGGGAATGATCTTAAGATGTTCTAAATCCTGAATCAGAGTTTTTAGATGCTGTTGTTTTTCCTCATCGTTAGTCAATCCATCAATAAATCGAGTATCCAATTTTACATAATCTACTGACAATTCTTCCATGAGGGCTCGCGATGCCGTGCGACCGGCAAACCGATCCAACGCAAGATTAAACCCTAGTCCTTTGACCACGTTGACAAACTGATGGACGGCATCCAAATGCTGGCGGGCAGTCGGCTCGGTTATCTCGAATACTAAATTACCGTATAAACTGCCAGTCTTTCCTAACCCTGTTCGTAACCATTCGGCAAAATCGGCATCTTGCAAAATAGCCGGTGAGACTTTCACGAACAAAGTTAGCGGTTGGCTTTGTTGCTGGCGTCTGCGCAGCAGACGAATGGTATTAGCGATTATCCAACGTTCCAATACAATGCCTAATCGACCATGCTGGGCAACGCCAAACACGGTTTCCGGCAAAAGCTCCCAACCTTCCTTTTTACGCATCCGCAATAGCACTTCATAACGAGCCGCCTGATCGCCCTGTAGGCTCACGATGGGCTGAAAAACCAGCTCCATCCGCTGCTGCTGCATGGCTTCTTTGACTTCCGCTAAACGCCGCTTTTGCTGTGCTTGGGTCGCTTCCTGATCCGTCTCTACATCAAAGATATGGATGCGTTGCTGTTTTCTTTCCCGCGCCACCCGGCAGGCCAAATCCGCATGTTGGATAAGCCGTGCATAGTCTTCTTCGTCGGGTGTCGCAATGCTAATCCCAATACTGGTGCGGAGCCGCACCGCTGCCCCAGTCACCGGATAATCAGCCGTCTCCAAGGCAGTACGCAATTTGTGGGCTGTTTCCTGCAAGGCTTGCTGGTCGGCTAGGTAGTTTAAGACCGCGAAAACAGCCGCGCCAAAGCGGATTGCCTGGTGGTTTGAGCCTAACGCCTTTTGCAACCGCTGTGACGCTTGCCCCACCAGATCGTCGATGGCTCCCACACCTCGCGCCTCCACATCCCGAGCGTTGTCTAGGGTGATCAGCATCAGCGCCACCGAGTGGGTCCGAGCACTCCTAAAAATCCGCGCCAGTTGATCCATAAGAAAACGCCGGTTGGGCAGTCCACTGACAGAATCCCGTTGGTTTAAGTATTTGAGCCTAGAATGGAGAGATTGCGCCCGGCGCAACCGATGGGTTATGGTGGAAAGCAAGTAATCAACAGGCAACCCTTTACTCAGCAAATCGTCACCAAGAGCACCTAAGGTTTTTGCATATTTCTCTAAATTGGTGGCTGCGCAAAACATGATCATAGGCTGGCTTTCGTAGGGTTCGTACTGGCGAATTGCCGTGGCCAGTTCTACGCCGTCCACGGCGGCAAGCTCTAAATTCAATAGTAGAAAATCCGGCTGAAAACTGTTTAAGGCATGGATAATTTCCATGGGTTGATCCAATACCTGGGCAATAATGCCTTTATTTTCCAATATGTGAGCCATGCGTTGTGCTTCGGCAGGCGTATCATCGACAATCAAAATGCGCTGACCGCGAACGGCTTCTTGAAGCAACTGATTGTTAAGCCTTTCCAATAGGGTAGCTGCCCGCACGGGTTTAGTAAAATAGGCGCTGCCACCCGCCCCTACGGCTGTCATCCGGGCTGCTAAATCACCCCGTTCAGAGATAAAAAACAAGGGGTTTTTTTGAGCATGGTTGGGTTCGGCTATCATATTAAAACTGGCAAACATCTCGCCTTCAGGAAAGTCCATGTCCACCACCAAAGCCCCTGGTAGATCTTGATTAAGCAAAGCGCGTGCTTCCCCTGAAGTGGTTAAATGGCGTACTTGAAAACCAGCGCTTTCTAATTCCGGTATGAGCGCAGTGACTTGCTCGCCCCCTAATAGCCTAATCTCACCGATATGGGCGTTGCGTTCATTACGCTTGTTGGGGAGTATAATCGATTCCACATCCGCCTGGGGCAACGCCCGGCAAAGGTTAGCTAAACTTTCTAGCAATCCCGTTCGGGCTGCTTCTTGAGGTAATTTACCTGTGCCCAAACACGCCTTAACCTGAGTTTGTAGCTGAGATACTAGTTCATCGATGCGTTCAAAACCGTATTGATCTTTTACCAGATGCAGGGTGTCGGTGAGAGACTGATCCAACAACAAGAAGGTTTCGCGATCCCACTTTACATAAACCAATTGGTCCCGCAGATATTCAATCGTCGACAAATTGCTAGTTAAAGGCTCTAGCGGCGTGTTTTCTTCCATGTTTTATATGACCTTCATCTAAAAAATATAAACGTTATCCATCAATGACCCACTGCAAAGGATGCCTCTCCGATAAGAGAGAGATACACACACCTATGCCTATTCTTTAACAAAACTAGGGTACTCACTTTTCAAACAGGTGTTACTGTTCACGATAATAGGATATAACCCGTTCCACTTCATGGCGGGAACCCATAATCACTGGGCACCGTTGATGCAGCGACTCGGGTTGCAGGGTGAGAATACGTTCAGTGCCCGTCGAGCAGACTCCACCGGCTTGTTCGACGATAAAACTCATGGGATTGGCCTCGTACAGCAACCGTAGCTTACCGCTGACGCCCTTAGCTTTTAATTTACGATCAATGGGATAAAGAAAGATACCACCTCGGCTTAATACCCGATGCACATCCGCAATCATAGCGCCTGCCCAACGCATATTAAAATCTTTTCCTAAGGGACCCTCTTTGCCTGCCAAGCATTCATCAATGTAACGTTTGATGGGGGGTTCCCAAAAGCGGGTATAAGCGGCATTGATGGCAAATTCGTTGGTGTCCTCAGAGATTGTCATATTAGAATGACTGAGAATAAATTCCCCGATACGTTGATCTAAGGTAAACCCATTCACGCCATGCCCTGTCGTCAACACCATCATGGTTGACGGTCCATAAAGCGCATAACCGGCGCAAATCTGTTTTACCCCCGGCTGCAAAAATTCTTCTTCCGTGGCTTTTTCTGGACCCCCGTCAGGACGGCGTAGGATAGAGAAAATAGTGCCAATGGCCCCGTTGACATCGGTATTGGTAGAACCGTCTAGGGGATCAAATACCAATAAATATTTGCCCCGGGGATAGCGGTCTGGGATTTTATAGATGCCATCCATTTCTTCAGAGGCCATGGCGGCCACATGACCACTAAATTCGTTCCGTCGGAGAAACAACTCGTTGGAAATAATATCTAGTTTCTTTTGGGTTTCCCCTTGAATATTTTCGCTCTCGGCGCTGCCTAGTACATCCATATCAGACAGCTTGCCGTATTTCACAGCGCTGGCGATGGTTTTGCAAGAAATGACGATGTCGTTGATAAGAGAAGTAAAATCACCGGTAGCATCGGCGAAATGGCGTTGTTCAGCAATAATAAATTCGGTAATGGTGGTGCCAATCATGCTTAATTTTCCCTGTCATAACGGATTAACGTTAGGGTAGCGAAGGTATTAGGTTCATCGCTATTAAATCGATAAACTACTGATTCTAGCACAAGACTTATCCGACTCGCTGAATGGGGGCTTAAAGCTTTTTAAAAGTCAACCCTAGAAAAAGCCAATGGTTTGGCAGCCGCCTAAGGATAACGTTTTACTGAGGGACAGTAACAATACCCGTAAACGCACTCATATCCGCTGTTCCGACAAGAACAAGGCAGACACCGCGATGGCGCCAATGCGCACCTGGATGGTCCTAGTTTCGCCATCCCGTAGGATGGTTAAAGTGACTCGCTCCCCTACGATCAGCAGACCAATGGCGTTACGCAACTGATTAGCATTGCGGATGGCTTTTCCAGCAACGGCTAACACCACATCCCCTGTCTTCAAACCTGCCCGTTGAGCTGCTGAGTTTGGAAAAATTTGCGCAATCACCGCGCCACGATTGTTTTGAAGGCCAAAAGCCCGCGCTAATTCCGGGGTAAGATCCTGCACGGAAATCCCTAACTGACCTCGCCTCACTTCGCCGTATTCCACTAACTGATCCATCAGCTGTTTCACCATATTGCTGGGAATAGCAAAGCCGATCCCCACATTACCCCCGGTAGGGGCAAAAATCGCCGTGTTGATGCCGACTAGCTCGCCCCGCAGATTGACCAAAGCACCCCCGGAATTGCCAGGATTTATAGACGCATCTGTCTGGATAAAATCCTCATAACCCTGAATGCCTAAGGTATTGCGCCCTAAAGCGCTGACGATACCCGAGGTGACCGTCTGTCCCAAACCAAAGGGATTGCCAATGGCGACCACATAATCGCCAACCCGCAATTGACCCGAGTCAGCCAGGGATAAAGGGGTGAGCTTTTGTGCTGCAATCTGCACAACAGCCACATCGGTTTCCGGATCTGAACCGATGACTTTAGCCGGTAACTGACGGCCATCCCGAAGCGTCACGGTAATGGTATCGGCCCGATTAATAACATGATGATTGGTAATCACATAGCCTTGTTTGGCATCGACGATGACACCAGAACCTAAGTTCTGGACACGGCGCTCGCGAGGTTGCTCCGGTATGTCGAAGAAGCGCCGGAAAAAGGGATCATTCAGCAACGGGTTGGGGCGCATCACAACGCGCCCCTCGGTGGAAATATTGACCACCGCAGGGGTCACCGCCTCCAACATGGGCGCTAGCGATGGCAGCGGTTGATCAGCCGCTATGGGTAAGGCTACGTTATACGGTTCGGCAGGCGGGTTGGCGCAAGCCACAAGGTTAGTTGCCATGGCTGCGATAACCCATAAGGCAGCAAAAGAAAGATTAAGCAGTTTTTGCATGATGCGTTCTCTAGTCGTTAGCTGCTTAGGAAACCAACAGCTATAGACAAATAGCTTTTAGCGTAAAGTGACGGAAAAACCGAACAACGTAACTTTATTACAAAAAAATCTTGCTAAAAGCATATGAGTGGTTCTTATGGCAGGTATTTAAATCGTTTAGCATAAAGAGTTATAAGGCCAAACAACCATATTTCAAGGGTTCGCGTTGTACCTATGGGTCTTGTAACATGGGTTTATGATAAAAAAATAACCGCGAGGTTTATGATGCCTGATCAACCCCATTTTATCCCAATCAATATTGCCGTGCTCACCGTTTCCGATTCTCGCACGGAAGCCGACGACAGCTCCGGTCAGCTATTAGTGGAGCGTCTTAAGACGATCGGCCATGGTTTAGCCGAGAAGCTGATAATACCCGATAACATCTATCAGATTCGCGCCGTAGTGTCCCGTTGGATTGCCGACGAAACAGTCAATGCGATTATCACCACCGGGGGTACCGGCCTCACCGGTAGGGATGGCACCCCTGAAGCCATCGCGGTTTTGTTGGACAAAGAGATTCAAGGCTTTGGTGAGATGTTCCGGATGCTGTCGTGGGAAGAGATAAAAACATCCACCATTCAGTCGCGTTGTTTAGCGGGGGTGGCTAACGGCACTTATATTTTTTGCTTGCCGGGTTCTTCCGGCGCTTGTCGTACTGGTTGGGACCGCATCATTAAAGATCAGCTGGATTACCGGAATCAACCGTGCAATTTAGTGCAATTGATGCCCCGTTTACGAGAAAAGTAATCAAGGTAAGAATGTTAAAACTACTGTTCTTGCCGATTACCGTAAACCATTGGGCGACACACCAGATCCTGATATATTAATTCGGTGGAACTGCATACTGAATCCAGTTATCTGGCCGCTTTCCTGGTAGCCTTACTGGGCGGCGTACACTGCGTGGGTATGTGCGGCGGCATTGTGGGGGCTTTAACATTTGGGCTAGCTGAACCGGCTAAACAGCGTTTTATAAACAGTTTACCTTTTTTAGTGGCTTACAATGTTGGGCGTATCAGTAGTTATGCTTTGGCGGGTATTTTAGTCGGCGGTGTGGGTGCTTGGGCGGCCAACCTGGCCTCTGTCCACCACGGCCAACAAGTGTTGCAACTGGTCGCCGGGATCTTTTTAGTGTCTTTGGGTCTTTACCTGGGAGGCTGGTGGCGGGGTCTGGCGCAGTTAGAACAGGCCGGAGGGTTATTATGGCGGCGTATCGAACCCCTGGGACGACGCTTGTTACCCATCCGCACGGTTGGACAGGCTTGGATGGTGGGTTTAGTGTGGGGTTGGTTACCCTGTGGTTTAGTCTACAGCGTTTTGATTTGGGCTATTAGCGCAGGCTCCGCTCTGGAAGGCGGGCTTCTTATGCTCAGTTTCGGATTCGGAACCTTACCGATGCTATTCGCCATGGGGGTCTTTGCAGCCAACCTGGCGCGGTTTGTACGCAACCCCTGGGTACGCTATAGCGCTGGGATACTGGTTATTTGTTTTGGGATTTATCAAATCCTTTTGTTATTGATTTAGCAGTTTCAGGACTTGCGTAGCTCGTTCCAGAGGACGCCGTGGACATGTCCCTGTGGGTTTGATGACGGCCTTCCAGGCCGCCAACACCTCCTTCACGAACTACAGCAAGCCCTAACTATGTAGCCCTAAAGTCATTTATCAAAACTTGCTAAAGGATTTTTACGTTTTAGTCATTCACTTGTTAAATGAATAGGAATTTATAAAATATGAAACTCAAAATGCTGATTTTGAGTATATTTACCGTCTGGTTTGTGATGTTACAGGGGTGCGACGATAGCCAAGACAGCACTGTAAAGGGAACGCCAATGACAAAAGAACAGCTTGCATCCCTGTGCACAGGCGATCCATGGCGACTGCAAAAAATGGTCAACGATAACCAACAGCTCAACCTGCTTAGCGCCACTCCCATTACCTTTAGCTGCGACCAGCAGGGTAATGTCAGCGGCATGGCTTCCATCAATCGTTATTCTGGCGCTTTCACACTCGATGATGATGGCACGCTAAACTGGCAGGGCGCGGGGTTTATTGCTACCAAAATGGGTGGACCACCCGAACTCATGGACCAAGAACAGGTTTTTTTAGAAACCCTGAGGAACACCTCGCAAGGGCATGTGGACGATGCAAATTTTGTGCTGGAAAGCAACGATAAAGCGGATATTTTAGAGTTTTCCCGGACGCCTGATTCTCAATAACCAGCTACATTTCACTGGCTAAAAAGCTAAAGCACAGTTTAGCTAGATTTTTGCCGGGTGGATAAATAATAATGCCACAAAATTCGTGTCGCAATGGCCCGCCACGGTTGCCAAACAACACTCATGGCCAACATCTCTTCTTTTGCAGGCGTTTCGGTCAATTTTTTGATTTCCTTGATAGCCACCGTGACGGCGAGATCCCCCACAGGTAATACATCCTGGCGTTTTAGCGCCAACAAAAGATAAATATCCGCAGTCCAAGGACCAATCCCTTTGATACCCATCAGCGCTGTTCGCACCTCACTATCCGCCATTTCCGCAAATTCATCCAACCTCAATTGACCAGCGACGATGGCCTGCGACAGATGTTTGCAATAGGTTAATTTTTGGCGAGTGAGACCAGCACTTTTTAGGGTAACGTCGTCAATTTCCAGAAGCCGTGCCGCCAAAAATGGCGACACTATGCCATTGAGTCGATCAAATACACGACGCGCCGAGGTGACCGACACTTGCTGCTCCAAAATAATCAGCAGCAATGATGCAAAACCGGGTTCTCGGCTCCACAAGGGCGGCGGCCCGTAGGTAGATACGACCGCCGCCAAATCAGGATCGTTTTTTATTAACATTTGCAGCCCTACCGCGAAGCTCTGGGTCGTTAAAGACATGGGACGGACAGTATCTGCTAATAATGATCTCTTTAACTCAGCACCAGGGGTAAAGACCACAAAAGGCTTCCGCTTTTTGAGCGTTTTTTACGCGACGACTGGTGATGGTTGGTGACGGTTGATCTTCTGTTTGTTGAACATAGGCAGCAATCTGTTGCTGCACACCCACCAGATTAACCCCCGCCTCAAGAAAGGCTTTTTTCGGTTGTTTGCGGCTGATGCCTTGCGACAACATCCTATTTGCGGCAGGTCCAATCAAAATGTCACGGGCGCCGATGGTAAAGGGCGCCGATAATTCACCACTGACATTAATACCATCAGAGAGTTTTTTCAGCAGATTAGCGAGTTTTTTCTGATTTAATTGGTTTATTTTTTGGCCTTTTATCAAGTCTGCCACTAACTGCTCTATTTTGGCTTCATCGATGTCGGATTTATCAAAAGGCGATTTGGTGAGCACAGGTTTTTTGGCTTCAGGCTCGCTTACAGCTGTTTGTTCAGACTGGGAAGCACTGGTGGCTGACTCTTCAGGTGGTGTTTTTATTTCAATCGGCGCTTCGGATGACGTTTCTGTTTCAACCGATGACTCAGGATGGGTTACCATTTCGGCTGCGGTTTCTGCTGAAACCTTAGCCTGGAGAAATTCTGTTGAAGGCGTTCCCGTCCTAGACTGCTCTGACTGATCGCTGGTGGTTGCCGAGTCTTCTGTGGATTTGTCGGCTATCGGTTGAGCAATGGTAGGTTGTTCGTCTGCTGGGGACTGTTCGGTTTTATCTTCGTTCATGGCGCTCTTTAAGAGATATTACAGTTATTCGGAATTATGGGTTGTGCAAAGTTAGCGCTGTTTTCCAAAGAAAATAACGTTTCTATGCGAGGGAAAATCAACAATTAACTTGAGTTAGATAAACAGATAAAAATTATAAGTTCGCTTTATAGTATCCGCTAGACTGCTTGGAAAGCTCAACCTGTATTTACCCAAAATAGATTTTCATTGAGGAATATATGATCATTCCTCTACTCCGCCGCTAAAAATTAACCCAACCCCAAAAAAGAACACCATGTTTAGGGATAGCCTGCATGAACCAAGCATTTAACATTCAAGCTTATAACAAGACGTCTGTGATCTTTCATATCGTGACTTACGCAAAAACAGGACTTGGGTAACTCGTGCAAGAAGTGTCGGCGGCCTGGATGGCCGTCGTCAAGCCTACAAGGACGTATTTACGGCGTCTTCTGGAACGAGTTGCGTAAGTCCTGATATTATCGATCTGAGATTATTGCCGCACTGGACTTCCTCATTTCTGACATATAAGAGAAATGCAATGAGTAGTAAGCTGTTCATTATCTTGATATTCATCACAGTCGTTTTCTGCCAACCTTCCCTCGCTAAAGCTGCCACAAAGATCAATCTTGATGAAACGTCGGCAATGATCATCGACAAAAGCAATGCGTTTCGGCACGACCACCAATTATCAGCGTTACCCACCGATCAAAACCTTACCCAAACGGCGCAAACCTTTGCTGAATACATGGCTCGGACCAAAAAGTACGGCCACACCGCCGATGGACGCACACCCGCCGAACGGGCGCAGGCCGCGGGTTATGACTACTGCGCCATCCGGGAAAATATCGCTTATCGCATGGATAACCGCAATATCACCGCCAAGGATCTAGCCAGCATTTTTACCCAAGGTTGGATCGACTCCCCCGGCCATCGTAAAAACATACTGGCTAAATATGTGACCGAAACGGGTGTGGGGGTTGCCACCACTGACGGGCTGACCTTTTTCGCCGTGCAACTGTTTGGCCGTCCAAAATCAGCATCTTACACAATCACCCTGACCAACAACACCGGGTCGATGCAGACCTTAAACATCGAAGTCGAAAACGGCTCCAACAGCACCGATTTGTCACCCCGTACTATCCTCAAGATGCAACGTTGTTCTCCCATCACGATAGTGATTGAGAATAGTTCCATCAGGGAATCAATTGATGCTTCGGTTGAGCTAGAAATCAACCAGTCGGATGACGGTGAACTGCGCTTAACCCGCAACTAACCCTAACTTTTCCTTGCAATGCGGGGCAAATCATATATGACCCCGTAAACAGAAATTTTCCGAAATTTTATCAAAAGAGACTAGACTAGGGAAACTCAAGTTAAACATTGAACGATTTACTGACAATATCAAAAAACATGGCTTTGAGTGGCTTGCCATAAGAAACGCGCATCTATTAGCCGTTGCTAAGTTGCCACTGTTTGAAGATCACCGAGATCCTTTTGATAATCTTCTTGTAGCGCAGAGCCGTGCTGAGCCATTACTGTTTCTCACAGCGGATAAAAGATTAGCCAGATATGGAGAGATAGTGCGAATCCTGTGACAAACATTCTATTAAGAATCCGCTAGCCTTCGATTCTGCCGCTTTCAAAACCTGTAAAATTTATAAGACTTATCGTTCGTTGAATAAAGAGATGATGGCAACTTTGGAAACAAGTCACCGAGAAATAGCTACAATATCAGACCTAACCTGACTCCTTTTTGTGGTGACATTTTTTTGTGCTGTT
Organism: uncultured Candidatus Competibacteraceae bacterium; assembly: GCA_964527085.1. Taxonomy (GTDB): domain Bacteria; phylum Pseudomonadota; class Gammaproteobacteria; order Competibacterales; family Competibacteraceae; genus CAYRGG01. Next base: position 15,819 of record CAZGON010000016.1, read on the forward strand.
TTTTTATGACTCTATCTCACCCTTTTGATACATCTCTCTGGGAAGCTTCCCTAGCCGAACAAGCTAAAAAGCGAGAGGAGCACCGTCAACGGCTACTTGCTACTACCAAAGAAGGGCTTTACGGCTATTTTATGGGGAAGCAAGTAAAGTCTGTCTACCTAGTCGGCTCGCTACTCCTTCCAGAACGTTTTTATGAGTTTTCCGATATCGATGTAGCCGTCGCGGGTTTGCAAGAGCCCTATTTTCGTATACTCCGGGAGCTAGAGGAGCTGTTGAATTGGTCTGTGGATATTATCGAGCTTGAGGGTTGCCGATTTCGCAGGTTACTTGAAAATCAGGGGTTTAAGATCAAATGAATAAAAAGGCAGCGGCACTGCTGTTGGGTTATCTCACCGCTCAGCTAGAGGACATTCATAATCTTTACGCTAAGTTACAAACTACCGATCCCGGTGACGAAGAGCGCACCATTTACCTGACGCGCCGTAAAGCTCGGCCCTTAAGGGCGGAGATATAAGGCGCAAACTGTTCTATACTTTTGGGTGTCGGAGTCACGCGACAACGCGCCGACATCGAGTAATACCCGTTTAAAACCGGCCAAGCCTATGCCGCTTGGCGCGAATACTGGGCAGTTTCGACTGCGACTGCTATTTGGGTAAGAGGTCATGCGAACTGTCCTCCCTCTCGGGCATGAGAGGCTAAGCTAAGGAATCCTCTTTCTTTAAGGAAGAGGAGGATGTCAATTGGGCTATCTGCTCCACAATCTATATTGCGCATTAGAAGATCTATTCCTGGAGATTGCCAAGACTTTTGAAAACCAAATCGAGGACCCGTCACGATTTCACAAAGCACTCCTGAAGCGAATGATGATAACGGTGCCAAAAATACGGCCTCAAGTATTGTCTCGCCAAAGCCATCGGGTACTTGATGAACTGCGCGGATTTCGTCATGTATTTCGTCATGCCTATGGATATGCGCTTGATACGGATAAAGTCGTTATACTGAAAGCATCGGTCGAAAAACACTGGAATACTATCTTGGCAGATTTAGATGTCTTCAAAATATTTCTTCAGACAATTGTGGACTCCAACAAATAAGCTATTGGGGTCCAGCTATCGGCACAGCTATCGGGATCATATATGACCCCTATGACAAACCTAGACCTAACCCTACAATTTCCAAAAACTGTGCTTCATCTAGTATGGTGATACCCTGTTGCTGGGCTTTGGTCAGTTTTGAACCGGGATCTTTGCCCGCTACCACATAAGTAGTCTTACTGGATACGCTGCCGACCACTTTGCCACCTTGGGTCTGCACTTGAGCCTTGGCTTCGTCCCGGGTCATACTTTCTAAGCTACCGGTAAACAGAAAAGTCTGCCCCGCCAAGGGCTGGGTATTTACCGCGAGTGTCTCGACCACTGACCAATGGATACCGGCGGTTTGTAGGCGTTGGATGACTTCGCGGTTGTGGGTTTCTGCGAAAAAAGCGCGGATGCTGGCAGCGACTATAGGACCGATATCGGGTATGTGCTGTAGTTTAGCTTCATCAGCCGCCATTAGCTCATCTAGATCGCCAACATAATTTGCCAGGGCTTGGGCGGTTGCTTCGCCCACGTCACGAATGCCGAGGGCGTAGATAAAGCGGGCCAGAGTGGTGGATTTGCTACGCTGTAAAGCGGCTATCACATTTTCGGCGGACTTTTGACCCATACGTTCGAGATTTGCCAGGGTGGTTGCATCAAGGCTGTAAAGATCCGCCGGTGTGCGGACTAACTCTTTGGTCACCAGTTGATCGACTAACTTCTCGCCAAGTCCTTCGATATCAAAAGCGCGCCGAGACGCAAAATGTAGTAGCGAACCTTTACGTTGTGCCGGACAGTACAGACCGCCGACACAACGGGTCACCGCTTCACCCTCGGGGCGGACCACTTGCGAACCGCAAATGGGACAGTTTTCTGGCAGACTAAAGGGTTGGGTATTGGCAGGACGTCGTTCTAAAACCACCTTAACCACTTCGGGTATCACATCGCCAGCCCGGCGCACTATCACCGTATCGCCGACCCGCACATCTTTACGCTGGACTTCGTCTGCGTTGTGGAGGGTAGCATTGGTGACCGTCACACCGGCCACGGTTACCGGCTCTAGGCGGGCCACCGGTGTTAACGCCCCGGTTCGACCCACTTGCACTTGGATGTCTATAACCCGCGTTATTTCTTCTTGAGCCGGAAACTTATGGGCGATGGCCCAACGCGGCGCTCGGGCCACAAATCCTAACGTTTGCTGTTGATCCAGGCGATCCACTTTGTAGACAACCCCATCGATCTCATAGGGCAACCCATCGCGGCGGGTTTGCAGATGCCGATAATAGTCGAGACAGCCAGCTACTCCCTGCACCTGCTGAAGATCGGGACAGATCCGTAAACCCCACTGGCGCAGTTGTCTTAGGGTCTCACTGTGGCTGTCCGGCAGAGAGCCGTTTTCCACCACCCCTACCCCATAGCAAAAAATATCCAAGGGGCGTTGCGCCGCGATACGAGCATCCAATTGACGCAACCTACCCGCCGCGGCATTACGGGGATTGGCAAAGATCTTTTCATTCTCGGCGCGGGCGCGGGCATTGAGGGCCTCAAAACCCGCTTTAGGCATAAACACCTCGCCCCGAACTTCTAAAACGGGAGGATAATCAGCGCCTCGCAGACGCCGTGGCAGTGCATCAATGGTGCGCAGGGTATGGGTGACATCTTCGCCGGTAGCACCGTCGCCGCGGGTGGCGCCGCGCACCAAAACGCCTTGTTCATAGCGGACGCTCACCGCTAAACCGTCCAGTTTAGGTTCCGCCGCGTAGCACACCTGCTGCACACCGAGACGTCCGCGGATGCGCCGATCAAAGTCCAGCACTTTAGCCTCGCTAAAAGCGTTATCCAAAGACAACATGGGTATTACATGGCGCACCTGGTCAAACGCGGCTAATGGTGCTCCACCGACCCGTTGGGTCGGTGAATCCGGAGTTACTAGCTCTGGATAATTATGCTCTAAGACCCGCAACGCCTGCATCAAACGATCGTACTCGGCATCGGGAATAACCGGATCGTCTAACACATAATAACGGTAATTGTGGCTTGCAATTTCTTCCCGCAGGGTTAGCGCTTGCGCTTGAATGGCAGGCGGGACTGACATGACTTAGCGGGATCGGAGGCGCAGTTGCCGCTGAAATTCAGCAGCATCGCTTTCCATTTTTGAAAAACCCTGAGCGGTAATCTTATTGCCGCGTTCATCACAAACCCTGCCGCCCAATTTATCCGCTAAGGTTTTAGCGACTGTGACCAGACGGTGGGTGGCCTGCACCGGTTCCAGCGGGCCTGGCAGCTGCATAAAGATAATCAGCCCCGGGGTATTTAAATTGTTGATGGTTTCCAAGTCAAAGGTGCCCGGTTCAAGCAGATGACCGACGCCAAACAGGGACTTTCCCTGACCCTGACCCTGACTCTCTGGGAAGCACTCAAAAACACCCTCACGCAATTTGAGTTTTTGTTCTTGGATGGCAAGGAGGATACTCGATCCCTGAAACATTTTTCCCGGCCCAGCCATGATCATCAATATAACTGTCATCTTCGGCTCTTCAAGCGATGCTGCGCCGCTCTCATGGGTAAGAGTTGGCTTTTCCGACTCCTCTTTTTTATCCCTTTGCTGTAAATCCGACCCTCTGCCCTGCTCATCCTTAGAGGAAGCTGGGACGCTAGCAGACCGAATAGGCATAATTTCCACATCCACCGAGGGTGGTGACACCGTTTGTGGCCCAGACGGGACATCTTTGGCATCGTACAGTTGGCGTTCAGCTGTATCGATTTCTGCTGCGCTTGGGTCAAAATTCATGATCGGTTCTTGCTCTGGCGAACGTTCTGCAACCCGCTGTCGTTGATCGCGGGTGCGTTCTTTACGCTCAGCATATTTCCCCAAAAAATAAATTAAAGCAATAATGACTGCCCCAGCCCCGATCAGGATCAACTGTAATTGTGTCTTATCCATCAATAACTTATCTCGTGTAGTTAACTGGCTGCTAAACGAACCGCTTGGTCCACATCTACCGCTACCAATCGGGAAACTCCCGGCTCGTGCATGGTAACACCCGATAAATGCTGAGCGATTTCCATCGTGCTCTTATTATGGGTAATAAAAATAAATTGAATCTGTTGCGCCATCTCCTGCACCAACTCCCCAAAACGCCCCACATTGGCATCGTCCAAAGGCGCATCCACTTCGTCCAACATGCAAAACGGCGCCGGGTTAAGTTGAAAAATAGCGAATACCAGCGCCACCGCGGTGAGTGCTTTTTCACCGCCGGATAGTAAATGAATGGTACTGATACGCTTGCCGGGGGGGCGCGCCATGACGGTGACGCCCGTTTCCAACAGGTCGTCTCCGGTTTGCGCCAAATAGGCTTCCCCGCCCCCAAACAAACGGGGAAACAAGGCTTGCACACCCTGATTCACCCGTTCAAAGGTCTCTTTAAAGCGGGCGCGGGTTTCCCGGTCTATTTTGCGCATGGCGTTTTCCAGGGTGGTCAAAGCCGCCACCAAATCATCGTGTTGAGTATCTAAGTACCTTTTACGTTCCATCACTTGAGTGCATTCATCGATGGCCGCTAAATTAACCGCCCCTAACCGTTGAATACGTTGCGCTAAACGCTCTAGCTCTTGTTGGGTTTGCCAGTCTGTTGTAGAGGGATCAAGCGCTGGGAGTAGGTCAGTTAGGGAGACATCCAGCGCCTGGAGCTGTTCTTGCAGTCCCTGTTGACGGACGCTTATTTCACCTTTAGCTAAACGCTGTTGTTCAAGGGTCTGACGCAGCTCTTGAGCCTGTTTTTCCAGACCATTACAGGACTGATTTAGCTGGCCTATTTCCAGGTCCATAGCTTGCGCAGCTTGGCGCACCTCGGCCAAGGCCGCTTCGGCAGCAACCCGTGCATGAAGTCGTTCATCCAATTGTTGCTGGGTCCCGGTGAGGGGTTCAGCAGTGGATTCAAGATCAAGAGAAAGCTGTTTACGACGGTCTGTGAGCTGTATCTGCTGGGCTTTCATGCGTACCAGTCCTTGCCGAGCCGCCTCCAGACTGGTACGCAAAGAGGCTACCTTGAGGGCTTGTTGTTGCGCGTGCTGGCGAACCGTATTAGCTTTACTGCGAGCAGCCTGTACGGCATTACTTAAAACAGTGCGTTCTGTGGTGAGGGCTTCTCGCTCATGGCTAAGCTGATTCATCGCCAACAACGCTTTTTCTAAAGCTAACCGAGAGGTACGTAATAATTGTTGTTCTGCCTGCCTTTGATTGGTCAATTCTTCTCGCTCTGCCGCGATGGCTTGCAGACGCACTATCACCTGTTGGCGACGCTCTTCAAGGGAGCTAAGGCGTCCGCGCAGTTCGGCTTGCTCCTGATGATGGTGGTTAACTGCAGCCTGCAACACCTGCTGCTGTTCCTGTAGGACGTGCAGCGCATCGTGAACGTCTTGCAAGGCGACCATGTGATGGGCTTGTTGTTGGGCATCCTTTTCTAAAACACTTTTTAGTTGCTTAATCTCCCGCTCCCTTGCCAGCACGCCACTTTTATCATCGACGCCCCGGGCAATACGTAGCCAATTTTTTCCCAACCAGATGCCGTCGGGGGTTACCCAGCTTTGTTGATCGGTCAGTTCGTGATGGCGGCTCAAGGCTTCTTGTAAATCGTGAGCGATACGGGTATTACCCAATAAACTATTTAACGACCAGGGCGCCTGTGCTTTGTTTGCTAGGCTATCGGTTGTGGTCACGGAGGCCGCGCCAAAGGCGGTATCAATTAGCGTTAAACTGCCCTCTTGCAAAGTGGCTAAAGACCTTGCCAAGGTCTCCAAATTTTCCACACAAATCCCCTCTAGATAGGTACTCAATACTGTCTCAACAGCTCGTTCCCAACCCGCTTCCACGGTTAGAAACTCTACCAGGCGGGGGGCTCGATCTAATCCCTGGCTGCTCAACCAGTCATTAATAGTCTCCTTGTCTTTGCCTAAGGCTGCTTCTTGCAATGCCTGTAAAGAGGCCAAACGGCCGCGCCCGGTCTGCAAACGCCCTTGAGTTTCCTGGACCGTTTCGACACAGCGGCGCTGCGCTTCTTGCAACTCGCTATGGCGCAACGCTAAACCAGCAAGCTGCTGTTGGGCTTGCTGCAAGCTTGCTAAGCTGTCTTTTTCTTGAGCCCTGTAGTGTTGTAAGGTTTGGTCTACCTGATCAATCTGCAGATCATCTTGCTCCAACTGCAGTTTTTCTAAGCGTTGTTGTTGTTGTAGCGATTGCTGCTGCAATTGTTCGCAACGCATCCGTTCCACCTCAGCTTGGCGTTGGGGTTCGCTGGCCCGCTGGTTAAAAGCCTCCCAACGTTGCTGCCACTGTTGCAGCTGGGTTTCGGTCTCCACGACACGACTTTCTACCCTTGTTTGTTCAGCATTGGCTGTTTCTAGGGCTGGCTCCGCTTCCTCTAACGCTTTTTGTGACGCCTCGAGCTGCGTCTCATCGGCGTAAACCTGTTCTGACAGGGTTGTAAAAGAACGTTCAATCTGATTCAGGTCGTCTTTCTGGCGGGTCTGTAACTGGCGCTGATGGGTTAAATATTGCTCTAAACGGCTAATTTCCCCATTTAGTTCATAAAATCGTTGTTGGGCTTGGGCGCACTGAGTATTGAGATGGGTGTGCTGGCTGCGAGCAGCTTCCAGCTGGGCTTCGCCGTTACGTTGCTGGGCTAATAGTGCTTGGAGAGCGGTTTCCTGGTCAACCACTGCCTGTTCCCGGGCAATAGCTTCTTCTTCCAAGGTCCGCCAGCGCAATGCTAGCAGTTCTGCTTTGAGACGTCGCTCGGTTACCTTATATTGACGATATTTCTCAGCCAGCTTAGCTTGGCGTTGCAAATGTTCTAGCTGTTTACTCAACTCGTCACGTAAATCATTAAGACGGGCTAGGTTTTCTCGCGTGTGACGAATGCGTACTTCGGTTTCCCGGCGGCGTTCTTTGTATTTAGAAATACCCGCCGCTTCTTCAAAAAAAACCCGCAATTCTTCAGGTCTTGCCTCCACCAGACGAGAGATCATCCCCTGCTCGATAATTGCGTAACTGCGGGCCCCTAAGCCTGTCCCTAAAAAAATGTCAGTCACATCCCGCCGTCGACAACGGATACCATTTAAGAAATAACCAGATTGGCCGCTACGGTTGAGTAACCGTTGGATAGAAATCTCCGTATACTGACTCCAAGGACCACCCAACCGACCTTGGCTATTATCGAATACCAACTCGATGGATGCTTGGCCAACCGGTTTGCGGGAGGAGGAACCGTTGAAGATCACATCAGCCATGGATTCACCCCGTAAATAACGGGCGGAACTCTCCCCCATGACCCAGCGTACCGCATCGATCACGTTGGATTTACCACAGCCATTGGGACCCACGATACCCACCAGGTTGCTGGGTAAATGAAAGGTAGTGGGATCGACAAAGGACTTGAAACCAGCCAGTTTGATCTTAGTCAAACGCATGAAAGCAATAAACTTATCTGTGAACTATAAATAAAAGATTGCGTTAAATTGTTGCTGAGAAATAAACTTCACCAGGCTATTTATCTTTTTTTATTTTGAGATAGCTTGCGATGCCACAACGGTTGTTGGGATACTTATGACTTAATTTGGTGTTTACCATTGCATAAATATTCCTTTTTGTTAAGCGGTCAGTATAGCGGCTAGTGAATGAAAATCCCAAAAAAGCGCCTGTAGAACCGGTGGTGATTTACACGGATGGCGCGTGTTCTGGAAATCCTGGCCCTGGCGGATGGGCAGCGATATTAAAATGGCGTGACCAGGAAAAAACACTTTCGGGCGCAGCTCCGGCCACCACCAACAACATTATGGAACTCACAGCAGTGATTCGCGCCCTAGAAGCGCTTAAACGGCCGCTACCGGTGATCGTAGCAACGGACAGCCGTTATGTGATGGACGGTATTACCCGTTGGCTTAAACGGTGGAAACAAAATGGCTGGCGAACGGCAGATAAACGCCCGGTCAAAAATGCCGATTTGTGGCGTCAGTTGGATAGCGCCACAGCACGCCACAGCATCGAGTGGCGATGGGTCAAGGGGCATAGCGGTGATAGGGGCAATGAACGGGCAGATAAACTGGCGCGGGCGGCCATAAGCCAACTCCCTAAAACCCCTTAATCTTTATTTTTGGAGAGAAAACATGACAGTGGACAGCAATGGGTCCTTTTCGATACAGCGTCAGGTGGTGCTCGATACAGAAACCACCGGTCTTGACCCGGCCCAGGGACATCGCATCATCGAGATTGGCTGTATAGAAATTCTCAATCGGCGACTTACCAACAATCACTTCCACCAGTATTTACAACCCGACCGGGATATTGAACAGGGCGCGGCAGAGGTGCATGGCATTACCACTGAGTTCCTGGCTGACAAACCTCGGTTTCACGATATTGCCGAGCAATTTCTCAAGTTTATTCAAGACGCACAGCTAATCATCCATAACGCCCCCTTTGACACCGGCTTTTTGAATAACGAACTGCAACTGGCGGGACGCGATCCCCTAGATAACACCTGTCGAGTCCTTGATACGCTGTTGTTAGCACGGCAGCGCCATCCAGGTCAGAAGAACAGCCTGGATGCCCTTTGCAAACGCTATGAAGTGGATAATACCCAACGCAAATTACACGGCGCACTCCTGGATGCCCAGATCTTAGCCGATGTTTACTTGGCTATGACTCGTGAACAGGTCGCCTTAGGTCTGTCGACGGACCGGGAAACCACTCAGTCTCACCCTCTGACAAAACGTGGCGAAGGTCAGGTTCGGCCCCGCTTACCGTTGCGGGTGGTCAAGGCAAGTGACGCTGAAAACGCAGTTCATCAGCAGTATTTAGATCTACTGGATAAAACCAGCGGTGGTCATTGTGTTTGGAAACGCTTAGAGAACGGCTAGAGCATTTCCCATTTAACTGTAACCATCATTAGCCTTCGGTCTCGGCGTGCTCATGTACTATATGTACATTCTGCGCGCCTCGCCTCAGCTACCTTGTTTACAATCAAAGCGAAAACGCTCTAGTAATGCTAATTACACCTTGTAGTAGTCCCGATACCAGGCCACGAAGCGGGCTACGCCTTCTTCAATAGTGGTTTTCGGTTCATAACCTACATCTTGAATAAGGCTCTCCACATCCGCATAGGTATCGTGCACATCACCGGGCTGCATAGGCAGCAAGTTTTTCTCCGCTTGCTTTCCTAAACAGTCTTCTAACACTTCAATAAAACGCAGTAACTCAACCGGTTTATGACAACCGATGTTATACAAGCGGTAAGGGGCGTGACTGCTAGCGGGATCAGGGGCGTCACCGGACCATTCAGGATTGGGTTGTGGCACTTTATCCACTACCCGCAAGATACCCTCGACGATATCGTCCACATAGGTGAAATCACGGCGGTGATGACCATAATTGTAAACGTCGATGGGCTGACCCTGAAGAATTTGCCGGGTAAAGCGGAACAAAGCCATATCTGGTCTTCCCCAGGGACCGTACACGGTAAAAAAGCGCAAACCCGCCACCGGCAACTGATACAAATGACTGTAGGTGTGGGCCATTAATTCATTGGTTTTTTTGGTCACGGCATAGAGACTAACCGGGTGGTCGACATTATCATGTACGGAAAACGGCATCCGCGTATTGGCGCCGTAAACTGAACTGGTGGAGGCATAAACAAGACTTTCCACAGCGTGCCAACGGCATCCTTCCAAAATATGTAGGAACCCAGCCACATTACTATCGATATAAACATGGGGATTTTCTAGCGAGTAACGCACCCCTGCTTGTGCGGCGAGATGCACAACCCGTTGCGGTTGTGTGTTAGCGAAAACCGTTGCAACGGCCTGGCGATTTTCTAAAGGGATACGTGCTTCGCTAAAATTAGCGTATCCTTGAAGACGTTCTAAGCGGGCCAATTTTAAATTGACGTCATAATAATCATTGAGGTTATCGAGTCCAACCACTTCATCACCGCGGTCTAACAAGCGCAATGTTAAAGCTGCGCCGATAAAACCTGCGCTGCCGGTTACTAATACCTTCATAGCACAACACCTAAAGTCATTTTACCGATGAAATCATGAAAAGTTATTGCAAAGCGTCGTGTCATCGTTGTTGCTGATTTCTGATAGTCGATTGACCCAGCGCAGAGCGTTTATTTCATTGTAAATGGTAAATAGATTCTGCAAAGCTTTTTAAAAAACTCCTGACGGTAAACTGCTCTATATCACGATGATACGTCTGTTTCGCCACTATGTACCTATTTCCTTATTATTTCTTGCCGCTATTGAGGCAGCCACACTAATCATTGCAATTTACTTGGGCAAGCTGCTGCGTGCCTATTGGGTGACCTCCTCGTTGCCCACACTTCAGGAAAGCCTGCCTACGGGACTGATTTTTATGGCTACCATGATTAGCATCATGACCGCCATGGGTTTATACGAACGAAACTTCTGGACCAGCAAAGCGGATATGATTTTGCGAATCGGGGTTAGCTTTTTATTGGGATTGTTTGTTACAACACTCATTTACTATATTGTTCCCACGCTCTATCTTGGCCGTGGTGAGTTCGGTGTTGGTTTTTTGTTGGCCTTTGTTTTTGTTGTGCTAATGCGCTACGGATTTTGGCACCTATCCGATCGTGACATTCTAAAACGACGTATATTGGTGCTAGGAACCGGCGCAAAAGCCAGTCAATTAAAACGCCAAATCAACAATATTGCGAGAGGTATTAGCATCGTGGGCTATGTTCCCACAAACAATGGCGTGGTAACAAATAACAACGCGCCGCTGGTGGAACCTGAAAAAATACTCACTGTAGAAACTACCCTTTATAAACTTGCCCAACATTTGCACATCGACGAAATTTTGCTAGCGGTGGATGAAAGACGCAAGAGCCTGCCTATAGACGAACTTTTAGAGTGCAAGGTCAATGGATTACAGGTGACCGAATTTCTGACGTTTTTTGAGCGAGAAACCGGTAAGATTCGGCTTGATGCATTGCAGCCCAGCAGTATGATCTTTTCTGATGGGTTTCAGCAGGCGTTGTTACAAGCCATCAGTAAACGGCTATTTGATATCGTGGCTGCGCTCGTTTTATTGGCGATGACTTGGCCCATTATGCTATTAGTGGCTTTGGCTATTTGGATCGAATCAGGCTTGCGAGGCCCTATTTTGTACCGCCAAGAACGGGTGGGGAAAAATGAACAGTTGTTTCGCGTGCTTAAATTTCGGAGTATGCGCTCTAACGCAGAACAAGACGGCATAACCCGCTGGACTGAGCCCAACGATCAACGTATTACCTGTATTGGCTCTCTCATTCGCCCCATCCATATGGATGAATTACCCCAACTCATCAATGTATTACTGGGCAACATGAGTTTTGTCGGACCTCGTCCTGAGCGTCCAGAATTTGTTAAAATACTCAGTCAAACCATTCCTTTTTATTCTTTACGACATCGTATTAACCCTGGCATTACCGGATGGGCCCAGATACGTTATCCGTATGGTGCGTCGCAAGAGGATGCTTGGGAAAAATTGCAGTATGATCTGTACTATGTAAAAAATTACAGCGTGTTTTTTGATCTGATTATCCTTTTGCAGACTATTCATGTGGTTCTATGGGGCAAGGGGGCACATTGATGAAAATTAGAGATGGGTTTTTTCTAAGATTGTACGTAACTGCTCACCCGTCATTTCGGCAGGGATTGCCGGAATCCAGTTGCCAGGGAGGGTGGCAGGGGTTGTCACTAGCGCTTGCCGTCCATGCTACTAGATTCTCGCCAGTCCATGGCGAGAATGACGCAAGGGTGAGTAGTTACAATTGTACGATCTTGTTGACCCTCTAGCGATCTTGAGTATTTTTAGGATACTGAATGTAGGGAGTCATTCTCTATAACTCATCGAATAACAAACCCGCCAAAAAAAAAGGGGCCGCTAAGCGACCCCTTTAGATGCCAATAAGTTGGCTTAGTGTTATGCAGCTACCGTTTGCCAGGTTTCAGCCAATATAGGCTGCAAGTCGTCCTTAACTTCCTGAGGAATGACATTACCCACACCGCTAGGCACGCTGTAGGAAGCCATTGCCGATACCAATTGATCAACTTGATTATTCAGTAAGACTGACGAACCCACTTCAATTTGATCCAACTGGTAGTTGGTATTGCTATACCAGCTGCTAATAGTCACCCGATCCTCAGTACCGGCCACGGTAATCTGTAGATTATTGCCACTCCGGCTAAACCAAAGATCTTCCATGGATACGTCTTCAAAGCGAGCGCTATCAACACTTGCTGCTTCCGTGTCGTAGTTGGAGATGGTGGTGTTACCATCACCGATCCCAATAAGATAGGTATCGTTACCGGCATCCCCGGAGAGGTAGTCACCGTTACCCGTTCCGCCTCGTAAGATGTCGTTGCCATTGCCGCCGTACACGGAGTCACGACCTTCACCACCGTCGAGCACGTCATCGCCATTCTGGCCATAGACGTGATCATTACCGGCATCACCTGTAATGACGTCGTTGCCTTCGTTACCGTAGAGGTAGTCGTTGCCTTCACCTCCGGATAAGGTATCGTTGCCGTCAGCACCGTACAGCGTGTCATTACCGGCTTGTCCATCGAGTACGTCATCACCAGCATAGCCATACAGACTGTCGGCCCCAATGGTGCCTTGCTGGACTAGATCTTTAAGAGCCTCCGCATCCCAGCGGGTGCCGTCTGCAAACTCAACCGCGTTTATCGCATAACCACCCTCACCATCTTGGTAAAAGTGACTTTGTACCGTAACCACTTCACCGGTGCTCTGCACGGTGAGTAGGAGATTACTGCTTGAACGCGTTGCTACTACATCGGCAGGATCAACGCCTTCTAAGAAACGCAGCACATCCTGACGCTCGGTGTCGATATCACGGTTGTAAATGGTGGTGTTGCCATCGCCGACTCCAACGAAATAGGTGTCATTACCTGAGTCACCCGACAAATAGTCGCGACCCTCGCCACCATAGAGCACATCGTCTCCGGCGCCGCCATAGATAGCATCATCGCCGTCACCGCCCGAGAGCATGTCATCACCATTCTGGCCATAAACGCGGTCATTGCCATCACCACCCAATACAAAGTCAGCACCGTTACCACCGTCAGCGTAGTCATTACCGGCGCCTCCTAAGACGAAGTCAGCACCATTACCACCCTGCAGAGTATCATTGCCATCCAGACCGCTGATTACATCGTCGGTATCATAGCCAATAAGGGTGTCAGCACCGTCTGTCGCTTGGAGCACCAAGTCACGAATAATATCCACATCCCAGCGGGTACCATCGGCAAATTCAATGGCATTGAGGGCATACCCGCCGTCACCATCCTGATAGAAGTAGCTTTGTACCGTAATCACTTCACCGGTGCTTTGGACGGTGAGTAGCAGATTACTGCTGGAGCGCGTTGCTACCACATCGGCAGGATCAACCCCCTCTAGAAACCGCAGCACATCCTGACGTTCGGTGTCGGTATCGCGGTTGTAAATGGTGGTATTGCCATCGCCGATCCCGAAGAGGTAGGTGTCGTTACCGGCATCCCCGGAGAGGTAGTCACCACTGCCCGTTCCGCCTCTGAGGGTATCGTTGCCATTGCCGCCATACACGGAGTCACGACCTTCGCCCCCGTCGAACACGTCATCACCCGCCTGGCCATAGAGTCGATCATCGCCACTAAAACCGGCGATTACGTCATCGGTGTTACCGCCCGTGAGGGTATCCGCGCCAGAAGTCCCGAGATTAAGGTCTACCCGTAAGTACTCAAAGACAGGATTTTCAAAGGTGGGAAGCAGAGCATCCGGATTTTCAAAGGAAGCAACAAAACGTCCTACGGCTTCTGTCAACAGGGAACGGGAGGCGGGGTCTATTTCCAGCAGGGCAGTTAGCGCAATCCATTGTTGTGTGATGGCTTCAGGGTTATCTAAGGATGATCCGATATGGGCAAAAGCCTCATCAAATACCGAGGACTCGATGGCGCTGTCCATGGTGAGAAGATCGGTTTCCGGATCATAGGTCAGGCCGGGCATGATGTCCGACAGGATACCATTGGCGACCGCTACTTTTACTAGCAGGTTGCGCGATAGCATGTCGTAGGCTTGGCGGTAGTAACCACCCGTTGTCACAAGCTGGCCCTCTTCACGCCATTGGCCATCACCGAGCCTTAAGACATCCAGACCGGCGTATTGTTTAATGATACCCAGTTGTTCTAAGGTGAACGATTCGTTGGCTAAGCGGAAGTCAACCTGACCCGTGTCGGGATTCACATTAAGACGATGGTTGGGGTCGATGTGGTCGAGGGTGATGTTTTCAACGCCTGCCCATTTTACCAAGAGATCGTCAAAGTTGGCGATGAGGGATGTTGCCGTGGGTGCATTGAAAAGGTCTAGTACAGTGTCTTTGAGTCCTGTGTCGCGGCTCATGGCACTGTGAAGATCCAGCATTTGACCATAGCCTTTGATATTACCGACGGCGAGCACCTCGGGATCGAGTTCGACGTTGCCGATATAGCGGGTAAAGGTGGGGTTGGATGCAAAAAGTACTTCTGCGGCGATGCCTGTTGTTCCACCGGCAGCAACATCGGTACCTGCGTACCATTGAAAGGTGCCTTGGCTGGCAATCTGGGCATCAACCTCGGCCTGCACGGAAAACTGTTCGTGATCGAGACTGATGCTGGCGATGCCAACGTCGCTGAGGGAACGTAACTCGTCAGCCTGGCTGATACCATCGCCGTTGAGGTCTTGCCAAATGTCTAGATCGGCGAAGCGGGCATCATGGGCGTCAATGACACCATCGCTGTTACTGTCAAGATCAGTCAGTTCTTCATAACCGGTACGCTCTGAGCTGCCAAAAAGCTCGTTAATATCGTTGATGGTACCGTCTTCATTGCGATCTAATGCCAAGAAACCGTCATCGCTGCTTAACCAGGCGGTACGGGTGGCAAAGCCGTCGCCGTTTAGGTCAAAATAAGCTTGGCTTTCGGCCAAACGGGTGAGTTCAACGCCATCGCCGTCTAGATCGATAACTAAGGGATCGCGGGGTATAACCTGGTCGGAGCCGTCGCTGCCGCTACTGGCTGAGCTGCCAGCAGTGCCGCCACCGCCGCCACCGCCGCCACTGCCACCAGGGGGACCACCTGGAGGGCCACCGGGGTCACCGCCGGGATCGCCACCGGGATCACTAGGAGGTGTGCTAGGAGGCGTAGTGGGTGGCGTGGTGGGTGGCGTGGTGGGAGGTGTAGTGGGAGGTGTAGTGGGTGGCGTGGTGGGTGGCGTGGTGGGAGGTGTAGTGGGAGGTGTAGTGGGAGGTGTAGTGGGTGGCGTAACAGGCGGAGTTACTGTTGGTAAATCGTTGTTAGCCGCTGGCGACCACCAGTCAAAAAAACCATCCTTTTGTGGTTCAGGCAAACCAGATCTTGTTAGTGCATCACCAACACTGGTATTGGAGTTATGTTCGTGAAACACATATTCATGTCTTTCATTTCCAATAGCAGCCATATTAGCTTGAACACGTTGCCATTCTGCTTGTAAGTCCGGCCCGGACACTATATCTTCGAAATGCTGTCTTTGTCCTCGTGAAGTAGAATAGTCTGAATGGTCACGATACGTATCATTATAAACACCATGTGTGGTTGTGATCCTACTATATACAAAGGGACCATGTGGTTCTGGACGTTCCGATGGGCGGGGACGTTGCCGTGGAGGGGTAGTACTAACTTCTGCCGGCCCTGGAAAGGCACTTACTGCCTCTTGATGGCCGGACGAATCTGTATAGAGAATATATTGATGATAAGTACC
>CAZGON010000017.1:0-5141 GCA_964527085.1 uncultured Candidatus Competibacteraceae bacterium
CTTGCGTCATTCTCGCCATGGACTGGCGAGAATCCAGTGCCGTGGACGGTAAGCACCGGTAGACAATCCATGCCACCATCCCTGGAAACTAGATTCCGGCAATCCCTGCCGGAATGACGGGTGAGTTATAAAAATTCACTATTCTTCTAGACTAAACGTTTAATCTTCCTGTTTTTGCTCTGGAAAATCGTCATAAAGCCATTTATCTAATTGCGCGTGTGCTTCTTTAACGCCAATTCGGCGCAACGCAGAAAATAATTGCACGCTAGCCTGGGGATAGTGGTTTTTCAGGATGTGCTGCACGTCTCTAAAGGTTTTTGAACTGGCGCCAAAGGCCAGTTTGTCGGATTTAGTCAGCAAGATATGGCTGCTTAAACCGCCGTGTTCACACCAGTCTAGCAATTGCTCATCGAGAGGCGTCAAGGGATGACGGATGTCCATAATGATAAAAAGCCCTCGTAGAGTTTTGCGTTCGCTCAAGTAGCGTTGCAAAAGTCTATCCCAATGGCGTTGTATTTGCGCTGGCACCTTGGCGTAGCCATAGCCTGGCAAGTCCACCAGTCGGCGTCCTGGCTCCACTTGAAAAAAGTTAATCATTTGGGTGCGGCCCGGCGTTTTACTGGTGCGGGCTAGGGCGCGTTGTTGGGTGAGAGTATTTAATGCACTGGATTTACCGGCGTTAGAACGCCCTGCAAAAGCCACCTCGCAACCTTGGTCAGGCGGTAATTGCCGGAACTCGCGGACGCTGGTCAAGAATTGGCTGTTACCATAGCGTGCGTTCATGACAGGGCGACGGAATAGAGGTCAATCACTAAGTTTACGCTGCAGCACTTCGTTGCGGGTGCCCATCAGCACCACCATAATCGCCAGACAGCAATACGCCCCCATCATCACCAGTAGTGGCCAAAACATAGCCGGCGCTATGGACGGTTTACCAAACTTAAACACGGTAGCGCCTTGATGAAGCGTATACCACCATTCAACAGAATAATGAATGATGGGAATATTGACGAGACCTACTAAAGCTAACACAGCCCCGGCGCGAGCCGCTTTGTCGCGATCGGGGATCGCTTCTTGCAGACCGATATAACCGAGATACAAAAACAGTAAAATAAGTTCCGAGGTAAGCCGTGCATCCCATACCCACCAAGCGCCCCACATGGGTTTACCCCAGAGCGAACCTGTTGCCAAGGCTAAAAATGTCAAAGCAGCGCCAATCGGCGCACAGCTTCGAGCCACCATGGTGGCCACTTTTATGCGCCAGATAAGTCCAATGCCGCCGGAGATGGCCATGGCAACGTAAACACCCATGGAAAACGCAGCGGCGGGCACATGCACATAGATAATACGAAAACTGTCGCCTTGTTGATAATCTGCAGGCGCTAACACTAACCCACCCAGCAAACCAATGCCCAACAAAACCAAAGTGCTACCAGCAAACCAGGGTAAGGCTTTACCTGACAGTTCATAAAAAGAGTTAGGTGAAGCAAGTCGATAAATTAAAAGGGGTATTTTGATAACGCGAGACATAATGACCTAATACCTACCTACTAAGACTAAAAAACTCAACCTTACTTAGGACAGCACAAAAACCATTTTTACTGGTTTTTCGCTCAATTTAGCATCTGTGATGCTGGTGGTAACACACGACAGAGCATTTGCTCAAGCCACACCCGGTCTTCAATATCACCTTGTGCGGGATAGTTGCTGACAACCTCTGCTAGAAGAAAGCGGATGGTTTGGCAATCCATGGCGTCGACTGCCTGTTCGAGATGCCTAAGCACGTCTTCAATATGACTCCAGGGTGGGGATTCCTCACAGGTGCGCATGATCATGGGGTGGTCTGTGGCAAAATCATTTTCCCCTGTTAGTAATTCTTCGTAAAGCCGTTCGCCGGGTCGCAGCTTTGAAAATCTAATTTCAATATCACCATCTGGATTTTGGGCGTCGCGGACTTCTAAACCCGATAGGTGAATCATGCGGCGAGCCAGATCGACGATTTTCACAGGCTCTCCCATATTGAGCACAAACATATCACCGCCCTGGGCCATGGCGCTGGCTTGGATAACCAACTGGGCTGCTTCGGTAATAGTCATGAAGTAACGTATAACCTCTGGATGCGTCACCGTGACCGGACCACCGTTGCGGATTTGGCTGCGAAACACTTGCACCACGGAACCCGAGGAGGCTAATACATTGCCGAAGCGCACCATACAGTAACGGGTTGTCGAACTCCGTTGCGCCAGTGCTTGCAAAATCACTTCGGCAAATCGCTTAGTGGCGCCCATCACATTAATAGGTCGCACGGCTTTATCGCTGGATACCAATACGAATGTTTCAACGTTTGCCTTAAAGGCCGCCAAGGCAGCGTGGTAGGTGCCAAAAATATTGTTGCTGACCCCGGCAATCAAATTTTGCTCCACGATGGGGACATGCTTGTAGGCGGCTGCGTGGTAGACCGTATTTACTTTAAAGGTATCCATTACTGCCTGTATGCGCTGGCGTTCTCGTACCGAGCCGAGAATAGCCACTAAGTCCACCGGTAATTGTAATTGTTCAATGAGATTTTGAAGGGTGCGCTCAATTTGATAAAGAGCAAATTCAGACATCTCAAACAGGATCAAGCGGCTTGGTTTTTGCCGCACAATTTGCAGACATAGCTCAGCACCTATGGATCCTCCGCTGCCTGTCACCATCACCGATTTTCCAGTAATACAGCGCCCCAACAGTTGTTCGTTGGGTTGAACGGGATCGCGGCCCAGGATATCCTCCACATCCACCTCGCGAACCTCGTCGATGCGTTTGTTGCCGCTAGCAAGCTCTGCTAATCCTGGCATAACCATCACTCTTACTGGCAAATGTTCTAAACTGTCGATGACTTTGCGACGACGACTTCGAGATACGGATGGCATTGCTAGCAGAACGATTGCGATCTCGAAGCGAGGAATTAATTTTGGTAACTTGCGCGGCGCATAGACTTTGAGCCCGAGAATTTCTTTACCCTGAAGCTCCTGTTTGTCATCCAAGAAAACCACGGGGCGCAAGTCTCGACTGTGCTGTAACGCCATGGCGAGCTGCGCCCCCCCTTCACCGGCGCCATAAATGGCCACCCGCTGACCAGCGACAACATTGCTGCTTTGGATGCGCATAAAAGAGCGGCCTAGTAAACGGGTGCCACCGATAAAAAAAACTGCAACGATCCAAAAGTTTACCCAAACGGAGCGGGGTACTGTAGGAGCCTGCAAGAACACCCAGATAGCAATCATGGTGAGCAAGCTAATACTGACACCTTGAATAATGGTATAGAAAGCCCGGCCGTTGATATAGCGCACCACTGATCGGTAAAAACCGAGGCTCCAAAAAACCGGAATAGAGACGCCTACGGCGAGGGGGAACAACCAGATATTGCGCTCAATCCATAGCGGCCACCACGTCTCAAAACGTAGCACGTAAGCAAGCCAAACAGCCAGTAAGACAACCAGCGTATCAAGCACGATAAGAATAAATTGCCAAGTACAATGGGGTAGCGCGTGAAGTAGCAGGCGTACTATTGAAAATCTTTCGTTCATTAATCGCTATTTTATTTAGAAAGCTGTAGAAAACCTATGGTTTTTTATCTAGGTCAAAATGCAACGTGTAAGCTAAATCTTTTATCCAGTGTAAGGCTAGCTAGGGTTTTTTGACAGGCATACACTCTAATCAGCGCGGTTTGTTCTTTTTAGATGCACCGGTCTACGCGCTATCCAATGTTTATCCATAATGCGCCACAGTGTTCGCACACTCGCCACCCGTGAACGTTGCAATTTGCTGCGTTCTTTCCATAGGGTTGGAATACCGATGATGGCATTCCATTTTGATTTTATAATGATTCGGCTTTGTCCGCGTAGTGAAAATAACAGGAGGCTGGCTAAGTTCACAAAAATATGAGGAAGCAGAAAAGCCCAGAATAAAAAAGTGGGCATGTTTTTTACATAAGTCCAGACATAGTTTCGATGGCCATGGTAGACGGTGAAATCACTATGACGGCCACTGCTGGCTGATCCCACATGATGAACAATGGCATCGGCTAGGTACAAGCAGTAGTGCCCTTGCAAACGGAGGCGAAAACCAAGATCAATATCCTCCACATAACAAAAGTAGCGCTCATCGAACCCGCCTACTTCAAGAAATGCCTGACGACGATAAAAAGCGGCTGCGGCACAGGGTGAGAAGATTTCTTCATCTGTCATATAGCGGTTTGCTGCTAAACAACCGTGTCCGCGCCGCCACACTAAACCACTCACATGATAACTATCGCCTGCGCCGTCGAGCAATTCAGGTTCGTTAGCACTGATCAAGCGGCTGCCAAAAAATGAACAAGCAGAGTATTTAACGGTAGCCTGAAAAAAATTCTCTAGCCAATCAAAGGCTGGAAATGCATCTGGGTTGAGCAACGCAACCCATTCACATTTTGTAAACTGTTTTATAGCCAAGTTGTTAGCCGCCGCGAAACCAATGTTTTGGGGCAACTTAATGAGAGTAACCTTTGGCGCAAAGGTAGCAATATCTTGAACTGAATGGTCGGTGCTGGCATTGTCGACAACAATGATTTGGGTAGGAGGCAGTGACTGGGTGCGTAAAGCCTGCAAGCATATCTTTAAATAGCCCTTACTATTCCAATTGACGATGACGACAGCAATCGATAAATTCACTTATACTTATAATTTAATTTTCAGTTAGTTATCTAACTGGACTGGGATACTCGAGGCAGTAGATGATTCTCTTCAAGACAGCTATCGGTTGCCTGTTTTTCTATCGCTAGCCAAGGCGCCGAAACCCGTGGCGGATTGGCAAAAGCAAAACTTTCATTGGCTAATGTAAGATTAGGACTATAATACGGATCGTTTAGCAATCTTTCACCCCAACGTTTTTTTAGAAAAGCTGCTTCTTTCTCAAATCGCGCTATCTTTTCGGGTGTATCTTCATAGCCTCGGGATAGAGATTCATGGTGATAAAGTTCTGCGTAAGGCGTCCATAGATTACGATAACCGGCAGCGGCTACCCGTAAGCAGAAATCCACATCGTTAAAGGCAATCGCCAGGTTATCTTCTTCTAAACCCCCCACTTGATCATACACTTTTTTGCGTATGACAAGGCAAGCG
>CAZGON010000017.1:5151-28036 GCA_964527085.1 uncultured Candidatus Competibacteraceae bacterium
ATTTTGCACCAGTCCTGTTTTACCAAAATAACCTCGATGGGGGGGCAAACTGCCTTTGTGGGAATGCCCCGCTGTTCCAGCAATACCGGTGATGATACCGCCGTGTTGCAGACGTTTATCGTCGTATAGCAATCTAGCGCCTACTGCACCGATTTCAGGCCGTAACGCCTGGGATACCATCTCATCAAGCCAATCCGCGGAAATGACTTCTATATCGTTATTGATAAGACCGATAATGTTGCCTTTGGCTTCTCGGACCGCATAATTATTGATCCGGGAAAAGTTAAAAGGATGGTTGTAAAGCACTCTGCGAATCTTTTCGTTTTCCGTGAGTGTAGCAAAATAAGCCAGGGTTTGCGGATCTTCTGACTGGTTATCGACAATGATGATTTCATAATGAGGGTAGGTGGTTTTTTCTAAAATACTGTCGATACATTGTTTAAGAATATGATAACCGTCACGGGTAGGAATGATCAGCGACACCAACGGCGGTTTAGGGGGTAACGGATAACGAACTCGGTAAGTGGTTGAGAAGTGGCCGATGTCTACTCGAATCCTCGAGTCAATGTCATGAAAATGTTCCCTAAGCATCTTCAATGCGGCACGCTCCGCGTAGGATTTTTCGCCAACGTCTAATGCCGTCGATCCTTTCATGACTCGCCAATGATAAAGCACTTGGGGAATATGGCGAATATGCTCGAACCTGCTGGCATGGGCACAGCGCAGGCACAGATCATAATCTTGACTGCCTTCATAACCCTCTCTAAAACCCCCCACTTGGTTAACCAAGGAGGTGCGATACACGCCTAAGTGGCAGACATAATTTTGCGCATAAAAAAGGTCCGGATTCCAATCGGATTTAAAGTGGGGGTCAGCGCGAACGCCTGCTGTGTCGATTTTGTCTTCATCGCTATAAATGATATCCGCCTTGGGGTGGGTATTGATTTCCGCCGCCACCATATATAGCGCATGCTCGGTTAGCTCATCGTCATGATCTAGCAAGGCGATAAATTCGCCCTGGGCAATCTTCAAGGCACTGTTAGAAGCGGCAGAGATGTGGCCATTGGTGTTGCGGAAGACCACCTTAATACGCGGGTCACGATTGCAGTATTCGTTTAATAGGGTTTTTACATGAGGTTTCTGTGAAGCATCATCCGCGATACACAGTTCCCAATGGGGGTAAAGTTGCTCACAAACCGAGTCCATGGCGCGGCGCAGAAATTTCTCCGGGGTATTGTAAACCGGCATGATGACAGAAATGACCGGGGTGCCGGAAAATGTTTGGATATGTTTTTTTATAACGTGTCGGTCTTGATCGCTGAGGCTATCGAACGAAGCGACCCACGCGCTGTAAGCGTTGGGTTGGCGACCAGAGCCGTACAAATCCGTTAAGCGATCCTTAAGTCCTCGCCACCCCAATGTACGCCAATAGAAAAACGCTCTGTTTATAAATAGAAACACAATATCGCGCCGCCCTAGGGCAGCTTTAACAAAAGGAGCTAACATTCTAAGTTGTGCTTCAAGCTTGCTGATTTTACTGAACTTTACGGGACCAAGTTGAAATTGAACAACACGATCAGCGGAATCAACAGCCAGTTTCAGACCCCGTATTTCGGGGGGTAAATACACAACACGGTCCACCGCATTTGCCGCCAGTATGGGCAGATCGACCTTATTGGCTTCACTAAAGCCCGCGCCTCTATCAATGTATAGAGAAAAGCTTACGAAGGCTTTGACAGGACATTGCACCGCAAAACGGATACGCACCCATTTTGTGGGGTAATAATTGCGAGTGGGATTGAGTAAAAAATAAGGTTCGTGGCCCACCGTTTTCCAGTTAAGCGGGTTAGATGGGGTTGGGTGTAGATGTAGATGTTGAGTTGGGACAAGTTCACAATAAATATGTTTTGAGTAAAACTCCCCCAGCAGATTTTTTATAGACAATGTGAGTCCCGCTAGGTTAGTCAATGGGTGTTGGATAGCTCGATGGGTATAGAAACTTCCATTAGGTCACTGCCCGTATCCGCTGGGCATGAGGTGGCGAGTTTTCTTTCAAAGCTTTTGTATGGGCATGGTAATTCTGCAGTACCGTTGTCACATCTCCCTCTGCCCGGCTTACGCCCTCCTCAATCCATACGGCGCGGTCGCAAAGATCACGCAATATTTGCAGATTATGGGACACCAAAATGACTGTTTTGTTGGAGCGGATTTTCTCACGCATGGCCCTAGACGATTTAGCCTGAAAGACGCCGTCTCCAACGCCAAGCACCTCATCAATCAATAAAATGTCCGGATCAGCCTGAAAAGCGATGGAGAAACCGAGTCTTGCTTTCATGCCTGCAGAATAGGTAATCACCGGTTGATCGATAAATTTATCCAGTTCCGCAAAATCGATGATTTCTTCCATACGAGCTTCAATAACCCGTCTCGATACCCCCAGCAACATACCGCTGAGAATGGCGTTTTGACGGCCTGAAAGATGAGCAATAAAGCCTAGTTGTAAAGATAGTAAAGAAGCTCGATAGCCTTGATTTACAAAAGTGCCTTTATCAGGCGCTATGATACCTGCCAAAACACGTAGTAAAGTGCTTTTTCCAGCCCCATTGCGCCCGACAACACCTAGAGTTTCACCTTTGTAAACATCAAACGAGACGCTATTCAGTGCCCAAAACCGTTTGCGTCGCAGATAATTAACCCGACGCCAAAAAGATATGCCAACCTCTCGCAAACTAAGCATCGTTTCATTGTCTACCATTGCGCTCCTGCTCATACCATCAGAGTCCTCGGATAAATACGATCAAACCTTGTAAGCAAGCGGTGAGCAAAATAAATACCCGCTAGCGATAGCAAAATAATAAAACTAAGATGTTGCCAGTCAGGCCAGTGTCGATAGAGTAGTATGTCTCGATAGGACTCGATTAGAGAAGCCATCGGATTAAGATAAAAGTAAAACTGATAACGCTCGGGAATTGTGTTTCCCGCAAAAAAAATTCCTGACAAAAAAAATAGCAATGTTAATCCATTATCGATCAATAGCTTAATATCAGGTAGTAAAGGAACTACAGCGGCAGCCAAATAAGTACATGCTAAAATAAACAAAAATTGTACCCCAAGGACTATGGGAAGCGCTAAGTAGTGAACACTGATATCTAATTCAGACCACCATAAAAAAAGTAACAACATGGCTAATACGAAAGCAAACTTAATGGTATTGGTGGCAATGGTAATGCTGGGGAAGATAATTTTGGGTAAGTAAACTTGTTGCATTAAATTGTTGTTTGCATTGATGGAAACAGCACCATTGCGCAAGGTGCTATCAAACCATTTCCACACTGTCAATCCACATAGTAAAAAAGGCACAAAATCATCCCCGCCGCGCTGAAAGAGTAATCCAAAAACGATGTAAAACACACTCATATAAAGGAGTGGTTCAATAATCCACCAAAGAAAGTTGATATAAGTACGGGCTGCCTCAGCACGCAGATCAGCATAAGTCTTAAAAAAAATCAGCTCCAGATAATGGTTTTTTGACATATCATTCTCAAATCTAGATTTTAAAATTTCAGCTCTACTAGAGACCTTACTAGGTTTTATCGTTACGTCAGTCTAGAGAAAGGTAGTGATTATGGGACTCTAACTACTTATCATGGCTGAACGTAACATAATCGTTTGGCAAGTTGTTCGAAACCTAAAAAGTTCCTATGATAGAGTGTTTTCAAATTTGTCAGTTAGGCATTCAGCTTATGATACCGGACGTAAAT
This sequence comes from uncultured Candidatus Competibacteraceae bacterium, assembly GCA_964527085.1. Classification (GTDB taxonomy): domain Bacteria; phylum Pseudomonadota; class Gammaproteobacteria; order Competibacterales; family Competibacteraceae; genus CAYRGG01. Next base: position 8,913 of record CAZGON010000017.1, read on the forward strand.
AGCGGGGAGATTATTTTTCTTCTACTCCTATTTTTTGGACTTGTGGTTACCGTCGCACGCCTACTAGGGCAATACAATAACCTCTGGTCGCATCTCTTCACAAACGGTTGTAACCAAGTCAATACTCTCTTTTGCGTCTATGAAGTTGCTACCGAACTGCGCGAGACCTTTGCAGACTGCAGTACCGATAATGCCCAACAGTGAAGCTATGAGTAACCTTAAGGTGAGAATTGTTCATCACCACGTCTTCAAGTGTGCGGGGTCAACCTTGACGTGGATCCTTGAACGTAATTTTCGTGGCGCCGTGCTTTACATCGAAGGCCCTCGTGCTTCCAGTAGCGCCCGCATTACCTGTGATCAAGTCTTGCCATATATTGCTGACAACCGTTATCAAGCGGTCTCTTCCCATGTGCTTGCTCTTCCAAAACCAGGAGGCAATATAGGGGACGTGCATTTTTCTTTGTTGCGAGACCCTATCGAACGAGTGCTTTCTGCCTACCGTTTTCATAAGAAACGTAAAGACATTCGAGACGATGTAACTATCGAGCAATTTGTTGAAAAAAATCTTCAGGCAGACAATTTTCAGACCAGACACTCATCAATGCCGACCTCATCAACCGGTGCTGTAGGTTGGCAAATCGACGATAGGATTTTTGAGAAAATCGAATCAGGAGAGATTATTTTTGGTTTAGTGGAATATTTTGATCATTCGATGCTATTACTTGAAGCGATAGCGAGAGATCGGGGATTTGCGTTTTATGGCGCTTACCCGCGCAAACTTAATACAACCACTGATATCGCTGATACAGATAAGGTGATCCCTGATGATTTGAGGGCATTTTGTGTTCATAAGAACGCTCTCGACTTTAAACTTTATGAGACTGTTAAAAAAAGTTTTTTGCCGGCCTTTGAGGCGCGTTTTACCGAATCCGACCTACAGGTATTCGCTGTGCGCTGTGAGAGATTGAGAAACGATCAAAATGCACGCAACGTCCGGGTGCCTGCTGCCCGCGAATGGGTTCATATAGAAGAAGCTTAAGCCCTACCGCAAAGAAACGGGCAGTGTTATGCAAAGCCTTTAATGTGCATCTTTACATATTCACATAGCGTGAACTTAGACAGCGACGCTGTCAGTATCCTGGTTATCTATTGTTATGAAATTTGAAGAATACTTTAGTGTGTTCCCTGTTTTAAAATCTTTGTTACTGCGTTGCGTGCGTGCGCTATGGCAACTTCCGTTGCAGGTTTTTGGTGTTTCCTCACCAGTTTTGAGCCATCAAGACACTGTAAAATTGGTGCGCGAAAGCGAGTATATGGACATACGCTATTATCTTGAAAATAACATCGATGTGCGCCTAGCGGGCGTCGATCCGGTTGAACACTTCATGGCCGATGGTTGGAAAGAAGGCCGTTCTCCCAGTGCCGCGTTTTCGGTTCGAGATTATTTGCTGGCCAATCCCGATGTGGCTGCGGCAGGCATCAACCCGCTTATCCATTATTTGCAGTTCGGAAAGCGCGAAAACCGTCAGCTAAGAATTTTCACCCATCAAGACACTGTAAAATTGGTACGCGAAAGCGAGTATATGGACATACGCTATTATCTTGAAAATAACATCGATGTGCGCCTAGCGGGCGTCGATCCGGTTGAACACTTCATGGCCGATGGTTGGAAAGAAGGCCGTTCTCCCAGTGCCGCGTTTTCGGTTCGAGATTATTTGCTGGCCAATCCCGATGTGGCTGTGGCAGGCATCAATCCGCTTATCCATTATTTACAAGTTGGAAAAAACCAAAAGCGTAGGTTAAGGATTCGTCCTTACGAAGAATATCTGCGCGAAACCACCGCATTTTATATGGATGAATCAAGCGAATCCTTTCCGCGCTCTCTTTTTACTTCTCAGCCGTTGGAGCGACTTGCCATAGTCATCCATATTTTCTATGAAGAGCTTGCTCAAGAAATGCTCAATTACATTGAAAATATTGCTGCGGCGTGTGATGTTTTTATCACCACTTCAGATAGAGAAAAGCAACAATCTATTGAAGCTGTATTTCACCGTTACAAAAAAGGCTCAGTGCGTATCAAGGTTGTCCCCAACCAGGGCAGAGATATTGCCCCTTTTTTGCTCGCTTTTCCTGATCTCTTTAATGGTGAATACGACTATATTTGTAAGGTCCATGCCAAGAAGTCTTTACACTCTGATGGGAATTATGCAGATGCTTGGCGGCAATATCTTCTGCAGAGTTTGTTAGGTAGCAAGCAAATCGTTGACGGCGTATTGAACATATTTCGCGCCGATGCAAACGTCGGTTTGATATATCCGCCTGCCCACAGGGCCGTCTACCCCTATGTGAATTGGATAGGCTACAAAGAAGCATCAATAGCTTTGCTTTCCGAAATGGGTATCGATAACGCGAAGGAGAAGTTAGAAGATATCGACTTTCCTGCGGGTACGATGTTCTGGGTACGCCCCCAGGCGATTAAAACACTTAGTGAGCACTTTCACTCTAAAGGCTACGAAGGGTTTCCTGCTGAACCCCTTCCAAAAGACTTCACATTGATCCATGTACTCGAAAGAATTGTGCCTATTGTCTGCGAGCGCTCGAACTATAAGGTTGTATGTGCTGGCGTGCGGTCCTTGACCCAAGGCCACGGCGCTGTTAAATACTCTCAAGTCGGGGCATAGTTTCTTATCATACTCATAAGCCATGGTTACCGTTTTATCGGTTATCTGCTTAAGGGGTCATGAGAACATGACCCCGATGCTTCATACTCGCCAATTTAGTCTTTAAATGTCTTTTACCGCAATAAACTGCGTTTGGCCGAGACCCAGATAACCCCATCGTACAGACCAATAAGAAACCACAGTGGCCTCTGCAAAACCTGCATCTCGTAAAGCGTCTAGAAGGTCCCATCCAAAATGGTAAAAGCATAAAACACCCCCTTTATCCATGGGGTCACCATGATATTCCGGCTCTTCAAGGTGCTCAATATGCCCATTGGAATCAACTTTTGCTCGAACTAATGTTTGCTGTCTGTCGATTCGAAACGGAGCCGTCAGTATCATCGTGCCTCCAGGTTTTAAAACCCGGGCGAATTCCCGTAGAGCCGATAGCGTGTCAGGTACATGTTCAAGCACATCGAGGGTTACTAGCGCATCGAAATAGCCATCAGTGAAGGTAAGATTGGTGACATCTTCATGACGAACGCCATCTTTATTCAACTGACCGGATAGTGTTCCATCCCGAAGATATTCGCTTCCAATTGCTTTGGGGAAACAAGTCTTCGCCGCTTTATATAAAGCAGTGACCTGCTCTGTGAAATAAATATCGACTTCTGTTTTATGCTCTATCATTGCATCGAGCAAGTGGAGCGTGGCTCGCATCCGGTTGTTTAAACTGCAACCCGAGCAGACCAACTGTTCCCGCCAATTGGGCAGTGATTCCGGCTCCGGCGAACCATGGTTGTTATTATTATTGACATAAAGATCACTAAATGACCCGCAGACCCAGCAACCCGTTGAAAAATTGAACGGTTTTCCAGGGTCGGTAGCAATTAAGGCGCGCTCGAAGGTCTGGCGACATGTGTTTTCCACTCTATGGGCCCGCAGCATTTCCTGAAAAGCATCGAAATTTTGGAATGAAGTACTCTGAAAATCCCCTTTTTTGAGCCTGTTTGCGAGCGCTTTCATGAGGGAGGGTGGCGGCGACGTGGGAAGCACTTCGTCAGCTTGAGTCAGCGCCATTTCGGTCGTCTTGTCGATACTGGGTACAAGGTTACACACGAGTTTTTCGAGTTTCTTAGCTACTGTTGCATAACCAAAAGTATCGCTGACTTTGCGGTGTCCATCGGTAGATAAACGCCGCCAGAGCTCATCATCCTGCAGCAGGCAAACCACGGCATCCGCGAAAGTTGCTGGAGAGTCGGCGATCAATAGATGCTGGCCATCGGTCAGCTCCATCCCTCCCGCGGCAACCGAGGTTGCCACGACGGGAACGCCGTAAGACAAACTTGTGACCACTTTCCCCTTTTGTCCGGCCCCGTATTGCAAAGGTGCAACGGACAGTCTAGCCCGTGCAAATAAGGCAGCAAGGTCAGATACATAGCCTACTGTTTCCACACCGTTTCCCGCAAGCGCTGCAACTTCCTCGGGCATGTTCGAGCCGGCGAGAACGACACGGGCGTTGGGCACTTGAGCGCGCACTAGAGGCCATATATCCTGAACAAAATAACGAGCTCCGTCGACATTTGGCAGATGCTTATACCCACCAATAAATACAATCTCCATTGGAGTTGAATCGGCAACGTTTTCAGGTATTTCTCGTGGCAATGGCAGGTAGACCGTATTGGCTGACGGAGCAAGCTCGTCAAGCAAGCGCTGCTCCGTCTCACTGACAACCACCACCGCATCCGAATTATTGATAACCTCCAACTCCATGTTCTGGACTTGCAATAATCGCAGTTGATCCTCGTCTCCACCACGCACACTGGCTTGGCGTTCTTCTCGCAAGAAATTCAGGTCTACCGTATTAAAGATAACTTTGGCATTTGGGCAATATTGGCGAACCGGTGTAAGAAAACGCAACGCCACTGAAAAGCGGCTGAGAATAACCAATGAAATCGTTGACCCGTGTTGCTCCAACCAGGGTATAGGCGACGCGGCGACGCCATCGTAGAGGCACTCGATACCTATCTTTTGGAGATCGCAGGTATAACGTCCCGTATGGCGGGCCGAATCCGTGGGAAGGAAAGTGACATGAAAACCTAGTTCTTTCGTCATTTTTAGGAAATTAACGGCGTCTACGGAACCAGAGTCTTGATCGGGAGTTGGAATAAATGCATCGATATAAAGCAAATGATGCTGGGTAAATCTTCCAAGACAGTAAGGATCTACCTTGGTGCGTCCGGTGTGCTCCGCAAGCTGTGATTTCCAGGTATTGAAAAACGTGGCTTGGTTGATTACCTGATGTCGCTTAACATTTGCAGTAAGGTCTGTCCCATGAGATTTACCTTCGAAATGAATGAGTTGCGACATGGGTTGGTAAAGGACCTTGTAACCGGCTTGGCGTACCCGAAACGCCAAATCGGTGTCTTCGTAATAAGCTGGTGCATAACGCTCGTCAAAACCGCCCAATTCGGTCCATAGTGCGCGTCGAAGCGCAATGGATGCGCCGGAACAATAGTCTACTTCGCGGCAGAAGTTAAAACTGGGGGTGCGCGGGTCCTCACCAACTCCGATATTCCAACCCGATCCATCTTTCCAGATAAGCCCGCCTGCTTCCTGTAAGACGCCATTGGTATAAAGCAGCTTGGAACCCACCAAACCTGCTGTGGCATTCCGTTTAAATGTTTCCACCAGTGCGTCTAGCCAACCCGGTAAGACGAGGGTGTCGTTGTTGAGAAATGCAATGAACTTTCCTGTTGCTGACCGAGCGGCGCGATTGCAATTATGGAGAAATCCTACATTATCAGCATGGCTGACCAAGCGAAACGGGAATGGCAACGCTCGGACTGCATTGGCGGTTTCATCGGTAGAAGCGTCATCGGCCACGATGACTTCAAACGTTGCGTGTGTCGGCCAAGAGACAAGGGAAGCAAGACAACAAAGCGTGTGCCGGAGTTGATTGTGTACAGGTATGATTATCGATACATCTATCGATGTATTCGTCCCATCCACCTCCCGATTGGCTGCGAGAACAGCAATTTTGCGCATCCAGTTATCGATCTGGGTGGAGTCATAGTCTACTCGGTCAGTTGGGTTTTGATGAAGCAGCTGAAAGTCAGATAATAAGGAGACAATTGCAGAGGCATCCTTAGCTCCGAATTCTAACAAAAAATACAGCGAACCAGGTAGTCTCCAAAGTCGATGAGTAGCTTCGATACTCAACAAGTCCACATTTTTGTCGACCATGGATACTTTTCCATTAGCGCGGCCTAATTCAGTTTTCTTCGACTTATTGTGATTGTTTGGTACAAGCTCCTGTACTGCTCCAGTCGAGAGAAAATGCAGAAGCGGGTTGATGTTTGCTCTTGCGGCTTCAGGATGTTGTGCAAGATAAGTTTTTGTGTCGAACCAAGCAGTTGGATCGCGACCTTCTTGAGCACCTGCCGTTAAGAAATGATCGAGCGGATTTCTTTTTGCGCCTGCTACATCTGGATAGCGTGCTAGGTACCAATTCGAATTGAAAAGCGGGTTGGGATCGCGTCTTTCCAATGTACCGAAGGTTACAAAGTGATTTAGCGGATCATGGTTGGCTTGAGCAACATCTGGATATCTGTTCCGGTACCATTCGGCGTCAAACAATCCAGAAGCTGCAATTCGTGCATGCATCAAAAAACCTCGCATCAATGCACGCAATGGATGCTCCGAGTTTAGCCGCATCAACCACCAAGCAAAAACGACTTTATCAGAAATTAGTTTACCCAAGCGGCGAAGTAACGAAGCGACATTTTTGTCATTGACATCAAAATGTTTAAGCATTTGAACTTTCATAAGAGCTTATCCAACATATATTGATCTCTAAAAATGATATAACTATTTGATGTTATTTATATTAAAATACGTGTTATCGAAGTGCTTCGATACATCGAGGGTTTTTCAAAACAGTACAATCCAGCACTATCCGTGGATTTTTTAAAACGCGAAAACCGCGCCTCACTCGTTGTTGTTTTTTGTGCTTCATTAACAGGTGCTTATTGTGATAATGCTCAGTGCAGCGTCAAATATAACTCAAATACGCTACATGATCGCGTTGCTACGTGAGAAAAACCTCTCTCTAACACCCAGTTATGGATGAAGCCTATTTTTTGTACCGTAGTGAGAATCTTGCTTCTGGCATTTTATGCGCCATCACCAGACTAGAGCATTTTCACTCTAGGTAGAATCGACCAGGAGGTTCCCTGATATGCCATTGTATGGTTGACTATAGGGACCAAACCGAAGGGGGTCAATCATTATGCCAAAGCCGTATTCAATGGATTTACGCGAACGGATTATCGGTGCACACGAGGCGGGCCAAACGCGCCCGGCGATAGCGGATCGTTTTGGGGTGAACTTGAGCACCGTGGGTCGTTATATTCGTATCCATCGTGACAAGGGGACAGTGGCGTGCGGCAAATTTGGGGGACACAGGCCCTATGCGCTGGCCGGTTTTGAAGAGCGGTTGCGGTCCTGGATCGGGGCATGTCCGCATCTCACCTTGCATGAGATTCAGACGCGGTTAAAGGAGGACGAAGAGGCCACGGTGAGCATAGGGGCATTGTTTAACTTTCTGCGCCACCTGGGGCTGACGTATAAAAAAAACATTGCACGCTGCTGAGCAGGAACGCGAGGATGTGAAAAACGCCCGCGCTCAGTGGCAAGATCGCTTGGGTTCATGGGATCCGGCACAGCTTGTGTTCATCGATGAGACGTGGGCCACCACCCAGATGACCCCGCTGTATGGCCGTGGCCAACAAGGAGAAAGACTGTGCGGTAGTGCACCCCATGGGCACTGGCACACCATCACCTTTCTCGGCGCGTTGCGCCATGATCGGGTGGAGGCGCCGTTGGTCCTCGACGGACCCATCAATGGCGCGAGTTTCCTGGCATGGACTGAGCAATGCCTTGTCCCGACTTTGTCGTGTGGTGTTATCGTCATCATGGATAATCTCGGGGCACACAAAGTGAAAGGGGTCAAAGAAGCCATCGAAGCAACCGGTGCATGCCTGCTATACCTGCCGCCTTATAGTCCCGATTTTAATCCCATCGAGAATCTGTTTTCCAAACTCAAGCATCTGTTGCGCAAAGCCCAAGAACGATCTGTTGAGCCCCTTTGGAAGGCCGTCGGAAATCTTCTCGACCACATCTCCTCCGAAGAATGCCGCCACTATATCGAACATATAGGCTATGGGCAACCTAATGTGAAAACGCTCTAGTGCTGATTTTTTCTTCAGTTCTTGGTTCTCGATATAGCCTTGCTCCCAAGGCATGATAATCCAACAAAAGAGGACCTCTAGTGTCTCAACCAAAAAATCAAAAGATAGGCAAGAGTAAACGCTTTTTTGATGGTTTGCTTCCTAATTAGATAGAATCTGCTCAATGTCCTTGTAGGGTAATCTTCCATCCAGGAAGAACAGATTTCTAAAAACATCCAACCATTTATTCACAGAACTGTTAGGATCTAAAATCGTTTCTCTTACCTGTGAACTTGGCGATGTCCTACCTAGACAAGCTAGCAAAAAAATAGGAATAAGACGGAAAATATAAAAGAAAAAATGAATCCGAGAGGACGAATAAAGCAAATTATGCTTATATCGCTAAACCTAAGCTACAATCTCTTCATCCATAAACTACCGCCTGGATTCTTCATGAATCGACCTAGATAGTGATTCATTACTTTAAAGTGATGAATACCCATATATGAGTTAAAGAACTCGATCCAGAACGCGGTATTATACTGAAGAAATGATTGAAGCATATAGTTTTCGTTCCAGGCCCTACCTTGACGCACCCATGCTTCTGGGTACTGAAAAGGCCAAAATATATCATGAAAATGAATAACAACACCATTTTTTAAAACAGGCAGGACTCGAGATAGCAAATCCACTACATCACTACCTGCTTTTGCTACATGAGAACTGTCAACAAACAAAAAATCGCCAGGCATTAGCGATGAAAAAATCTCAGTCGAAACAGACTGTACAGGTGATTGAATTATTTCACAGACCCTCTTGTCTTCTGATCTAATGAGTGAGTATAGCCTTTCGGGAAAAGGCTCGATAAAAGTAAAGCTCACTTTACCATCTAGAAACCTTTCATTGACATCTAACATCAATGCAGAGGTAAACCCAGAACCCACCTCAACTACGCGATTAGGCCGATGGTAACGAAGCATTGAATATAAAATAGTGCCATCTCCGTAAGAGAAGAAGTTATTGCGGAAACCATATCTTAATCCGTGGATTGGCGCATCTTCAAAAGGTATATCTTGATAGTATTCTGAAAATTTATTAGCTAGCAACATCTGTTTGTCGTCATCCAATATAATCCCTGGCACGTTCTTCCGGCTTTTGTCAAAGATAGTATCGGCATGGGTTCTCAAATACTCCAAGTCTGGAATAGGTGAATAGAAGTGCCCAGGCTTAGCAAACTCCAAGAAGGGGTTAATGCTTGATTTTACAATCATTTCACTTACATCCTCAAAAAGATTAGAAGCAGTATGGTTCTTACCAATTGTCTGCTTAAAATAAAATGTTATGCAAAACGCCTAAGTAAGGAGCCAAGCCTAATACAAATAATCTTCTCGGCGCTACAAAAAAAGTTCTACTTTATAATCCCTTTACCACTAATTTAACTAAATCACACACACGTCAGGCTTTTGCTATCGACCCGTTTAAAGTACTTGCAACAATATGTTGTGATACATTCATGATGCATTTAACGCGCTCTAACGCCAGCGTTAGTTATCAAATCCACGCTGTCCCTGTAAATGGCAAGCAGTAACACCATCGGCCAATATGGCAAAGGCGCGTAAGGGTTGCGATTTTGAACGCGCATGTCCTTCCCAACCAACTTCAGTATGATCCACAAGGCTTACTTTTGCAGACACATCGGGACGCTTCCAACCGGGGAAAGCCAATCCCTGAATAACATTGTTTTTATCAACCAACACAACTAAGCGTGCGCTAGTTGCTGCCATGTAATCCCAAGCCCAGCCATTTACCCGCACACCCTGCGCACCGGGAATCGGGCTGATAGCATCAAACCAGCCAAGGCATAGATCCTGATCGGCAATTTTAAAATACTCTTGTAAAGCACTGCCTGGCAATTGAGCAAGTCGGTTATGGAAAGGAGCAAGGTTAAGCGCACGTAGCGTTTTTGTCTGGGTTTCTACAATCGGCGGATGGGGGAACACAGCGCGTATCGCTTCGCTATCTTCAACCCCTACAAGCAGTGCCGTTACTGCCCGATCCAAATGCAGTTTTGCCGCTCGCCATGCGCCGATGGCATTATTTTGTTGAATAGCTATGGCCCAGCTTAAAATGACAATGAATGCAAGTGTTGCCGCCACAGAGACTTTTCTATATCGCTCGCTAACACGAAAGCTATAAAAAAGCGCTAAGCCAAATAGGGCAACCCAAAAGATCAGGCTTGGCGTGGCATAACGGGGTGACAAAGCTTGCTCTAAGCCAAAATCTAACCTGCCAAGGGCAGTTACAGCGGCGGTCAGGAGAACAAATAAACTGGTGGCTAGCAAGACACTTTCAGGGGTGTTCTTCAGGGTATGAGGTAGAAATACCGCTCGACATCCCAATAAAAACGCTGCGATAAAACCCAATTTTCCCAGTACAAGCGCTATATCTCTGCTAGCAGCTTGAAAAGGAATACTCAGATAATAAGCAACATAGATAAACAGTGCCCCTGGTTTTCTAAAAGCCGTTAGTGGGTCGGTGTGCTGCGGCGGTGAATAATAATCCTGAAAATACAAAATGCCCGAGGTAATCCCGACGACCAGCAAAAGCCCTAGGACAACATAGGGAGTCCGTCTTGTCCAGGCGACCAGTAATAGTAACGGCCAAATTAAAATACCGTTGGCAAGGGTGAATGTGCATATCACACCAACCATTAGACCGAGTATCAGCCACGCAATGCAGGTTATGCTAAAGCCTTGGTTGCACCGCTCGCTGGCGGCGCTCACCATCCATAATGCGCTGGTTGCAAAAAAGAATACCCCAATAAAAGAACTTTGAAAGCCTTGGTTCAAGTTCACCAACTGTAAAGCGGAGAACATAACGCCAAACACACAACCCAGTACCGCCCAGCGCCGCCAACCTGCAAAGCCCAGCAATGCACTAATTAAAAGCCCTAATAGCAGCGCATGGAGCCCTTGCATAATAAAGATGGTGGTAAGGTTGAGCAGGTTGCTACCGTCTGCAAACGCAAAGTCTGCAAACATGAGTAATCGCGGAAACAGGATGCGATGCTCATTATGTTGCTGAAAGAGTATATCCAGAGATAAATTCCCTGCAGCAACCTCTGCATAATCTTTTACCACCCACCAATGGTCCATAAATAAAATGGGCGAATAGGATCGGTATACACCATATAGGGTGGAACCTAGCATCGCAAACGCAAAAACTAGGCAGATAGAGGCGACAAAGGAACCCGAATGTGTTTTTACATAATCAGGTAAAGGCAACCTTTTGGTAACCAAAGACTTCATGAACACTAGACTCTTAATTTGCGGATACTGTAGCTTTAATGGGTATGTGCCAACCTTTTGGATTGATGGGTATAACAACATTTTGTTTCCCAATTGATTGGCTATATAAGCTCCATTGGTAATCAACAAATGGCTTACTTCGGAAATGAGATGTTAACGAGGATATAAAGATGAATGTTAAAACTATTATTATCGGTTTTTTCTGCTTGTTATTATTTTTTAATAAAAAAATGAGGGACCAAGTTAGCATGACATAAGGTATATAAAAATATCTTGGCCCATTTTCTGGAGGAATTAAAACTTCTGGATTGCCTCTAAACTTATATAGCGTGGCTAATAAAAAAACCAACCCAATGTTTATGCAATAAAATGGAAATCTGTATTTTTTTTGATAAGCGAAGAATATAAACCAAAAACAGCTAACAATAAATAAAAAAGTTAAAAAATAATGATTTATTTCGTATGAAATCTTGTGTCCTAAAAACAGACTACCAAAAAACTTTTGACCTATGATGGCAGTGTATATTTCTGGATTTATAATTGTCATCTTTCCATGCATTGGGTCTGAGATTATAAAACTCAATTGAACCAACGAAGTAAAAACGACAGCAGTTAATACGATAGAATTATATGAATTTTTTTCATTGATCCATTTCCATCCATAAAAAGGCATCAACAATACGATAAAGGGTCCTGTTAACCCACAAACAACGATAATTGCTAGATCACCAATATATTGGGAAACAATACTCCCGTATAAACGTGATGGATTTGCTTTTAATAAGACTACAATCAACATAACCGAAAGGATCCATTGCAAGTTGGTGATATTTAGAAATATCTCATTTTCATAATGAGGAACAAGCACAATAGCGAGTGCCAGTAATGATTTATGGTTGACGTGGAATCTTGGAGAAAAAATGCTTAGTACAACAATGAGGGTGATTAGCAGGCTTAAATAATTATAAACTGCAGGAATCAGAGAATAAGGAAATACTAAATCTGCCACTAAAGCTATTAATCGAGGCACTAAAAGCAAATAGCCCGCGTAAGCTTGGGTTAATGCAGCCGAACCAATTTCATATTGCTGGAGAAAGAAGACAAAGCCATCTTCTGCCCAAAATTGAGGATTTATAAGTGCATCGGTTTTTCTAATGATTAAAATGACTGCTGTTATCAATAAAATCAGTAGAGCAGAGTCATTTAAATAGAAGTTTAATTTATCGACGAAATAACTCTTCATGGGTAATAGGGTTATATAAAAATATCCACTTATCTCTAATCTATAAAATAAGTAAAGCAAGCGTGTCAGAGTGGTTTTTAGTCACGTTACTGCACCGGCCATCTGTTTGGCGAGCTTTACGCTTTCGGAGATGCCGCGATCTTCTGGATAATAGTAAGACGTATCCGCAACCTGCAGACCTTTGATATGGGGGTTGATGGGAGGAAGGGTGTTCAGAAAGCCAGGGGTACACACCGGTTGGGCATAACGCAGGCGGCCCACCTTGGATGCTAAAATATCTTTTTCCTCTAGATTGGGATTGATAAGTTGCAAGTAATCTAGGGTTTCTTTCAAAAAAAATCCATCGGGTTCGGTAAACTTGGCATGGGTCTGGGGCATGTAATAGGGGATGTAAACCACATGATCTTCCCCCACATCCCTCAAATTAGAAAACTCTACAATACCGGGAATTGTCATGCGTGAATCGTTGATATTAACCCAAAAATGAGGACTGACTGAGCGTTTCAGCTTGTGTACTACGCACACCACCCCGATATTGATTAATTCCGCGTATTGTTGGCGAATCGCTGCGGGTAAATCCGGAACCATGGGTAGCATGTAGGGAATCGGAATGGTGGAGATAACCTGGTCATAGGGATAATCTGTGGTTGCTGTGCGGATTCCCTGTACCCTGTCTTTTTCGATAAGGATACGTTGCACCGGCGTTGCTAAATAAAGACTCCCACCCAGTTCCTGAATCACCATCGCCAAACGTTTAATCAAAGTTTCCGACCCACCCTCCAGGTAGCCAAGTTCCTCTTGCAGTAAGCTCTTACGAGAAGAGCCTACCCGTTTGATCCGAGACCAAATCCAAGCCGCCGAAATACGGTCCTTGTGCTCAAAAAACTTCAATTCAAAAAGTTTATCCCAACACACCTCATACGCTTTTGCGCCAACCCACTTTTCAATCCATTGATGGGCGGCTTGAGAGTCTAGTTTACGCCAATCGTTGCGCTTAGATGAAGCAAAGGCGTGCAGCCCATAACGCAATTTAGAAATCCAATCGAGACCCGGAAAACGCAGCAAAGCCAGGGGATTGCCCCAGTCATAAAGATGGCCTTGGTAAAAGAATCCCATGGAGGTATCCCGCCAGCGTAAGGTATGGGCGAGATCAAGTTCGTCTAATAAGTCGAATAAGGCATTATCGGTTTTGCAGATAAAGTGGTAGAAGCGCTCGATGCTGAGCCCCTCAAAATCGAAATGAGCAGCCATACCCCCTGGCAAAGCGTCCACTTCATAAATATCCACCTGATGATTCGCTTTAAGCAGATGGTAAGCGGCGGCCAGACCCATTGCGCCGGCGCCGATGATTGCGACCCGAGCCATAATTTTCCTTTATTTGTTAGTAACACTCACCCTCCCGTCATTCTCGCCATGGATTGGCGAGAATCCAGCGCCATGGAAGGCAAGCGCGAGTGACCAGCTATTATGCTACCATCCATGGCAACTAGATTCCGGCAATCCCTGCCGGAATGACGGATGAGCAGCTACATTTGTTATTAAAACTGTAAGGTGATCTCAGAGTAATCAGGATGAGAAAAGGTCTCAGCAATCGCCTGGTAAAAGGGAGTTGGTTGAACCCCGAAGAGCTCATCCCAAGGAATCACCTCAAACCGATCAGGCGTCACCAAGGCGGCCAGTTGTTGGGTTGTAAAAGGTGGGTTTTTATCGAACAAAGCATAAGTTTTTAAAAAAGACCAAAATAGCCAATAGGGTATACGCACAATCGGGGTGCGGCTTTGAGTTGCTTTTTTAATGGCTCGGATGATGTCGATATAGTCGATCTCCTCCATACCACTGATGTTATAGGTCTCCCCATTAGGCTGTGTTTGCAGACATGCGGCGATAATACGGCAAAAATCGAGAATATAAAGGGGTTGGCGTAGATAACAGCCGGAACCGGGTATTGGAAAAACCGGCGTCTTCTTCATAAATCGAGACAGCCAACCCAGATGTTTACGATCAAACCAACCAAACATCAACGTGGGCCGAAGAATGCAGTGGGGAATACCACTGCTCTGCACCAGTTGTTCTTGGGCTTTTTTTGTTTCTGTATAATAGTCTTTTGCCATGGAGTTAATCACCGAAGAACTAATATGGACCAAATACTCCACGCCGTGGCGCTGGCAAGCTTCTAGGACATGCTGAGTCGCTTGAATATTGTTGGCGGTAAAGTCTGCGTAGGTTTCCCCGCCGATCTGGGCTTGTAGCATCACCACCGCCTTGGTTCCTGCAAAAACCCCTGTCCAGTCGCCCGGTTTCGCAAGATCTTCCTCTAGGACCGTCATTTCCGGATTGAGCTGACGAAGAATCTGTACATTATGATGATGTTTATCAATGCCAACGAGATTTTTATAGCCTTGCTTTTTTAGCAAAATAGCAAGGTTTTGCCCTACCAGACCTGCCATACCGGTTAGGACAATCTTGTCATCTAAGTTCATGTCTGTTTGTAATCCAAAATCATTAATAGCTAAAGCTTTGTTTTGTGAAAAAGAGAACTTGGGGTTAGCCGGATGATTCCCATAATCCAGCGCCAAAACCATGGCGTGTAGATGACGCTGCGGCGTTTTTCGACAGCGCGGTAGATATCCCGCGCCACCGTGGCTGGACTGGCCCAAAGCATCCCTTTAGGAAAATCTTTGGTCATGGGTGTATCGACAAATCCGGGTTTGATGGTGAGCACCGTCACCCCGGATCTAGCCAGCCGATGCCTTAGACCTGCTAAAAATATATTAAGACACCCCTTGGCGCTGCCATACACATAGTTACTCTGGCGACCACGGTCTCCAGCCACCGAGGTGATCACACCGAGCACACCATGGCGGGTTTCTTCAAAATGGTTAGCTAGTGTTGTCAGAAGACTGATAACACTCAAAGTGTTAACGGCAAACTCGGCTTGAGTCTGCTCAAAGCTCTGTTGACAGGCGTTTTGATCGGGCAATGTGCCGTGCATAATCAAGGCCACATCAAGTTCTCCCAAGGCTTCTTTAGCCGTGGCAATCAGATCTGGGTGAGTCCCATAATTGGTGGCCTCAAAGGCAGCCGTATCCACCTCCGACGCGCCTCGTAGACGAAGATCTGCCGCAATGGTTTGCATCTGGGTGGCGTCTCGGGCGGCTAGAAACAACCGATCGCCCTGTAACGCAAAGCAGCGTGCGGTCTCCTCGGCAATGGCGGAGGTGGCGCCTATAATCAGCACTCGTCTCATGGTGTCGCTTCCCCCGTTACCCGACGCCAAAAGCTGGATGAAAAGCGAGGGTCTATAAAAGCCTGAAAGTGTTTATAGTTGGGATAATAGCGTTGAAAATGTTCAGGCGACATACGCGCATCCTTAGCTGGATAAACAGCGCCACCGGCTTGGGCCACCAGCTCGTCCAGCTGATCCAAAAGGGTAAAGGTTTTTTGACCTTGATTAGGAAAGTCTAACGCCAGGGTGACGCCGGAACGGGGAAATGACAGCAACCCTAGGGACGGTTTATCGCCAAACACTTTGAGCACACTCAAAAAAGAACCCTGTCCTGAGCGGGCGATCCGGGCCAGCAATTCATGGATGACGGTGGGGCCGTTCGGTATCGGTATCACACATTGATATTGCAAAAGCCCTTTGGGTCCATAGATGCGGTTCCAATGATTAATACCATCGAGAGGATAAAAAAACGGTTCATAAAACTCCGTCTTCGATTCCTTTCGGCCTAGCTGTTTGCGATAATAAAGGGCGTTAAAGATCCGTAACGGAAGGCCACCCACCAGAGAAAAGGGAGGCGTCAGGGGAACGCCGAGACCCTTGCCGCGAGTGTGTCGAGGACGCTTGCAAAGGGGGCTAGCGTGATTGCCACGCATAAACAAACCCCTGCCCAGAGATTTGCCTTTGGCGAGACAGTCGAGCCAAGCTACCGTGTATTCATAATCTTTATCGGACTCCGCCGCTAGGGCGAAAAAGTGGTCTAAATCTGTGATCTGAATCGTCTCAGTGCGGACAAAGGGATTATTGATGCGTTTGAGTTTAAGATCTACCCAGGTGATAAGCCCGGTAAGACCTAAGCCCCCGATAGTGGCGTGAAATAGGTCAGAGTTTTGATCGGGACTACATAGCAATCGCTGGTTGTCGGAGCGCAGCAATTCAAACTGCACTACATGATGACTAAAGGTGCCTGATCGATGATGGTTTTTGCCGTGTACGTCGTTGGCGATAGCGCCGCCTACTGTAATAAACCGGGTTCCCGGGGTGACCGGCAAGAACCAGCCCCGCCCTACGGTAAGGTCGAGAATATCCGCTAACAATACCCCTGCTTCACAACGTAACTGCCCCGTGCTGTGATCAAAGTGGATAAAGTGGTCGAGAGAGCGGCCATTGACAAGATCTGCACCGTTGTTCAGACAGCTATCGCCATAACTGCGTCCGTTGCCAAAAGGCAATAGGGGACGCTCGACGGTTGGTAATGACCGGGACCTACAAAGCAGTTTATGAACCTGATGATGGGAGGCGGGTGGAAATCGCCCCCAGGAAACATAGTCTTCTTTTGCTGCCATGGTTTAGACGGCCAAACAGACGATAAGAATCCCCAGCAATACCACTAGCTGGCTAACCCGATCCCGTAGCGCAAACACTAAAGGGTCATCGTGCATGAGACCCCGTTGGGCTTTCATCCACAGATGACCGATCCAATATAAAACCAGGGGGCATACCAGCCAAATAAGTTGAGGTCGGGTATAGAGTATATTGATGGCAGGGCTATTCACATAAAGCGCTAATACCAATACCGAGCAATAACCGCTGGCTGCGCCAAAACTTCGAATAAGATCCATATCATCCACGAGATAGCCGCGTCCGGCCGCCTTATCACGAGCCTGATTTGCCATCAGCCTAAGTTCTGTAAAGCGCTTCAAAAAGGCAAGACTTAAAAAAACAAATACTGAGAAAGCCAGCAACCAAAAAGAAACGCCTATACCCATGGCTGCCGTTCCAGCAATAACCCGCAGCGTATAAAGCCCCGCTAACACAATTACATCGAGCATCTCGATGCGTTTTACATATAAAGAATAGACCACCGTAATACAGAAATAGAGCCCTAACACAGCCATGAAAGGAAGCGGCAAGAATAACGCTAAGGTAAATCCTCCTAGCAAAAGCAACGGAATAAGAACGATACCCCATAGAGTTGGCAGATCACCGGAGGCAAAGGGACGTTTGCATTTGGTGGGATGTTGTCGGTCCGCCTCTAAATCTAAAAGATCGTTTAGCACATAGCTTGCCGAGGCGCACAGCCCAAAAGCAAAAAAGGCGATACAAGCGTGCCACAGGGACGCTAGATTGGTATACAGATGGGAGGTAAACAACGGCAGAAAGATGAGGGTATTTTTGAGCCATTGATGAAGCCGTAAGGTGCGCACTAAGGTCGGCAAAAGCGGCGCACTATGACTCATCAGTCGAAAATTTTGCCGAGAACGGCGCAGAGCGTTGATAACGCCAGGTTCTGGATTTACCACGATGACATTTCTCGCATGGGACCAAATGGTTAAATCAATCTTGGCATTAGCGACATAATCAAACTGTTTGCTGCCAAAACTGACCAGAAAACGCTCCAGTTTACGGCGACCTGATAAATTCAGAGCGCTGTCGCTGGCCAACACTTTATCAAAAAGGGCTAACCGAGCGGCGATCTGTTGGGCATATTTCTCGTTGCAGGCGGTGGCCAATATAAGGGTTCTTCCTCTTTTACGTTCGTTTTGAAGAAACCCCAGCAGCTCTGCATCATAGGGTAGCCCATCGATATCCAGCTCGACTCGATTCGCCACCTGTTGCTTAAAATAAGCCTTACCCCGCAACAGCCAAAACGGCATCAGCAAGAGGATAATAGGACTTTGTTTGAGTAGCTTTAGCAGTGACTCCACCAGCACATCACCGCGGATTAACGTGCCATCGAGATCAACGCATAACGCTATATTTCCATCTGCCATAGCCAATTACAAGTTTGATTGATAAAAAGTGCGCTTAAGCTAGAACTTTTACGACGAAATGTCCATCCTGCCAGCAATGTTATCCTTGGGTCTGCCAAGACATGAGAATAACGCCCAAACCGACTAACGTAATGCCAAACCGTTGCGTCATTGAGATGGGTTCCTTAAGCACCAACACCGACAAAGCAATGATGGCCACATAACCGAGACCGACTGCAAAAGGAAATGCATAAGAGAGATTGCTCTTAGTGAGGATATAAATCCACGTCAAAAAACTAAACCCAAACAGGCCAATGCCAGCCAACAGCTTTGTATTGGTCAGGATGCTAAATAGGTTTTGGGTTTGATTGAGTTCCAGGGAGCCCGCTTTGATCAACAATTGACCAAACGAATTTAGGACTACGTATAAACCTATCAATATAAAGAATCGCACTAAAACGCCTTTTTAGATAAGAGCTTATGGATAAAAAATAAAGAATTTTCCCGTCACGCTTTTCTTGCAATAATTAGAAATTGTTTGCCCACAAAAGGCCATATGAAAGGGAGCTTTAAATATAATTTAACCAAGGGCAACGGCGGTGGCGGCTTGCCGGACATGGTATAGGGAAGAAATTTTGCCCAGCAGTTTTGAATGGAAAACGAACTGATTTCTAAAATTTCCCTGAGGGAAAGCTCGCTAAGGGGA
>CAZGON010000017.1:28046-29376 GCA_964527085.1 uncultured Candidatus Competibacteraceae bacterium
TCTTTTAAAGAAAGCTCACTCAGCGGTATGTGATGGTCCCAAAAATCCCAGTACAGACCTGGCAAATATTTGATATTCGGTCCAAGACAGATGATCTTTCCACCCGGTATGAGGCATCGGTACGCTTGTTGAATAGCGTTTCGAAGATGGTTTTTATCGGGTAAATGTTCAAAAAAGTTGCTGGTAAAAATAACGTCCAACGACGAATCAGGCAAATTCCAATGGGTAGCACAGTCCTGGTGGAGAAATTCCACCTCAGAAGCAAGCCTGTTTTGAGAGGTTGGATTTAAATCCATCCCGTATTTTTTTTGGGCTTTGATGTTATTGATAAATTCTCCCCATCCGCAGCCAAGATCAAGGACTGTCGAATCCCTGGAAATGTATTTTTGGAAAAAGTCTTTCGTTAACACCTGCCAAACTGCGTCACGGTAATCTTCACGTTCAGAAAACCGGAGTTGATATTCTTTGCTAACTTCTTCTTTCAGCTCTTCTTTCATGGTTTAATCAATGTGGACGTTGTAACAGATGGGGAGAATAACTTAGCAGGGTTGGTAAGCTATGATTGCATTCTGCAAAATTTACAAGGGTAATTGTAAAACGGTTATGCCCTACGCTTTGATACGTCGTGTGCTGTTTTGTATGGACCCTGAAACGGCTCACGATGTTACCTTCAATCTGCTCCAACGACTAGGCTATGGTCCCCTTAACCAGTTATTCGCGCATCGCGTGCCCACCTCGCCGCGCACCGTAATGGGCATCCGCTTTCCCAATCCCGTGGGACTCGCGGCGGGTCTGGACAAAAACGGAGATTACCTGGATGTGCTGGGGGCATTGGGTTTTGGTTTTATTGAACTTGGTACGGTAACCCCCCGCCCACAACCCGGCAACCCGCGACCCCGCTTATTTCGTCTCGTCAAAGCCCAGGCCCTCATCAACCGTTTAGGTTTTAATAACCAAGGGGTCGATTACTTGACCGAGCGAGTCCAAAACGCTCGCTACCCTGGTGTCATCGGCATCAATATCGGTAAAAACGCCCTCACACCGCTAGCCCAAGCCATTGATGATTACCGCACTGGCTTACAAAAGGTTTATCCTTACGTCCATTATGTGGCGGTGAATATTTCTTCTCCTAACACCCCGGGTTTGCGGGATCTGCAACAGGGTGAAGCGCTCATCCAGCTATTGATTGCCCTGAAAACCGAACAAACGCAACTAACCGAAAAGCACGGCCGTTATGTGCCTTTGGCCGTTAAAATTGCCCCTGATCTCGACGACGAAGCCATCGACTGGATAGCGGGAACACTCATGGAACATCATATTGATGGGGTGA
>CAZGON010000017.1:29479-31150 GCA_964527085.1 uncultured Candidatus Competibacteraceae bacterium
ACTTTACAGGGTCAGCTTCCCATTATTGCCGTCGGCGGCATACTCTGTGGGGCCGACGCTGAGGCGAAGCTGGCGGCAGGGGCCAGTCTTGTGCAACTCTATACCGGTTTGATATATCGAGGGCCTAGGCTTGTGCGCGAAGTGGCAGAGGCTTTAAAAGACAAGATGTCCTAATCCGACAATGTCATAAGGGGTTAACACATGAGTAAATTAATGGCGGGATTTTCTATTCTCGTTTTTCTGACGATTATCACCGTTCAAGCAGAAGTGACCAGCAAAACGTTAGAGTATAAACAAGGTGATGTGTCCCTTATTGGGTATTTAGCCATGCCGGAAGATACCGCGGAACCTGGTCCAGGGATTTTGGTGGTGCCAGAGTGGAAGGGACTTAATGACTATGCTAAAAAGCGTGCTGAACAATTAGCGGAATTGGGTTATGTGGCCTTAGCTGCGGATATTTATGGGGAAGGTAAAGTAGTCACCAGCAACGAGGAAGCAGGCAAGCTGGCCAAAACCTACAAAGATGATCGCGACCTGCTGCGGGCGCGGGTGAATGCGGGCTTAGATGCTTTAAAAGCGCAATCCGCCGTCAATCCCGAAAAAGTTGCCGCCATTGGCTACTGTTTTGGCGGCACCGCAGTGCTGGAATTGGCGCGCAGTGGCGCTGATGTCAATGGGGTGGTGAGTTTCCATGGTGGACTCGACACGCCAACTCCAGACGATAGTAAAAATATTAAAGCCAAGGTGTTAGTGTTGCACGGGGGTGATGATCCTTATGTACCCTCTGAACAAGTACAAGCGTTTAAAGACGAAATGCGCCAAGGCAACGTGGACTGGCAATTCATCACCTACGGTGGCGCAGTCCACTCCTTTACCAATCCCGCTAGCGGTAATGACCCTAGCCAAGGGGCCGCCTACGATGCGGCTGCCGACCAACGTTCATGGCAGCATATGCAGTTGTTTTTTCAGGAATTATTATCTGATGCGCCGTAAAACTCCGCTTTTTAAGGCGGGGATTTGACATTCTCCCCGGCCTAAAGGCCGGAGAGGGTCAAGTAGATATTCGCTAAGTGTATGGCCCTTTAAATTGCGCAAAGCCTAGTGTTGTGGGAGGTTTTGTATGACACAGATGATTTATGAAGTTTATGATGCGCTGAAAAGCATTGATGTTTCTGATGAAAAGGCTACTGCGGTAGCTAAAGCATTAGGTAATCAAGATGAGAAATTAAATGCGGTTAAGTTTGAGCTTAAAGAAGAGATCCGTGAGTTTCGGTCTGAGCTGAAGCAGCTGATTAATGGTGTTAAATCTGACATAAAGGTGGTGTACTGGATGTTAGGTGTGATTGTCACCATGAACATCGGTTTGTTCTGGATGGTTTTCCGAATCTTGCAAGATCTTCCATAACCAGCATTTAATCCCTATCAGGTTTGTGGAATCAATTTTGGATCTGCTCCCATAAAACTGATTATTATCAGTCTCCTTAGGGCTATTTCTCAGCCGCACGTTATACAGCGAAAATCCCAATAGCACCTTGTCAACGGATTTGGAACTGACCAAAGCCATTTACCTCTTCAATCGCAGCGTATAGATTACCATGGCATGGCACAAACTGCCCTTAGAGCATTTCCCATTCAACTGTACACATCGTTAGCCTTCGGTATCGGCGTGCT
>CAZGON010000018.1:0-30674 GCA_964527085.1 uncultured Candidatus Competibacteraceae bacterium
AATATACTGTTATCCACTTTGCCGTTGAAGAGAGTTTATATCGAATATTTAATTATCCGAGTTACGAGGTTCATAAAAATCAGCATAACGAGCTAAAAACCGAAGTCGTGGATTTTTATAACCGTCTAGAACCTGGCAAAGACACAATTAAACTTGAGCTATTGCTATTTTTACGGAGATGGCTGGAAACGCATATCTTGATGGACGATAAAGAAGGATGTGCGTTTCTCTTAAAAAAAGGACTTAAAGGATCTTGGTCTAAACGTTCATGGTTGGGGAAAATTTGGGATTTTATTTATTATAAATAGGAGTTACGCAGTTGGGTTAATAAGGGTTTGATTTCACTGAGAATGTATTTGCACACCGTGCAATCGCGAATTCATAAAAATCAACAACTTAAACTTTCAATTGCGTAACTCCTAATAAATAATAAAATGACTGCTATCTTTCTAGGGAAGAGATTAAGAAGCTGTTTCAAAAACCCGCGACGTTCGTTGAATCAAGGCGCAGCGCCTTCGAGCAGCGCAGTTTACAGGCGGTAAATGAGCAGCGGAGAAGGTGCTGTAACGCCGAGTCAGTGGACATGAGCAGGTTTTGAAACAGCTTCTAAGAGACTACTGGAAGCCTCCACGGTCACTATCATGGTACAAATTAATAGCTAGCGACCGCAAAAGCGTTCCAGCAGGTTCTCAATATAAACCTCTATAATGCAACAGCTTATACCGCAATCACGGAATTTTCTGTGCCGTGATAAGTGCTGGGTGCATATTGGTCAGCCTCTTCGTCGTTGTGCCAGTTCTCGCCATCCAGTAAATAACGAAACTGATATTCTTTACCGGCATCTAAATCCAACGTCACTGTAAAAGCCCCACTTTTTAATTTTTTCATGGGTGTGGCCGAAGGATCCCAGTTATTGAAATCGCCCACTACAGTTGCTTGATTTGCTGATTGACCGGTATCCTCACTAATTCGAAACGACACTTTGCAGATAGGCTTCGTCTTAAGATGTTGTTTTTTAATACTCATTTAGTGCTCCCCCTGTGTAAAGACTGGCAATTATACAATTTCAATGAGGTTAACTGTATTGGTAACTTCCGTTACAAATCTGTCTGGTTTTTAATCATTCGTGTCGATGCCTTTAAGTCGCTTCCTTCTTAAAACGTTAACCCCAACATAAATAGCAGTTTTAAATCGTTTTTCCAAGAAACAAAAAACAGTTTTTGAACAGACTTTGCATAGCTATGCTGGCGCCACGGCTGAATTTGGAAAAGCCTGTTACCCTCCGTCCCGGCAATCCTCAAAACCTGCATCGTTTAGTAACGGCTGTCTTGGGTATTTTGCATCAATATTGCTGCTTGAGGGTATAAGCCGTCATACTAGGTTGATTAAAAACCAACGGAGGATACCTGCATGACCGTAGTGGGCAATGACGACATGTCTAGCAGCCGCGATAGCGCTTTAATCGGCGCCATGGTCGAAAGCGCGGTTGATGGTATCATCGTCATCGATGACCGGGCCATTGTTAAGATGATGAATCCTGCCGCGGAACGCTTATTTTCCTATACATCCCAAGAAATCATCGGCCGCAACGTTAATATGCTGATGCCAGAACCCTATCAGTCGCAGCATGACGGTTATCTTGAGAACTATTTACAAACGGGGGTGCGCAAGATAATTGGCATAGGTCGGGAAGTAGTCGGTCGGCGTAAAGATGGCAGCACATTTCCCATGTATCTCTCGGTGGGTGAGGTCAGTCTTGGCGAATACCGTTTGTTTACGGGTGTTGTGCAAGATCTTACCGAACGTAAACTGGCTGATGAACAAATTGCACGACTCCAGCACCGTCAAGAGCTGATTTTAAAATCCGTAGAGGATGGCATCGTTGGTTTTGATAAAGACAGTCGGGTCAGTTTTGCAAACCCGGCAGCGATAAAAATGCTGGGTTTACAGGACGTACAAATTGTCGGTACTACCCTCAATGAGGTGTGGCGTCTCGCCGATGAATGTCCTTTATTACATGTGTTGGAGGAGGGTGTCTCTTGTCATGGGGAAAGCTGTACATTAGTGTCCCGTTCGGGGGCCGAGTTTCCCATCGAGTACAGCATGACACCGATTCGTGAAGTAGGACAAGTGGTCGGGGCGGTGCTCAGTTTTCGAGACGTCAGCGAGCGTCGCCGCGCAGCTCAAGAAGTGCAGCGGATGCGCTCTTACTTAAAAAATATTATCGATTCCATGCCTTCGGCGTTAATCGGTGTCGATAGAGAGGGGCGCGTGATGGAGTGGAATTACGGCGCTGAACAAACCAGCGGGGTCTCCCAGCGCGATGCTCACGGAAAACTATTTAACCAGGTGTTGCCCTATTTAGATTCTCAGCTCCAGCGGGTTCAAGAAGCTATTCGCAACCGTACCTCCATGCGTAGCGAGCGGGTTGTGTTTGAGACTGAAGGACAGCCCCATTATGCTGATGTCATGGTTTATCCATTAGTGGCCAATGGTGCACTAGGCGCCGTGATTCGAGTTGACGATGTTACCAATCGAGTGCGTATTGAACAAATGATGGTGCAGACGGAAAAAATGCTCTCCGTGGGAGGGCTGGCAGCTGGCATGGCCCATGAAATCAACAATCCACTGAGCGCTGTTTTGCAGGGGTGTCAAAATATTCAGCGACGCTTGTCGTCTGACTTATCAACCAATCGAGAAGCTGCAGAACATCTTGGCGTAGAATTGGAAAAAATTCGTAGCTATTTGCAGGAGCGGGGGATTGTGCGTTTTCTCGACGGTATTCAAGAGGCAGGACGCCGGGCAACTGGTATTGTCAATGATATGTTAGCGTTTAGTCGCCGCAGCAAAGCTGAATTGTCCCCAGCTCGGATCAATGAAATGCTCGATACTGTCATTCGGTTAGCCGGTAGCGACTATGATTTGAAAAAGAATTATGATTTTCGACAGATCGAAATCATCCGTGACTACGACTCCCATTTGGATTGGATCTATTGTGATCGGACAGAGATTGAACAAGTGTTACTCAATCTGGTAAAAAACGCGGCCCAGGCCATGAGTAGTGGAACCGCCTCAAAACCGCAACGCATTATTTTACGTACCCGAAAAATGGATGACCAGGCTTACATCGATGTGGAGGATAGCGGTCCAGGCATGGATGAAGAGACACGCCGGCGGGTTTTTGAACCCTTTTTTACCACTAAAGTGGCGGGTGTCGGTACCGGGCTTGGCTTGTCAGTTTCCTATTTTATTATCACCGAGCAGCATCAGGGTGATATTCAGGTTTCTTCAAGTCTAAGTCAGGGTACTTGTTTTACGATTCGGCTACCCATAGGCCAGCGTCGTTAAGAAGCTGTTTTAAAACTCTGCCGCGTTGGCTGCATCAAGACGCAGCCCCTTATGCCACCAAGTTCGTGAATAGTTATTATGATTAAAGGTGAACAAGGAGAATATTGCTTGTGATACAAACGGTTATAGGGTGGGTCGTGCCACTGGTTATTTTTCTAATCGGTGTGCGCCTCATCGTTGCTGGCAACCAGCGCGGCTATTTATTAATCATCTTTGCCATTGGTGTGGCTGTTGCTATCGAGTGGAACAGCAAAGCCCAGCAAAACTACCAGGCAGCTATCAACACATTGCAAAGCGCAGGCTTTACTGTGGATGAGCAACTACCCAGTCAACCGCCTGTAGTATTTGATCATAGCCAGCAGCAAATGGCTTTTATAAAGTTGGATGAAGCGAAGGTTTATCACTATAACGATGTGCAAAAAGTAGCGTGGTTAACCACAAAAAACACCGGTTGGACCAACAAATCCGCACCTGAGAAGTCTTATTCGGTGATCTTTTATCTGCAAGATGGCGCTCAATTTTCGGTGAGAATGGCCAAAGCGGGTGAAACCTTTATCAAAGCATGGCAAGGGAAGCTAGGCCCGCCCATCAATTTTTGATTTCCAACCATGATTCACTAAATAATTTGCAGCCTAAACCGATATTTTATAATAGATGGTCCATGAGGGAGCCTTGTTAAGGCGCTGTTTATCTTTGGCAGCGTGCAATAGTTAGTTTACTATGAGGTTTGGTATCTTTATGAAAAAAATAACGTTACTGAGTTTGTTGCTTTGTTTGGTAACTGCCTGCGCTGTCTCCCCGACGGGGCGGCAGCAGTTTGCCATGATGTCCCCGCAACAAATGGATACCATGGGGG
This sequence comes from uncultured Candidatus Competibacteraceae bacterium, assembly GCA_964527085.1. Lineage (GTDB taxonomy): Bacteria > Pseudomonadota > Gammaproteobacteria > Competibacterales > Competibacteraceae > CAYRGG01. Next base: position 4,205 of record CAZGON010000018.1, read on the forward strand.
CAGAAGCATTTACGGAACTTAAGAATAAAAAACCGATTGCCGATAATCGGCAAGTTAACCGCTATGTGCAATGTGTGGCGCAAGCGATTACGTCTACATTGGACAACCGCGAGAGTCATTGGGAGGTGGTGGTTTTTGATGACGACACACCCAATGCCTTTGCGCTACCCGGCGGCAAAATAGGTGTCCACACGGGTCTGCTGGATGTTGCCAACAACCAGCATCAACTGGCGGCGGTGATTGGTCACGAAATAGGCCATGTCCTGGCTAATCACGGTAACGAACGCATGTCGCAGCAAACGGCCGTGCAAGGTGGCATAGCCATTGCGGGTTCGATTTATGATGGCGGTTCTGGCGTGCTCTCGCAAGAATATCTTATGAAGGCCCTGGGTTTGGGCGCCCAGGTGGGTATCCTGTTGCCCTTCAGCCGAGTCCACGAAAGCGAAGCGGATGTGATTGGATTGGATTTGATGGCGCAGGCAGGATTCGACCCACGGGAAAGTGTTTCGTTGTGGCAAAACATGGCTCAGGCTAGTCAGGGTCAATCCCTAGAATTTTTATCCACTCACCCGTCCCACGGCACCCGCATTCAGGATTTACAGGCTAATATGGGCAGGGCCATGACGACCTATGAAGCGGCGCACGCCCAAGGTAAAACCCCCAATTGCGGCTAATATAATATTTTAAAGTTGCCGCTGGGCTGCCCTGCGGCCAGCGGATAACAAACACTCCAGATTTATGCTAGAGCGTTTTCGCTTTAACTGTACTGTACACAAGGCAGCCGAGGCGAGGCGCGCGGAATGTACACTTGGGTACCTGAGCACGCCGATACCGAAGGCTAACGATGTGTACAGTTGAATGGGAAATGCTCTAGGACGTTTTGAAACGAAGACGTTCCTGTTCAGCTTCAAAGAGGATAGAAGCCAATTCATTTAACCCCTCCTCCTGAGCACATTCAGAAATTTCTACCCAACTGGCGCCACTATCAATAGCCTGCGCCGTTTTGCTAGTGCCAGGTAGATTGGCGCGGAAATTACGAATACGTTCTCTGGCTAGGGTGGCTATGGTGTCTGCTGGTTGTTTGGACTCCCTTAACTCTTCTTGCTGAGCCTCGAAAAGCACCGAAGCGAATTGATGCAGGCCCTCTTGTTCAGCATATTCTGAAATCTCGCTTAAGGGCGCTCCCTGATCGATGGCGTTAGCTGTTTTACTGTCCTTAGGTAAATCGTGACGGAACGACTGGAGAATCTCGTCGAGGTTTTTCATTTCCATTAATTTAGGCTCCCGTTCAAGTAATTTTAAAAATAGTAGCATGCTGCGCATTGGATAAAATGATGGCCAACTTGCCAATTTACCTAGCTCAGTCAAAACCACACTGGTGGTTTTTTTTTGCGGTAAGTAGGGCGTGCGGTGTGTGGAATTTATTGAGAGATCTTTTTTTTCATCACTTATTAGTTAGTTTACTACCATAGCCTGATAAAAAACCCATGGGTCATTAGAGGGGAAATTGTGGCGATCATTTTAAACTCACGAGTTTTGCAATTAACATACACATAGTCAAGAGCTTGCATAAATCCTTCATCAGAACTTACGCAAAACAGGACTTGGGCAGCTCGTAAAAGAAGTGTTGACGGCCTGGATGGCCGTCGTCAAGCCTATAGGGACGTATTCACGGCGTCTTCTGGAACGAGCTGCCCAAGTCCTGTTCATTTTGTTTTTGTGATAGGAAGTACCGTACTAATTTGGAGAATGGGTATTATAGGGCCATGTCAAAACAACTACGGGAGACAAAGTATCCATGTTGGATCCGAAATTATTGCGCACTGAATTGGAAGCAACGGCAATTCAGCTGGCTCGCCGCGGTTATTTCCTGGACGTACAACAAATAACGGCACTAGAAACCCAACGCAAGGCACTTCAGGTGGATACCCAGGAACTGCAAAACCGCCGCAACAGTCGCTCCAAAGCCATTGGCAAAGCCAAGGCGGCGGGTCAAGATATGCAGCCGCTGTTGGACGAAGTGGCTCATTTAGGGGATGCCCTTAAAAAAAACCAGGAAAAGCTCAGCACTATTCAAGAGCAACTGCGCACAATCCAGTTAGAAATGCCGAATATCCCCGATGTCTCTGTCCCCGATGGGAAGGATGAAAACGATAATGTGGAAGTGACCCGGTGGGGAGATTTACCTCAGTTTGATTTTACGCCGCGAGACCATGTGGATTTAGGAGGACGTTTATTGGATTTCGAGGGGGCCGCTAAATTAACCGGCTCGCGTTTTGTGGTTATGTCCGGGGGCCTGGCGCGGCTGCAACGGGCGCTCATTCAGTTTATGTTAGACCTGCATAGTAGCGAACACGGCTATGAAGAAATCTATGTACCCTATATGGTGAATGCCGATAGCCTACGCGGGACGGGGCAATTGCCTAAATTTGAAGAAGATCTATTTGGTCTGAGCGGGGACAGTGGCTATTATCTGATTCCTACCGCTGAAGTGCCGGTCACTAATTTGGTGCGGGATACCATCCTAGATGCGGCTGATATGCCCCGGCGTTATGTGGCGCACACCCCCTGTTTTCGCAGTGAGGCGGGTTCCTACGGTAAGGATGTGCGGGGGATGATTCGGCAACATCAATTTGAGAAGGTAGAGTTAATCCATCTGGTGACCCCTGCCGAATCCGAGGCCGCCTTAGAAGCATTAACCCAACATGCTGAAACCGTTTTGCAACGGCTCAATCTAGCCTATCGAAAGATCGTACTGTGTACCGGTGACATGGGTTTTGCCGCCACCAAAACCTATGATTTGGAAGTTTGGCTACCGGGCCAGCAGCGCTACCGGGAAATATCCTCGTGTAGTAATTGTACAGATTTTCAGGCGCGTCGTTTACAGGCCCGCTGGCGCAATCCAGACACCGGCAAACCGGAACTTCTGCATACTTTAAATGGTTCCGGCGTCGCCGCGGGACGTGCGCTGGTCGCGGTTATGGAAAATTACCAAGACGCCCAAGGCCGTATTTGTGTTCCCCAGGTATTGCAACGGTATATGGGGGGTATCGAGTTTGTAACGCCTTAAGATTTGCCTTAGTTAGTTGTTTTTGAATCCCTGAGCGGGCCTAGGTAGCTCGTGCCGGGAGACGCTGTAAATACGTCCCTGTACGCTTGATGGCGGCCATCCAGGCCGCACTCCCTTCACGAGCTAACCTAGCCCCCCTTCCGCCGCCTGACATTCTTGCTCCTACTTATTTAGATTGGTGCAGCAATTGCAAAACACGGTTGACGGATGAACATTGTATAAGGATATAAGCACGTAATTTAGACATTTTATTAAAAAACAAGACCAAAATCCTCAAGCATGTGTGCGGTTGTGTCATTTTTTTACAAAAATTAACACAAAAGATTGCCTGAGAAGTGGTTTTTAACAGAAAGGCAAACTGCTGCCTTGAACCAAAAAGGAACTCCTTCAATGAAAGGTATTTCATTAAAATTAAAACTTATCCTGTTGGGCGTATTACCCGCCATCCTCGTTACCCTTTGTCTCACCTTGGTAACGGTTTACGAACTCGATTACATCATGACGGAGCAGGTAGCGGATGTAGAACACGATTTGCTGGAGGAAAAAAAGAAAGAGCTTAAGAGTTTTACGCAAATAGCGGTCTCCGCCATCAATGATTTATATAACAAAGACGCTGCGGACCCAGCCGCACAGAATGCTGCTAAAGCTATCTTGAGAACCCTAAGCTATGGAGAGGATGGCTACTTTTTTGTCGTCGGGCATGATGGAACCATGCTGATGCATCCTCATCAACCCGAACTGGAGGGCAAAAACGTCCTTAACGTTCAGGATTCACAGGGTGTATTTATTTTTAAGGATCTGATAAATCAAGCCACCCAGGAAACTGGGAATGACTTTGTGCGTTATGTTTGGGAAAAACCAGGGCAGGCGAGTGAGGCGAAAAAACTGAGCTATGGTATGAGTTTGCCCCAATGGCAATGGGTTGTCGGTACCGGTTTTTATATCGATGATATTGCTGTGGCAATGCACCAAGTAGAAGAACGGATGGCGGCTGATGTGCGGGACACTGTGTTCTACTTTAGCGTTGTTAGCCTGGTAGCGTTGGTGTTAATTGCGGGTATTAGCATCTTTTTTGCCAGAGGCTTAAATCGTCGCCTTGGCAAAGCAGTACACGCCGCCGAGCATATTGCCGAAGGGGATTTAGATAATCAGCTGGATGATCGTTCCAAGGATGAAGTGGGCAAGTTACTGCACTCTCTGGATACCATGCAGACCCAGCTACGCCAGCGCATCGAGACGGATCAGCGTCGCACGGCGGAAGTAGAACGGCTTAAACAGGGGTTGGATAAAGTTTCAGCCAGCGTAATGATGGCCAATCTTGACGGTGATATTATTTATGTCAACGAATCGGGCGATAAGTTATTTACCGATGTGCAGGACAGTGTCCGTGAGTCTTTACCTAATTTTGATCCCAAGGCTATTTTAGGGGCTAATATCGATATCTTCCATCGTAATCCCAGTCACCAACGGGCCATACTAGACAAACTCCAAGGCACTCATCAGTCCACCATGCAATTTGGCGGGCGCACCTTAAGAATTGTCGCCAATCCGGTTATCAATGAGGAGAACGTGCGGATGGGCGCGGTGGTGGAATGGTTTGATCTCACCGAACAGTTAGCCAATGAAGATTACTTGAAAACCACCGCGGAACGGGAGCGTGAACAGGCAATTGCCTTGCAAACCAAAGTGGATGAGTTGCTGACCGTGGTGGGTGCGGCCGCAGAAGGCGACTTGACCCAAGTTGTCACGGTCTCTGGTGATGATGCCATCGGTCAAATGGGCGAAGGCTTGGCGAGATTCTTTGAGTCCCTACGCGCCAGCATTGGCGACATCAGTCAACATGCCCAAACTCTGGCCGGGTCTGCTGAGGAACTCACCGCAGTCAGTCGGCAAATGCGCACCACTGCAGAGTCCACTGGGGAACAAGCCAATGACGTAGTGGGCGCCTCGGGCCAAGTCAGCGCCAATGTGGAAACCGTGGCCGCCGCCACCGAGGAAATGACCGCCAGCATCCGCGAAATCGCCCAGCAAACCGGCGAGGCTGCCCGTATCGCGGCCAGTGCGGTACAAGCGGCTGATACGGCCAACAGCACAGTGCGCAAACTGGGCGAAAGTAGTGCGGCCATCGACAATGTGGTGAAAACCATTACCGCCATCGCCGAGCAGACCAATCTGCTCGCCTTGAACGCCACCATCGAGGCGGCCCGCGCTGGCGAGGCCGGTAAGGGCTTTGCGGTGGTCGCCAATGAAGTGAAGGAACTGGCCAAGGAAACCGGTCAGGCCACTGAAGATATCCGTCTCAAGATTGTAACGATTCAGCAGGATAGCGAAGGCGCCGCGGCAGCGCTGGCCGAGATCAGTCACATCATCGATCAGATCAGCGCCATTCAAACCACCGTGGCCAGCGCTGTGGAAGAGCAAACCGCCACCACCAATGAAATCAGCCGCAGTGTCAGCGAAGCGGCCACCGGCAGCGGTGAAATTGCGCAAAATATCGGTCAAGTGGCCGACGGTGTTCAAACAACCCTACAGGGTATCGGGGACACCAGTTCGGCGGCCACCGAGCTTGCCACCATGGCTGCCCAACTGCAACAACTGGTGAGCCGCTTTCGTTATCAGGGAGCTAGCGACGAGGGTGCCGCCAAAGCTCGTTTGCGGGCAGTAAGCTAAGGGAGGCGCAAGAGGTGGGTTAAGGTCAAGCAAATGATAGCTTTAACCCGCCGCTTTTCGATAACCTGCTACAGCGACCCATAACCGCCATTCTTTACCCTCTCGTGTCAGATAGCGCCAAAAATTTTCACTGTTATCAGTAGCTTTTTTAAAAATCATTTATAAACAAGCAACTATATAAAAATAAAGCTGGCATCGTATTTGCATTCATTAAAAGTGAGGGATCGACATTGTAAAAGGATTTTACAAACTTTTAGTCATGGTTTTCCTCCTTATAGTGGTTGTTTACCGGGGCATTTTGTCCCGGTTTTTTTTGCGCCAACGTTTTTCAGTCTGAGACCATTTGGTAACCTGGTTGTGATTCGCGAGATCAAGGTTGAGTAGGTTGGCGGCTGGCTGGTTGTGGTGACCAATTGGCCAAGTCACGCCACTGATTTGGATTTAATGACTGATCACGACTGAGTATAAAGCTAGGCTGTCCGGAAAAGCTCGCTAGACTATTGGGCGCTACAGTGGATCAAGAAACCGGTCAGCCCAGGCGCTCAGTACCGCAGCCACAAAAGCGGCGTCCTGGGGACGTGAGACCATATGATCGGCATCATCCAAGGAAAGAAAGCTTTTTGGGTATTTAGCGGCATTAAAAATGTGCATCGCATGTTCAATATTGACGATGGCGTCCACCGGTGAGTGCATAATCAACAAGGGGCAGGGCAATTGGGCGACTTTGTCGAGCAGGCGCTGCTCAGTCAAGTCGTGCAAAAACTGCTGCTGAATACGGAACTTGCGCCCGGCTAGCAGCACTTCGGCTTCACCTTGGACAGCGATTTCCGCTAAGCTGTCTTGGAAGAAATGGCTAATATGGCTAGGGTTACTGGGTGCATTGAGTGTTGCTACCCCGCGTACTTCGGGTATATCGTCTGCTACCGCTAGTGCTGCCGAGCCGCCCAGACTGTGGCCGATAAGCAGCTTGGGCGCCTGGTAATGATTGCGCAAATATTGGGCGGCTCGACGTAAATCTTCGAGATTGGATGAAAAGTTTGTATTGGCGAAATCACCTTGACTGTTGCCCAGCCCCGTGAAGTCAAAGCGCAGTAGGGCAATATCGTGCTCAGTAAGCGCTTTGCTGATTCGTACCGCTGTCAATACATCTTTAGAACAGCTAAAGCAATGGGCAAATAGGCTATAGCCGCGGGGCTTACCGGCAGGTAGATCAAGGCGAGCGGCCAACTCAAAACCTTGCGAACCTTTGAAAACGATGCGTTCGGTACGATGAGCCATGCTAGCGCTCCAGGACTGGGGCAGTAAACATTAATAACGATAGCGAGCCTGATATCGATAAACTCGAATAGAAGGTAAAAAAACTTCCTCTTCAATACGTACATCAGACCGTTGTAGACGTTGGCTGGTGGTGGGTTCAGGTGCAATGGGGACGAATTCGGGCAGCGGCTCGCCGGGCTGGAGGGGTACTAAAATCGGTAAGGGGGCTTGCATAAGCCGCCGCTGAATTTCATTATCAGAGTTTTGGAAAACCAGATTTACCCGTAAATGAGGACACACACGACGCACTCTAGCGAGCATCTCGGTTTCTGCAATAGACACTAAACGTTCTAATTCTAAACGGGTTTGCGGTGTTTCTCGGCGTCGTTCTAATAGTCGACGCGCTTCCTGGACACTGGTTCTCTGAATCGTGCGGCCTTGTTTTGACCAAGTAAAACCGATTTTGACGGGTCGTTTATCCAACACCGGTATATGCCGATAAGCCTGTTTAAGATTAAGCCGGGCAGCGCCCATGCGTTGCATGGCTGTGGCAACGGTTTCATCACGTTGGTGCAAGTCTTCCATAAGCTTGTCCATATCCGCTTTAGGCAATGTTTTGAGCGCCAAAACGGCTTTTTTAAAAGTATCTTTAACCGCATTACAGGTTTTAGCCAGGGCTAATGTTTCACCATCGGCGCCGATAACTCCCGGACAGGTTAATGTATCGCGACCGTCTTGCCCATCCTCATACCATAGCGCTTGAAAAAGTTGAATGGCTTTAAAACGCATGGATATATCGGTATTAACTTCTAATGGTGTGCGAGAAACCCACATTGGCAATGACTCATTACGGCGTAATGAAAGACAAAAAGTGTTTACCGCAGAGAGCAAGTTTGTAAAGCTTTCAAAAAGGCTAATACGCAGTTCGGTTTTAGAGGTTTTCATAACGGCTTGTTAGGTTAATGAAAATATTTTTATATCATCATCTCATTAATTAACTAAGTCAATTGGTTCAACAAGGATTACTCAAAAAAAATGCTTTTTATTGAAAAAAAACTTTTTATAAACCTTGAAAAATTATATTTTTTAGCGATCATTATGCTTTATTATGATAAATCGTGATAACTTTGTGCTAGTCAAATTTTAAGTGCTTTAAGGAGTATTCGAAATGATAAAGATTGATCAGCTAAAAGAAATGTCTGTTGAAGCACTACAAAACCTGATTACAAATGCTCAAACGTTGGTAAATCAGTATGAAAAAGATAAAAAAAAAGCCGTCATTAAGGAAATAAAAACCTTAGCAGCATCGGCGAATTTAAATATCGACATTAAAGAAGAGGAAGTCGAAAAGCCAAAAGTTAAAAGTGTTACCAAATACCGCAACCCCGACAATCCCAACGAAACTTGGACGGGTAGAGGAAAACGTCCCAAGTGGCTTAATGAAGCCCTAGCGTCAGGAAAAAACCTTGATGATTTGACTACTTGAAAGCCCTTAGAATTATTAAGAGGAGAACAATTCGTGGCAATCAAGAAGGCTGAAACCCGATCTGTTGATGAAAAAAAACCAGCTCCTAAAAAAAAGGCAGCTAAAAAGGAAACAAAAAATAAAGACGTAGCACAACTTTCAGCGGCTGCTAAGCGGCCAGCCCCAACCACTAAATCAACCACTAGCAAAAGCAAGTCGCCCCAAAAAAAGGTGAAGACTAAAGCGGCGGCTGCCAAAACCAGCGCGACACCGGCTGCTAAAAAGCCCAGTTTAGCAACCGTAAAGAAAGCTAAAACGGTTGCTAAAAACAGTCAAAAATTGTCCCCTTCAAAAGGTGCTATCGTGACAAACGATAAGGTTAAAAGTACTCCCCAACAGACCTCAAAAAAACCTGCTGCAGAGCAGCCGGAAACCACTAAAAAGACACCTACCAGAAAGAAAAATAGCGGTGAAAAATTGTCCACAACTATAATAGCCAAAGTGAATGTGGGTTACGGTAATAGCGTTTATATCCGAGGAGAAGGAGGCGGTCTGAATTGGGAGAATGGTATTTTAATGGATAATACAGGTGATGATGAATGGTCCTGGCAGACGAACACAAATTCCGGTGTGCTCAGTTTTAAATTTTTGGTTAATGATAAAAACTGGTGTTCAGGAGAGAATTTTGTATCTGTGCCGGGAGAAACATCTATTTGGACGCCTACGTTCTAGCTAGTTGTTGTATTTTAAGTAACTTCTCACGTTATCGGCTGCCCCCCCTCTAAGAAGCTGTTTTAAAAACCCGCGACGTTCGCTGAATCAAGGCGCGGCTCCTTCGAGCAGCGTAGTTTACAGGCAAGAGGCAAGTAAATGAGCAGTGGAGAAGGGGCTGCAACGCCGAGTCAGCGGATATGAGCAATTTTAAAACAGCTTCTAAATTAGCAGTGGAAGGGGACGAAATAAAGCCCTCGCTTTGATGATTTCAGCAGCAATTGCGAATTTTTAAAAGATGATAACGAAGCGCTATTGTTCAATAGAATGTAAATTCCATTAAAGTCGTTTTTCAAAGAACCGGTAACGCCAAACTATCAAAAAGCGCTTTGATCTCATCATTGGAAGGTGCTTGCTGGGCTGCCTCAACCACTTCAGGCGTGAGATGCGGTGCAAAAAGCATCATAAAATCATACATATAAGTCCGTAACAGGCTGCCGCGTCGAAAACCTATGCGAGTTATGCTAGAGGGAAACAAGTGACTGGCATCTAACTTTACTAAATCTTGATCTCGTTCAGGATCAAAGGCCATGGCGGCAATAATGCCAATTCCTAAACCGAGACGCACATAGGTTTTGATAACATCTGTGTCGGTAGCCGTAAAGACAACTTTGGGATCCAGTTTCGCATTGCGAAACGCTTCATCTAACTTAGAGTGGCCTGTAAAGCCAAATACATAAGTGACTAAGGGATAATGGGCAATCGTTTCCAAGGTTAAGCTAGTTAAATGGGTAAGTTCATGGTTAACAGGTGTTATAACGCTGCGGTTCCATAAATAGCAAGGCATCATAATGAGGTCTTCAAATAACTCAACGGCCTCGGTGGCGATGGCAAAATCTACTTCGCCGGAAGCAACCAGTTCGGCGATTTGTGCGGGGGAGCCTTGCTGAATTTGTAAGTTTACAGAAGGATAACGTTCACGAAATGCTTTAATAACTGACGGTAACACATAGCGAGCTTGGGTATGAGTGGTAGCGATGGATAAGCTGCCCAACTGATCGTTTCTAAACTCAGCCGCTATAGTTTGAATATTTCTTACTTCGCCCAGGATTTGCTTGGCTTTTTTGATAATTTGTTCGCCAACGGCAGTAATATGGCTAAGATGCTTGCCATTACGGTTAAATATTTCAACACCCAGTTCGTCTTCCAATAAACGAATTTGTTTGCTTACGCCCGGTTGCGATGTGTAAAGACTTTCAGCCGCTGCGGAGATATTTAAATTATTTTTGGCAATAGCAATTAGATAGCGCAGTTGCTGAAGTTTCACAAGATACTCCGGACTCTCCTTAATATGCTTTTAGCATTGAGAATAAAAAAGTATGACAAATAAAAAAGTATGACAATTAAAAAAATTAAAGTTGCTAGAGTTTACAAAAAATTAGCAGAATCAGACATTATCCCAATGTGACGTCAATTTACGTTGGTCGGTGGAAGAGGTTCAGAACCGGGTTTAGGCAGACGCTCTGACCAACGGCGCTGGCTGGTGTTGAGGATTGCCACAATACTGTTGGTAGAAACCGTAGCGCCGCTAATCCCATCGATCTCGTTAGGTTTCGATTTACTGCCGTTGCTTACCACGACGATTTTTGGGTTTACGGCTAACGACTGGAAATTAGCCAAAAATTCCTGATCTTTTTGGATTTTATCTCCAGACCCTGGCGTTTCCCGGTTGGCTAAAACCTCCATACCGACGATAAGACCATCGTTGGGTTGATAACCATACAAAAGCTGAATGCTGTCTTGATAACCAGGACCTTCTCCCGGAATGGCGTAACCCACCAACTGGCCTGCACTATCGTAACCCGCATAGATCAATTCCGCTTCGCTTTGAGGTTCTACGGTCGGCTGTAACTGTCCTGCGCGATAAACCAGGGGTTGAAATTGGGCAATACCGGGGAGCACATTATGAACCGCTTGCCGGGTGGCTTCCGCCTTGTGGGACGCGATGGTGGACAAGGTCAGTTTATAAATGCCGACGATGGCGAGACCCAATAATAAGCTGGTGATGCCTAATGTCATGATCAGCCGGGTAGAACTGGGTTGAGAGGAAATCTTTAAGGCTTTTGTTAGCCGTTGTAACATGTTGGTTTGCGCCTTTGTGCGTAATAGTATCACTCGGATAAACAAAATCATGGAGTAAGGGGCTAGTAAAAGACATAGCTCGTTTGAGCTATAAGTGATATTTTTCTCGAATATGATTTAACAAACCTAGCGCGGCTTCTTCCACCAAATTCATAACTTTTTCAAAGCCTTTTAATCCTCCATAGTAAGGATCGGGCACTTCTTCCTCTTTTAGATCAGGTGCATAATCGAGAAATAATTGAATTTTAGATCGATAATTGACTTGCGGACAAAAATCAAGCAGATGCTTGTAGTTATTTTTGTCCATGGCAAGTATATAATCAAATGTTGCAAAGTCTTTAAGAGTGACGGGTCGGGACTTGATGGCCCGTAGGTTGACGCCACGGCGACTGGCAATTTGCTGACTCCGGTGGTCAGGCGATGCTCCCACATGATAGGAGTGAGTGCCTGCTGAGTCCACATATACGTAATCGGCGAGATTTACCTTTTGCAAGAGATGACAAAACGCCCCTTCGGCCATAGGAGAACGGCAGATATTGCCCATACAGACGAACAGAACGCGAGTAACTAGGGTCTTTTGAGCTTGTTGTTGTTGCCGCTCAGAAGCCGAAAAAAAAGTAATAGATCGCAAAAATTGTTATCCTGTTTTCCTACTATGATGATTTTTAATGATAATAATATTAATAGGTTAATAGGTCAGTGCTTGGCTTATCAATGGCTTTAACACTATCCTGCAAAGACCCGCACATCTGTTATCCTAGGGCATTTTCCATCAAGCCTTACTTTCCAGATAACTTTGTAAGCGTGCCAAATCTTTTTCTGTATCAACACCGGGTGGTGGAATTTCCTCAGTCTCTTGGACATGAATACGGACACCCTGCCAAAGGGCGCGTAACTGTTCTAAAGATTCAGCTTGTTCAAGGGGGCAGGGCGGTAATTGGCAAAACCGTAGCAATTCTCCTGCACGATAGGCGTAAAGCCCAATATGGCGAAAATAGGAGCAACTGTCTGGTGCAAGGGTGTCTTGGTGAAGATTTTTTGTAAAGGCATCGCGATGGTAAGGGATTGGCGCACGGCTAAAATAGAGGGCAAAACCTTTTCCATCCAGCACCACTTTGACCACATGGGGATCAAAGATATCCGCCGTGTGAGTAATCTTTGTGCATAAGGTAGCGATACCTGCTTGCGGATGATGGTAGAGATTGGTGGCCACTTGCGGCAGCAGTTTTGGTGGCATAAGCGGTTCGTCACCTTGCAGATTTACCACAATGGTATCCTCTGCCCAGCCCCGTAAGGTGACTAACTCGGCAATTCGATCAGTACCCGATCTGTGCTCTTGCGAGGTCATGGTAACAGAAGCGCCAAAGCCTTCCGCGACACTACGAATCCGTTCGTCGTCGGTTGCGATGATGACTTCCTCAGCGCCGCTTTCCAAAGCTCTGCGATAGACGTGTTCGAGAAGCGGACGTCCTGCTAATTCTCGCAGCGGTTTGCCAGGTAAACGTGTGGCGCCGTAGCGGGCGGGAATAGCGACGCGAAACCTGGTCATTTTTAAACGTCCTCGTCCTCGGCTAGTCGTCTTGCTTCTGACTCTAGCATCACAGGTGTGCCATTGCGAATGGGATAGGCGAGACGGCTGGCTTTACAAACCAGTTCCTGGCGTTCTTTGTTATAAATAAGGGGTGCTTTAGTAACCGGGCACACTAAAATTTCTAGAAGCTTTTTATCCATTTTATGAATGCTCAGATTGAGGCGTTTTGTCAGTGGTTTTACTGACACATTGCGCCAGGCGTTTAAGAATTTGGTCTTCCAATAATGGATCAAGACGGGCCTGCACTGGAATATACCAAAAGAAATCCCGTGCCAGATGTTTACATTTAACCGCATCTTTTTCTGTCATAAGCACCGTGAGATCATCCCCAAAAGCAAGATCCGCGGCAGTAAACCTATGATGATCAGGAAAAGGATGATTTATGGTGCGAATACCCTGGGAACGCAGAAAATTAAAGAACCGATCAGGATCGCCAATGCCTGCCACGGCATGGACAGAATGAGTACGAAACCCTGTTAGTGAACAGGTGACACTGGCATCCATGAGATTAACCGCCCGTTCCCCCACCAGTGTCATGGGGTGTTCGCCGCGATCTGTGCCATGCTCTACCACAAAAGAAACCTGTTTAAGCCGTTTTTGAGGTTCCCGTAAGGGACCCGCCGGTAAACAGGCACCATTAGCAAAGCCACGGTTATAATCAATCACAGCGATTTCAATATCACGGCTGAGTGGATAGTGCTGTAAACCGTCATCGGCAATAATGACGTTACAATCGGCATTGTTCAGCAGCTCTCGCGCCGCTGCTACCCGGTCAGGCCCGACGACCACTGAACAATCACAACGACGGGCTAATAATACCGGTTCGTCGCCCACTTCAACGGGATCGCTGAGGGGGGTTACCGAGCGTGGCCAACTTTGCGCATTGCCGCCATAGCCCCGGCTGACAATGCCTGGACGATAGTCATTGTCTTTAAGCAGCTGTGCTAAGCGTATCACTAAGGGGGTTTTGCCGGTGCCGCCGACGCTGATATTTCCCACCACAATAACCGGCACACCGAGCTGAGATGATTTCAAAATACCCTGCTGATACGCATAATGACGTGCCGTGACAAAGCCTGCGTAGATAACGCTAAGGGGCCAAAGCAATACCGATACTAGGTTTACAGACTGCCAATAATGGGGTAAAGACGGCATGGTTTTATGGGTTCTCCGTTGCAACGCCAGGCTGGTTATTCAAGGTGGCAATAGCTAAGCGCCGAAAACCCATTTGTCCAGCAATGTCCATAACAGTTACCACGGCTTGGTGAGGCGTGTTTGCATCAGCTCGAATGATAAAGGTTTGCTCGCGGTCACTGGCAGCGGCCGCCGTCAGTGCTCTCTTAAGGGTATCTGGTTGATTGTTCAATAAAGGCCGGCCGTTTACCCGATAACCCCCAACCGCATCCACCATAACTTCCAAGGGAGTTTGTTGATCTTCGATAGGTTGTTGCTGGGAAGCTTCAGGAAGGTCAACCCGGAGATCCGATTCTTTGCGGAACGTGGTGGATACCATAAAAAAAATAAGTAACAAAAAAACCACATCGATTAACGGTGTCAAGTTGATATCCGGCGCCTCCCGGCGTGAGGGATGCAGGTTCACAAGGATCTCCGTTTTAGTCGAGGGTGGTTGACGATGGTGGCTCGGATGATATGGTATGAATAATATCTACTAAACCCATGGCTTCTTGCTCCATTCGCACCACCAGGGTTTCCACTTTACCGGAAAAATAACGATAAAAAAGCAAACTGGGTATAGCGACGCTAAGACCTGCTGCGGTGGTAATCAGCGCTTGTGAAATACCACCTGCTAATTGTTCCGCTTCCCCAGTGCCTTCCATGGAAATGACCGTAAATACGTCAATCATACCGACCACTGTACCGAGTAATCCCAGCAGGGGTGTGATAGCGGCAATCGTACCCAAAGAGTTTAGAAAACGCTCTAATTCGTGGACTACGTGACGCCCGGTGTCTTCAACACTTTCTTTGACGATCTCTCGGCCGTGTTGTCGGTTGGATAAACCTGCAGCGACAATCCGGCCCAGGGGTGATGTGATGGCTAACTTATCAAGATTGATTTCTGGAATTTTGCCAGTCTTACTCCAAACCCGTAAAGTCTTGACGAGGTTTTTGGGCAGTACACGCTGCTGCCGCAATGATAGAAATCGTTCTACAATAATGGTTAACGCGATCACTGAGCAGGCAATAATGGGCAGCATCAACCAGCCACCGGCTTTGATCACATCTAGCACTCCATTGAATCTCCATGTCTACCCGGGGATTTTGAAATGTGATAATACTGTATTTACAAGCTAGTACGTAAGTGTTTACGCAAAACTTGAGGGTTATCGTAATGTCTATTTCAAATGATGGTTTTAGGCTGGTGTGACTTTGACTAAGCTTTTTGAGCAACGGCTCAAACTATTGCTCAGTGGATCGGAATGGAGACTGTTGCAACAGGGTCGTATTGGACTTGAGAAAGAAACCTTACGGGTTGGTCGCGATGGCCATATCACCCAAACCTCTCATCCGCAGTCATTAGGGGCTGCCCTTACAAATCCTTATATTACCACCGATTATTCAGAAGCGATGCTGGAGTTTATTACCCCGCCTTTGCCAGGCCCACAAGCGGCGTTGGATTTTTTAAGCCAGGTTCATCAGTTTGTTTATCGCAATGTGCAAGGAGAGATGTTGTGGGCGACCAGTATGCCTTGCGTCGTGGCGGGTGAATCTGCAATTCCCATTGCTGACTACGGTCCTTCTAACTTGGGTCGGCTGAAATATATTTACCGACGTGGTTTAGGGTATCGCTATGGCCGCATGATGCAAGTCATCGCTGGTGTGCATTTTAACTATTCTTTGTCAGAAGCTTTTTGGCCAGTGTTCCAGCAATATGAGGCTGACAGCAGGACTTTACAAGATTTTCGTTCAGCCAGTTATTTTGCGCTGATTCGTAATCTGCAACGCTTAGGTTGGTTGATTCCCTTTCTTTTTGGCGCCTCCCCTGCGGTGTGTAAATCTTTCTTGACGGGGGGTTCCACGGGATTGCGTGAATTGGATACTAATACTTATTACGCCCCCTATGCCACCTCCTTACGAATGAGTGATATCGGCTACACTAATCGACGCGCGAAAAACACTGGCCTTGCAATTTTATATAACAGCCTTGACGAGTATCTCGATAGTTTGCACTGGGCGACCACCACGTCGTATCCTGACTATGAAAAGATCGGGGTTGTAGTGAATGGCGAATACCGCCAGCTTAACACTTATATTCTGCAAATCGAGAATGAGTACTATAGTTCGATGCGACCGAAGCAGGTTCAGCGAGATGGTGAAACGCCGAGGCTGGCCTTAAAACGACGGGGCGTAGAGTACGTCGAGTTACGTTCCCTCGATGTAAACCCTTTCGATCCTGCGGGTGTCAATGCACCACAATTGCGTTTCTTAGAGGCTTTTTTACTCTATTGTCTGTTTCAGATAAGCCCCCCTATCAGTTTTGAAGAACGCCGAGAAATTGACGAAAATCAGCTAAATACAGCATTGCTAGGACGTGATCGCAAATTTAAATTACAACGCCAAGGCAGCGCCATAGAGCTAAAGCATTGGGTGGAAGAAATTCTGGATGGCATGGCGGGGCTTTGTGAGCTGTTAGATAGGGATCGCAACAATCCTGATTATAGGCAAGCCTTGGATCAACAAAAGGCTGTTCTGTCTGATCCCGATCTCACGCCGTCTGCTAGAATACTGGCGGAGATGCGCGAGACGAAAGAAGGCTTTTTCCAATTTGCTAAACGGCAATCTGAACGTCATCAGGCTTATTTTGAGGAATTGCCCATGGATCCTCAGCAAGTTGACTTTCTTGAACAAGAGAGCCTTAAATCCTGGCAACGGCAACGCCTCCTGGAAGCCCAAGACACGCTGTCGTTTGAGGCTTATCTGCAACGCTACTTGGCGCAATCTCAATAAAAACTATGCCGGGAATTTAGCCACTTGCCGCCACCTTCATTTCCGTGCAGACGAGAATCTAGCGATCTAAAGTAACTTTAGATGTAACTACTCACCCTTGCGTCATTCTCGCCATGGACTGGCGAGAATCCAGTGCCGTGGACGGCAAGCGTGGGTGACAATCGCCTTTCACCCTCCCTGGCAACTGGATTCCGGCAATCCCTGCCGGAATGACGGGTGAGCAGTTACCTTTAGATATAACCTCTTGATGGACATAGGTCGTTTAACACACAATCCTCACAGGCAGGTTTACGGTAATGGCACACCCGCTGGCCGTGATACATTAGCGCCTCGTGGTTATCATAGAGTCGCTGGGCGTTCCAATTTTCCGGCAGCTGTGCACGCAGCAGTGTGTGGGCAGGCCCCGGGCCAATGCTTTTAGGAATCAGGTTTAGTCGCTGCGCCACCCGGTGGTGATGGCTGTCTACCGGCAACGCAGGCATCCGCAAGGTGCTAAAGAGCAGCGTTGCTGCGCTGGTTTTAGGGCCGACACCGGGAATCCGTCTTAGCCAAGACTGTGCCTCATCTACAGGTAGATCTGCCAAGAAATCTAATGATAACTGACCACATTCATCGTAGATAAATTGCAGGGCGGCTTTAATGCGCGGCGCCTTCTGCTCGGGCCAAGTCGCCGCCGAGATAGCTGCTTCAATATCTTCGACTACTGCGTTGCGCACTTCCTCCCAGGTGGGAAAACGATTTCTAAGGGCGGCAAGCGCACGGCCTGATTCTTTGTTGCGGGTGCGGTGTGAAAGCAATGAACTCACTAACTCACTAAGCGGATCTTGACAGCGGAAGAAAGCGAAGGGTGCTGCGTATTCTTGGCATAGACGTCTGTCCACTTCCAAGGCTTTTTCTTTAAGAGCGGTGTCTTTATTCGGTCGATTTGCAAGGAAGAAATCAGTCACGACATGTTTGTCAAGGATACGTCAAAGAGGTTTTATTTTATCGCCGTCACTTAAGGTTCCATTTTTTGGTAACGACTTATCAGAGCCGCTTTGTGGCAATCTTAGATGTAGCGCTGCTTTCATCATCAGATGTGCGCTCACCGGGGCAGTGAGAAAGAGAAACAGAATAATCAATATTTCATGTAAACTGACATTGCCCTGGTGAGTAAAATGGATACTGGAGGCAAACAACATGCCTCCTACGCCTAACGTGGTGGCTTTAGTAGGACCATGCAAACGGGTGAAGAAATCCGGCAGGGTCGCCAGACCGATGGCGCCAATCAGAGCAAAGGCAGCGCCAATCAGTAAAAACAGGGAAATCAAAATTTCGGAAATCATTTTACGCTACACTTGTTTATTCGATGATGTCGCCACGCAGTATATATTTGCAAAGTGCTACCGTGCTGATAAAACCGATCAGAGCAATCAATAAAGCTGCCTCAAAATAGGCATTGGTGTTGAAATCAATATCCAATAACACCAATAACGCCACCACGATAATATATAACGAGTCCAGAGCCAAAATTCGGTCGGGTAGAGATGGGCCGCGCCACAATCGCCAAAGACACAACAACAAAGCTAGACTCAACATGGCAAAAGCGATGGTGATGGCAAAACTCAACATGGCTTAAACCTCAGTATTGCCTTGTAGAGATCCAGTATAGCGAAGACAATGGTGATGGATGGCAAAGTTTGCATGTTAGCACGGCTCAAAAACTTTTCTCAGCAGAGTCTCATAACGGTTTTTTATTTGTTCCAGCAGAATCATTTCGTCTTCCACATCTAGACAGTGAATCAGCAATCGGCTGCGGTCTGGGCTAAGGTCTGCAGACACCGTACCTGGGGTCAGTGAAATAGTATTGGCCAACACAGCAATGGCAAATTCATTCTTGAGAGTCAAAGGCAACTCCACAAAGCCCGGCCGTAGCGTTGGCGTAGGACTGAGCACCAGTCTTGCAACATTTACATTAGCGATTAACAGATCTAAAAATAATCGCTTTAAAAATACCAGTAGTATCAGCGGACTTCGGATAGGGGTTTGCACCGACGAGAAGGGGGCCGTGAACAAGGGAATGATGATAGCCAAAACAGTCCCGAGTGCAATATGACCCGGAGCCAGGCTATTATGCAACAATAACCAGGTGAGTAATAGCACGAGACTAAAAAGCAGTTGGGACAACCATTTATAAACTCGCATGGGAGGGTTCCTTGGTTAGCGGATTGCCTTAAATTGTTCGAGGGAGGCGTCCGGCAGAACGCTCATTATATAACTACTTGGTTGACTAAGCTGCTGGGCAGCGGCAGCGCTAAACGTGCTAATGGGTTCGCCCAGCAGCATCAGTAGCGGACTGCACATCAGTAATGCAATCCCAGGCAACATCACAACGACAGACGTTTTTTCGCCTACGCTAGACTCACTAGTATTCTTCCAAAGCAAGCTACTGCCGGCCCTGCTCAGGGCTATGATACTCAGTAAACTGGTTAGCAACATAATTCCCCATACCCAACCTGCCCAAGCAGTGTCTAAAGCCGCTTGTAGAATCATAAGCTTACCAAGAAAACCGCTGAGTGGCGGCAGACCTGTTACAGCGATGGCCGCGAAAAAAAACAACGTTCCCATCAGTACCGGTTGGGCGACCCGGTCGCCTGTAGCCATGCTGAGGCTACCCCGCTGAATGTGCAAAAGATCCGCTAAAATAAATAACGCCGCTGTTACCAGGGTGGTATGGCTGAGATAAACCAAAGCAGCGCTTAAACTCTGGCTGCTAAAAAGACCGACAGCCGTCAACAGAGTACCGATAGATACCACGACAAAGTACGCCAACAGCCGCCGGAGATCGGTGCTCGCCAGCACCCCGAGGGTACCCGCTGCTAAGGTTGCCAGGGCCAATGGCAACAACCAAGGAACCGCCACCTGGGCAGCGCCACCGGCAGCCGGACCAAAGACCAGGGTAAACAGACGCACAATGGCGTATACCCCCACTTTAGTCATGATCGCAAACAGCGCCGCCACCGGCGCACTGGTGCTGCTATAAGCCTCAGGCAGCCAGAAATAAAGCGGTAGCAGGGCGGCTTTTAAGGCAAACACCAGTAGCAACAGTAACCCTCCCACCTGTAATAAGGCGCCATGTTGAGGCTCAGCGGCGGCGATTTTAAGGGCTAGATCCGCCATATTCAGCGTTCCGGTAACACCGTATAAAACACCGATACCGATAAGGAACAAAGATGACCCTACCAAATTGATGATCACATAATGCAAAGCGGCGCGGGTGCGGGCTGGACCGCCGCCATGGAGTAGCAACCCATAGGAGGCAATCAGCAGGATTTCAAAGAACACAAATAGGTTGAACAGATCGCCGGTGAGAAAAGCCCCATTGAGTCCCAACAGTTGCAGTTGGAACAACGGGTGAAAGTGACTGCCCTGGGCATCAGTTTTGCGGAGGATGGCGTAGACCAAACTACCCAAGGCGACTAGAGCAGTCAATAACAGCAACAGGGCGCTGAGTCGATCTAACACTAATACAATGCCATAGGGTGCTGGCCAATCACCCAAGGCGTAAACATGGTAATCACCGCCCACCGCCATGGTCAGTAAAATGCCGGTTAGCAATAATAAACTGATTACACTCAGCACACTTAGAGTCCGTTGTAAAATCAATCCAAATCCAGCTATCAGCATGAGCAACGTGCCGCACAGCAAAGGCAATAAAAGCGGCATAATAAGCCAGTGGTCACCTAACCAGTGGTCCCCTAAGATGGGTATGCTAAGCCAGTGATTCACGCATCCTCCTCCCGGCCGTCCACATGATCGGTGCCCAAAACACCCTGGGCGTGCAGCGCGAGCACCACCACAAAAGCGGTCATGCCAAAGCTGATTACAATGGCGGTGAGTACCAGGGCTTGTGGTAGGGGATCAGCATAGACAGAGGCATTGGGGCTAATAATGGCAGGCTTATTGATAACCAGCCGGCCCATGGCGAACAGAAACAGGTTAACGGCATAGGTCAACAGGGTAAGTCCCAGGACCACGCTGAAGGTGCGTGGGCGGAGTAGCAAATAAACGCCACAGCTGGTCAATAAACCGATGAGAATGGCAAATAGCGCTTCCATAAGTTTTCCGTCGATTTTAGATAAAATATCATTGATTAGGCCGCTTCCCGAGACTTTGTTTGCTGTTTTGCGAGGCTGCCGCGACTGAGTTCGCTGAGTTTACCCAGGTGCGCTAAAATTAGCATGACGACACCCACCACAGCCAAGTAAACGCCCAGGTCAAAGGCCATGGCGCTGGCCAACTCAAACTCGCCCACCACCGGCCAGTGGACGTGAATAAACCCCGATGTCAAAAACGGTTGCCCAAACCACCAACTGGTCAAGCCCGTGAGGGTAGCAGCCAGTAAACCCATCGCGATGATAGTGGTATAGTTCAGCGGCAGGCGTCGTTGAGTCCATTGAATACCACTGGCCAAATACTGTAATACCAATGCTAAAGCCGTGACCAGACCGGCAATAAAGCCACCCCCCGGTAGGTTATGACCGCGCAGAAAAATATACACCGCCACCAGCAAAATTAGGGCAAGCAGCGGTCGGGAGACCATTTGCAGAATGACGGGATGAGCGTCGTTTGACCAGGGTTGTCCTAAGGGGTCCCGGTCCGGCGCTATTAACCGTAGCCTATCCAGCATGGCGTAGATACCCAAAGCAGCAATGGCGAGCACGGTAATCTCGCCTAACGTGTCAAAACCACGAAAGTCCACTAGGATGACGTTTACCACATTGCTGCCGCCGCCCTTAGGTCTGCTGTTTTGCAAATAATAATCGGCGATGGTTTGATAGGGACGGGTCAATACGGCCCAAGTGAGTACACCCACTACAGTACCCGTTAATAAGGCCAGAGCGCCGTCCCGGAGTTTGCGTAACCGGGAAGATTGCGGCATGGTCCGCGGTGGTATGAAATAGAGGGCTAACAGTAGTAACACCGTGGTGACCACTTCTACAGCCAGTTGGGTCAGCGCCAAATCGGGGGCGGAAAAGCTGACAAAGGCTAATACAACGATCAAGCCGACGCCGCTCAGTAACAGCAGCGCCATCAGTCGTTGGCGGTGCAGGATGACTGTGCCAATGGCCACGACGCTGAGGATAAAAGCCATGGTCAAGGTGAGTAGGCCAATAGGCGTCAGGGGCCGCGACCCGCTGATGCCGCCGCTTTGCCAGAGTGGCGCTGCGGCGACTACGACGGCGCTGCCGATTAGTAATACCAAATAACGTTGCAGTGAACCGTTTTCCAAACCTACGGTGATGCTGTGGGCGGTCTTTAAAATGCCTTGCAGGGCACTGTCAAACAGCATCTTACCGTCCCGGGGCAGGGCATAACGCTGCTGCAACCGAAATAACCAACGGCGTTGCCAATAAACCAGTAATCCGCCACTCATAGCCACCAGGCTCATCATAAAGGGCAGCTTGAATCCATGCCAAAATTTTAGACTGTATTCCGGTAAATCACCCGCTAGCACGCTGGCGGCGGCAACCTCTAGCAGCGGTCCCACTGTCCAGCCTGGCAACATGCCCACCAATAGACACAAAGCCACCAGAATCTCCACCGGCACGATCATCCAGCGGGGTGGCTCGTGGGGTCGGCGGGGCAGATTAATAGGCTCGCCATTGAAGAACACGTCATGGATAAAACGCAGGGAATAAGCCACTGAGAGCACCCCGGCGAGGGTGGCAATAGCGGGCAAACTCCAGTAGCCTTGTGCCAGTAGACTACGGTGCAGAGTTTCTGCGAAAAACATTTCTTTGCTCAAAAATCCATTGAACAGCGGTACGCCAGCCATGGAGGCAGCCGCTACCATGGCTAGAAGTCCGGTATAGGGCATGACTTTGAATAAACCATTGAGGCGGCGCATATCGCGGGTGCCACACTCGTGATCGATAATGCCGGCAGCCATGAACAGGGACGCTTTGAAAATGGCGTGGTTAAGAATATGAAAAACCCCGGCCACCTCGCCGAGGGGAGTACCTAATCCAAACAGCAAGGTGATCAGCCCCAAATGGCTAATGGTGGAATAGGCCAATAGACCCTTGAGGTCGTGCTTGAACAGCGCATTATAAGCGCCAAACAGGAGGGTTATCAGACCGATGCTGCTCACCAAATAAAACCATAACTCGGTGCCAGCGAGGGCGGGAAATAAACGCGCCAGCAGAAAAATGCCCGCTTTGACCATGGTGGCTGAGTGCAGATAGGCACTTACCGGTGTCGGAGCCGCCATGGCATGGGGTAGCCAAAAATGAAAGGGAAACTGGGCAGATTTGGTAAAAGCTCCCAGTAGAATCAGCACCAGGACCCAGGCGTAAAGGGGATGATTTTTAATCTGCTCACCGGCAGCGAGGACGCTGGAAAGCTGATAATTACCGACTATATGGCCCAACAATATTATCCCGGCCAGTAACGCTAAGCCACCGGCGCCGGTGACGGCTAAGGCCATGCGCGCTCCCTGGCGGGCGTCAGAACGGTGCTGCCAATAACCGATGAGTAAAAATGAACTGAGACTCGTCAGTTCCCAAAACATCAGTAGTAAGAGCAGGTTTTCCGACAGTACAATGCCTAACATGGCGCCCATAAAGAGCAGTAGGAAAGCATACAAACGACTCATTGAGTCTTGCTCGGACAGGTAATAGCGGGCATAGAGAATCACCAGTAACCCTATGCCCAGAATCAGTAAGCCGAACAGCAGACCGAGTCCGTCCAGGCGAAAACTGGCGTTGAGTCCTACGCTGGGTATCCAGGGCCAGCTAACCACCAGGGTATTACCCTCGAATACCAGCGGCGCTAGATTCAACAGCAGCAGCAATGCGGCGCCGGTTACCGCAGCGGTGGCCCAAGCGCTGAGGTTACGAAAGCGATACAGTAAAGCAGGCAGTACCGCGCCCAGCAGGGGTAATAAGACGATGAGAGGTAGCGTTGTTTTTTCCATACTAAATGGGATGTTTGAGGTGGCGAGTTAAAAAAGCCTCTAAATAAAGTATATTTTGGTTTGCATTTATCTTTTTGAAACGTAAAATTGCTGCGCGGTAACTCTAGCTAGCAGAACATAGCACAGATAATTTCCCGCACCTAAAAGCTATTTCAAAAACCCGCGACGTTTGCGAACTTAAGGCACAGCAACTTTAAGCAGCGCAGTTGACAGGCAAAGTCAATGAGCAGCGGACATGAGCAGATTTTGAAGCAGCTTTTAAAGCTAACTTAAGAAGCTGTTTTAAAACCGGTTCTAAGACACACAAGGTTTGGAAAGGCGAGAGCCTAGGATTAAAAATGGGTAGCAATATGCTGAGTAGGGTTGATGAAATGGATGTAACAGAAGTAACACAGGAAAGAAGTGGCGCTCAAATTACCGTCGATGTCTTAAATGAGCTGGGTGTGGATTATATCTTTGGCCATACCGGTGGCGCGGTCATTCCTCTCCATGTGGAATTTAACGAAAGACTCACCCGCAAAGATAAGACCCCGACCTTCGTGCTTTGTCGCCAAGAAGGCGGTGCCGGTCACGCGGCGGAGGGGTATGCCCGCGCCAGCGGTAGGGTAGGCGTTGCCTTGGCCACCTCGGGTCCCGGCGCGACAAACCTGGTAACCCCTATCGCGGATGCGTTTAAGGATTCAATACCCTGCGTGTTTATCACTGGACAAGTTCCTAGCAGCATGATTGGCAACGATGCTTTTCAAGAAGTGGATACAGTGGGTATCACACGGCCCATTACAAAACATAATTTTTTGATAAAAAACGTCAACGATTTAGAAGCTACCTTACGGCAAGCGTTTTACATTGCCGAAACAGGACGGCCCGGTCCGGTGGTGGTGGATATCTGCAAAGATGCGTTTTTAGGCAAATCCACCAAAACCCGTGAGGTCAGAGCGCTCAAAAGTTATCACCCCCAGGTGGAGATGAACACAGCTAAGGCTCAGAGTTTGTTGAATGGGTTGCTCAAAGCGAAGCGTCCGGTTGTCAAAGTGGGTGGTGGCGCTATCGGAGCCAACGCCTGCCAGGCGCTGCGAATATTTGTTGAAAAGTACCAATTGCCCACCACGTTAACCTTCATGGGTTTAGGCGCCATTGACCATGCTAGTGAGTTTTTTTTGGGGATGCCTGGAATGCACGGCACAGTGGCCGCCAACCATGCTCTTAACAGCGCTGATTTTATACTGACCATAGGTGCACGGTTTGATGATCGGGTGGCGGTCAAGGATTTTGGTAAGGGTATTACCATCGCCCATGTGGATATCGATCATGCCGAGATCGGTAAAAACATTTTTACCCATCATGAGTTGCACGCTAATATCAACGACTTTCTCGATTATGCCAACCGTTTGGAAACGCCAGAGAGAACTATAACCGAGTGGCTCCATGAGCTAACTGCGATGAAGCAAAAACATCCCCTGAGCTACCCTGCCGACCAGGAAACCATTAAACCTCAGTACGTGATCGAACAGCTTTCCCAGCTGGCGGATCCCGAAGCGAAAGTCGTCACTGGAGTGGGTCAGCATCAAATGTGGACAGCTCTTTATTACCGGTTCCGCGAACCCCGCCAGTGGATCAGCTCCGGGGGATTGGGGACCATGGGATTTGGTTTGCCAGCAGCGGTAGGGGCATATTTCGCTGATCCAGCTCATCCGGTGATCTGTATCGATGGTGACGGTAGCTTTCAGATGAATTTGCAAGAGCTAGCCACGGTGTCGGCCAACAAAATACCCCTTAAAATATTTGTGCTCAACAATGGTTATTTGGGTATGGTGAGACAATGGGAAGATATGTTCAACGCCGGTAATCATTATGAAACCTGTCTTTTGAGAACGGTTGATTGTGATCCTGCCTGTATCGATCTGCAGGAGTGCCGTACTCCTAATCCTAACTTGCTCAACTTAAAAGCTGTTTTCCCGGGTCTTAATACGTTACGGATTACTCGCAAAGAAGATGTGCAAGTGGGTATTGAAAAGGCGTTAAGTAATGAGGGGCCTTATTTAGTGGATATTTGGATCGACAAACAAGAGGACGTTAAACCAATGATTCCACCAGGGGGAGCCCTTAACGACATCATTGCCGATTAGTGTATTTTCGATGTCTAGGAGCGTACAAGCCGGGTGTTGCAGCAGGAATTTTCAACCCTGAAATTGAGGCTGTTAATTCATACTCGTTGATGCATACGTTATTATGGTGTTCATTGAACACAGTATCATATAGAAAGTAGAATTATGAAACACCTTACAATTACGAAACTATTGTTCAATCGGACGCATAATTTATATCTGGGCAATTAAGGTTAATCATGTCAATATTCGACGAAACGCGGCAGAATCAGTCTCTCACCAATATTGACCGCTCTTTGTCACTCTTCGTTGATCGCGATAAATTCATTCGGAAATTTGCTTCATATCTCAACGATGATCCTCCAAGGAAAAAGATTCTTTGGTTTCATGGGGTTGGTAGCAACGGAAAATCACTACTATTGCGTTATTTGCAAACACCAGAGAGTCAGCACCCACCGGCCAGTATGCTGGTGGATTTGGTGAAGGCGTTGAATGTCAGTGCCGACACCTTGCTGGGCATCAAGCCCGTTGAGAC
>CAZGON010000019.1:0-30430 GCA_964527085.1 uncultured Candidatus Competibacteraceae bacterium
TGTTTATGCTAGCCGGTTTTGTCGGCTATGAAGTCATCAGTCGTGTCCCCGTGATTTTGCATACGCCCTTGATGTCCGGCTCGAACTTTGTGCATGGCATTGTTGTGGTGGGCGCCATGGTGGCGCTCGGTCATGCAGATACGACGGTAGAACGAGTTATTGGCTTCATTGGTGTATTTCTCGGTGCTGGTAATGCGGTCGGTGGCTATGTGGTAACCGAACGTATGCTGGAAATGTTCAAAAGCAGCAAGGGGAAGTAGTCCATGGGTTTTATTATTGAAATCAGTTACTTCCTAACAGCTATCCTATTTATCATTGGTTTAAAACGGATGTCCCACCCAACCACAGCTCGTAAGGGCATTGTTTGGGCCGGAGCCGGTATGTTGTTGGCGACTTTGGTTAGTTTTATGCATCCGGAGATCGCGGGCAACTATCTACTCATGATCGTTGCCATCGGTATCGGTGGCGCTGCTGCTTGGTGGACCGGCAAACGAGTGGCGATGACTGATATGCCCCAGATGATTGCTATTTATAACGGCATGGGGGGTGGTGCCGCCGGCGCCATCGCCGCGGTGGAATTGGTGGGTGGCAGCACCCACAGCACGTTTGTGGTGTTTTTAGCTGTGTTAGGCGCCATGATTGGTGTGGTGTCGTTTTCCGGATCTTGTGTGGCCTATGCAAAGCTCCAAGGCTTGATGAAAAAGGTCATTCGCTTCCCCAATCAACAACGCATCAATTTGGCCGTGTTTTCGGTCATGGTGCTATTGGGTTTATTAATCACCTTTGTTCCCGATGTGGGGGGTTTTTGGATCATCTTGTTCTTTGCTGCGGGACTGGCCTTTGGCATTATGATGGCGGTTCCCATTGGAGGCGCCGATATGCCTGTGGTGATCTCGTTGTTTAATGCTTTCACCGGGCTCGCTGTGGCCTTTGAAGGGTTTGTGCTAGATAACTCGGCTTTGATCATTGCAGGAACCGTGGTAGGTGCGGCGGGTACATTGCTCACCCAGCTGATGGCAAAAGCCATGAATCGGCCCATCAGCAATGTCTTGTTTGGTAGCTTTGGTGATACAGGCGGTGTGGCGCAAGAGGTCACCGGTGCCATGAAGGCGATGGAAGCCCAGGATGCGGCTATCCAAATGGCTTATGCCAGTAAAGTGATCATTGTGCCCGGCTACGGTATGGCGGTGGCACAAGCGCAGCACAAGATTTGGGAAATGGTCGAGCTGCTTGAAGAGCGGGACGTGGAGGTGAAATTCGCCATTCACCCTGTCGCTGGACGGATGCCTGGACACATGAACGTGTTACTAGCCGAAGCCGGTGTGCCTTACGACAAAATTTTTGATTTGGATGAAATCAATAATGAGTTTGCCAGCACAGATGTGGTCTTGGTGATTGGCGCTAATGATGTAGTTAATCCTTCCGCCAAAACCGATAAAAACAGCCCCATTTATGGAATGCCTATTCTCAACGTAGATGAGGCTAGAAATGTGTTGGTTATCAAGCGGGGTCAGGGTACAGGGTTTTCGGGTATCGAAAACGCTTTGTTTTTCCTCGATAACACCAATATGGTGTATGGGGATGGCCAAAAAGTGGCCGGCGAGCTGATCCAGTCTATAAAAACCCTATAACAGAGAAAATTAGTTTTCAGGTCTTTTTGATAGGCTGGGATGAAGCGTAGCGAATCCCAGCCTAACTTCTTTAAAACAGCTTCTTAAGTAAGGATTAGGGCGCGGTCTGCAACCAAAAGGTTACCGGACCATCATTAACTAGGCTAACTTGCATATGAGCGCCGAATTGGCCACTGGCTACGTGAGGATAATGTTTTGCTGAAGTCTTTAATAGGTACTGGAACAAGCGTTCGCCTTCGTCAGGGGGCGCGGCGGGTGTAAAGCTAGGTCGGTTGCCTTTGCGGGTATCGGCTGCTAAGGTAAATTGCGGTACCCATAAAAGACCGCCGTTTATATCCTGTATACTTAGATTCATACGTTCTTCAGCATCGGCAAACACCCGGTAATTCAAAACGCGTTCCAATAGGCGGTCTGCCTGTGTTTCTGTATCCCCTCGCTGTACCCCGACGAGTATCAATAGTCCTTTATCGATGCGCCCCACTGTTTCTCCTGCCACCTGGACCGACGCTTTTTGTACCCGTTGTAGTAACCCAATCATGGACAATGCGCGGCAATATCTTGGGTGGCTGCTACCAAAGCACTAGAGATACCAGGTTCTGTAGCCGCATGACCAGCAGTAGGGATGATACGCAACGTTGACGTAGGCCAAGCTTTGTGAAGCGCCCAAGCCCCTTCCAGGGGGCAGATGACATCGTAACGGCCATGCACAACAACAGCGGGGATGTCTTTAAGGCGATAGGCGTCACGTAACAGTTGGTCAGGCTCCAGAAAACTATCGTGGACAAAGTAATGGGCCTCGATGCGCGCCAGACTAAGGGCTCGATGGGCTTGCGTGAAATGATCAATGGTGTGCGGATTGTTTTCCAAAGAGAGAGTAGCCCCTTCCCAGGCCGACCACGTTTTGGCAACCCGCAGACGTTCTACCTCATCATCGCTGGTCAATCGCCGGTAGTAAGCCTGCAGCAAATCGTCGCGTTCGATCTCAGGGATAGGGGCAATATACTTATCCCAGGCATCAGGAAAGAGGCGGCTCGCCCCTTCTTGATAAAACCAATTAATATCCCGAGGCCGACATAGAAAAATACCCCGCAGAATCATTCCAAACACGCGCTCAGGGTAAGTTTGCCCATAGGCAAGCGCCAGGGTGGAACCCCAAGAGCCACCGGCCACCACCCAACGCTGGATGGCTAGCTGTTGGCGGATACGTTCGATATCTCCTATCAAATGCCCCGTTGTATTATTTTCCAATTCAGCATGGGGGGTGGATTGACCGCAGCCACGCTGATCAAACAATACAATGCGATAGCGTTGGGGATCAAAAAAGCGTCGATGCACCGGCTCACACCCGGCCCCAGGTCCACCATGTAAAAACAACACAGGTAAACCTTGAGGATTGCCACACTCTTCCACGTAAAGGGTGTGAATCTCGTCTACGGCAAGCTGGTAGGTGGCAAAGGGCTTGATAGGAGGATACAGTTGATCCATGGAGCATCCTAGAGCGTTTTCGCTTTGACTATAGACAAGGACGCGTTGATACCGAAAGCTAACGATGTATACAGTTACATGGGAAATGCGCTAGCGGGCATTACGCACTCGAATAACAATATCAATACCCACAATCTGAGTGTCCTGGGGTAGTGTCGGCAGACCCTCAGTGCGCAGCTGGTGTACGTTGACATCTTGCAGTGCGCCTGTGTCCTCGTTGTAAAGATGATGGTGAGGGGCAGTATTGGAATCGAAAAATATCCGATTAGGATCTACGAGCACTTCCCGCACAATGCCTTTCTGGGCAAATAAGCCTAGAGTATTGTAAACGGTTGCTTTGGAAACTTTATGACCATTCTGGTTAACCAGAGCGAGTACTTGATCTGCCGACAGATGCTGCTGATGGCTCAAGATGACACCGGCGATTTCTAAGCGTTGTTGCGTGGGAATAACACCCGCTTCAGTCAGCAGCGCCTGAAAATTCTTTTTTGTCGTGGCACGATTAGTCTGGGGCATAACAAAAGAAATCGTTTAACTTAAATAACATACTCTAACAGTGAGATTTTAAGGTTTAATACTAAACGTATCGTCACCGGGATGCTAGCCATATTGTTGAGGAGCTTGTCCAAAGGCAGCCGTTTTGGGTGACAAATGTCTGTAAGTATTAGAAGACTTGAGCATATTCCGGAGGGATGCTAGATGGCGGCGGCTTACTTCTAGCCGTACGGCATTTTTTTCCAAAACAATTTCAAAACGACCTGCAGGTGTTTTATAAAGACTGTCAACAGCCGATAAGGCCACCAGCGCATTACGGTGAATACGCACAAACAATGGTTCAAGCTCGGTTTCCAAGGATTTTAAAGATTCCTCAATAACTACTTCACCTTGACGGTAATGTACCGTCACATATTTCTGATCCGCCTGAAAATAAAGAATTTGATGAATGGGTACAAGTTTGAAACTATCACCGAGTTTTGCGCAAATATGGCTACGAAACTGTTTTACGTTATTACCATGAACTTGAGCGAGCTGGGCGCGATTGGGTCTACAGGCATTACCCAAAGCTTGGTTAAGTCGTTCTTTGCGAACTGGTTTCAATAAATAGTCTATGGCGCGGGCATTAAACGCTTCTAAGGCATGTTCTCCGTAAGCGGTAGTGAAAATAACGGCCGGGGGATTATCTAGGCAAGCCAGGTGATGGGCAGCTTCTAAGCCGTCCATGGCAGGCATATTAATATCCATTAACACCACATCAGGATGCTCCGCTTGACTCATTCGTAGCGCTTCGACGCCGTTACTGGCTTCCCCGCACACCTGACAATAAGAAAGCGTTTCCAGTAGGATCTTGAGGCGCTCGCGAGCGGGTTTTTCGTCATCTACCACCAGTACCTTCATGACAGTATTTCCTTAGGAATTGTAAACATAACGCGGTACTGATTGCCTGTGTTCTGGATACGAAACCTGCTTGTTTCGCCATAGGCAAATCGTAGCCGTTGTTGCACGTTGTCTTGGGCCAGGTGATGACCAAGCTGGGGTTTCAAGCTGGGTCCTTGCGGGAGCGGGTTGACAATGACAAATTCAAGGTTGCGGTTGTTTAATTTTGCTGTAATGGTCACTTGACCGCCTTCAGGTAGACATTGAATGCCATGATAAACGGCGTTTTCCACTAAAGGTTGTAAAATAAGGGCAGGAATTAGTTTATACAGCGGTAAATTGTCATCCAATTGCCATTTTACTTGTAATCTGTCGCCTAACCGTAAATGCTCAAGACTAAGATAATGCCGAGTAATAGCCAGTTCTTCTTGGAGCGTGATGGTTCCCCGCTGATCGAGGGTAGAGCGAAACAGCTCACTGAGATCCACAATTGCTTGTTCGGCATGTTGGGGTTGAGTGGTTATGAGACTAGCAATGGTATTAAGGCTATTAAACAGAAAATGGGGACGGATACGCGCCTGAAGGGCTTGAAAGCGAGCCTGTGCTTGGGCTTCTATAGTGTTCTGCCATTGATGTTGAATATAGAAGTAACGCAATGCCATCAAGGAGACGATGCTGCTGATTGCAAGGTTACGCAGTATAAAGGGTGAATACAGTAGACTTAATTGGAACTTAAAATAATCACCGTCCAATATCCAAAAAGCCAGCAGAGAAAAACCCAGGGTGACCAATTGTGCCAATACGAAGGCTGCTAAAGTGGCCAGTGGCACAGGAAAACGTGCCATCCAGTCTCTAAAACATCCCAAGACCGCTAGGGTACTTAAGGCAATCCATTGAATCAAAAATGAAAGCTGGGCAAGATTTGTCCAAAATTCATTTTCATGAGTGCTGACCGTCAGCGTCAGTACTAAAGCTAGTAACTCGGCCATTAAAATCACGATAAAAACTACGTGGTTGGCCCGAAAATTTGGTAAAAAAGTTTGTAGTCTTACCCCGTTGTCGAGAGTTTTTTCCAAGGTATTAAACATCTTCCTCGTATCGATTCCCTGTAAAAGCAGTTGTTGCTGGACATGGGGCTGCCGCTCTAATCGGCAAGCATGACGATTGTTTGACTAAAAATTATCTACTCAGATTTCAAGCAATTTATATACCGGTTTTATACTGTAATTGTGGTAGTATGGTCTATAAGTTGACTACGCGGAAAACTTCGCAGGAAGGATTAATGAATGCATAAATGCGGGGGTTAAAACAAGCAGCCATGAACTGGGTCATTACACAATCATCATAGGTTGGCGCAGTCTGCTTCTAGCAGTACAGTTTCAGTCATTCGCATGGAGTTCAGTTCAGTCTCAGAAGCTGTTTTAAAAATGGCTCATGTCCGCTAACTCGGCGTTACAGCACCTTCTCCGCTGCTCATTTACCTTACGTAAACTGCGCTGCTCGAAGGCACTGCGCCTTGAGTTCCCGAACGTCGCGGATTTTTGAAACAGCTTCTCAGGTCAAGTCGACAAGACCAACTCTACTAATTACACGTCTATGCGATTACTTCATATCTCCAAAACTGTAAGAATCTTCATGTATCTAAAGCTGTTGAAACTGTTAAAACATTAGAGTTTTCTGTAAAAATTATTTGTTTTTAGATGCTTAGAAAAAAATACTAAAGTTCATTAAGGTTAAATACAGTCAACTTCATACGTTGAGCACAAGATAGGATTAGTAAAGTTGATGCAAATATTTGTGAATTATATTTAAATTATTCTTATTTTAAAAAAATTTAGTTAAAATGAACTGCGTTGAACACTTCGAAAGCATTCTGTGCAACATCAATTCACTAGAAACTTACCTTGTTAAGGAGCTAGATCAGAATTAAATGACAGATAAAACAGCTCAAAAGTGTTCTTTACAGATAAACTAGTCGTTGTTAGGTTGTTAAGTGCATCCAAAACCTTTATTTAGAACTATAAATGAACAGCTCAAATGAAACAGATTATTCTCTGTAGTGACAAGTGGTGTGTAGTTGATTATGATAGTCTAAATACAGGCCGAGAAGCTTCAACTACCCGCTAAAACTTAATGATATTAATATCATGAAATGATTGTGACTGAAAATCACTTCAAACAAACGTGGTAAAAAATTTTATATTTTTTTATTAAATCAAAAATTTCTTCTTTATTAAAGAAAGTGAGATTTAATAATTTTAGTAGAATTTTCAATTTTATTAAAGAGTAAGTAGTATGAACAAAGAAACGATCAATAAGCCTGCAATGGAAATCGAAGATTATCTGGAAATTTTTCGACGACGTAGATTTGCTTTTATCTTGCCATTTATTCTTATTTTTATTTTGACTGTAGCGATTGTTATGATAATACCACCTGTTTATAGGTCAGAAGCATCGCTTTTCATTGAAAGACAAGAAATACCCTCCGAGTTAGTCGCAACGACAGTTACTGGATATGTAGAAGAACGTATTCAAGCAATCACAAAACGTCTATTAACAAATGAAAATTTATGGGGGATTGCTGAAAAATTAAATTTGTATTCAGAAGAACGGAATTTAGCAAATCAATTAGAAATCGTGCAGCGTATGCGCGAAGCTATTTTGGTGGAAATGGAAAGCGTAGAAGAAGAAGATGCAAATAACCGAGGAAGAAATGCCCCTGCTGTGACGATTGGATTTAAAGTCTCTTTCGATGCTAGTACTCCTGAAGTAGCTCAAAAAGTAGCAAATGAATTAGCAGTGCTTTATGCGGAGGAAAACAGAAAAGAACGAACTGAACAAACCCAAGAAGTATCACGATTTTTAGAAGAGGAATCTTCAAGATACCGTACTCAAATCGCTGAAATTGACAAAGAACTTGCTGCCTTTAAACAAGAAAATGCAGGTTATCTTCCAGAGCTGGCTACAATAAATTTAGATCTACTAAATCAAACAAGTGATCAGCTCGATCAAGTTCAAGAGAATATAACAACTGCTCAGGAACAGATGGCAAGTTTACAATCGCAATTATCCGCGACAGATCCTTATTATAATGTCGTTGGTGATGCTAATTCAATGACAGTCAACCAGCAATTGAGAGTTTTAAAGAGTCAGTACATGGAAGCACGGCAACGCTACTCAGATGCACATCCCGACATAAAAAGACTAAAAAACCAGATAGCATCTTTGGGAGGTTCAATAAATGGTTCTGGCAATGACAGTTCTCTTTTGCCAGATAATCCAGCTTATATTGCTTTAAATTCACAATTACAAACTAGTAGGATCAGACTAAATGCTTTAGAGACTGAGCGGGAACGTCTTAGAGATAGGATGGAAACCTATGAAGACAGAGTTTTTAAAGCACCTACAGTAGAGAAAGACTACCTCGCTATAGTGAGAGATCGAGATGCAGCACTCGAGAAATTTCAAGATATTCAAGGTAAATTACAAACGGCAAGACTTGCTAACAATTTAGAACAGGGAGCAAAGGCTGAGCGTTTTGTTATCTTATCTCCTGCTAGTTTGCCTAGTAGTCCAGCTCAGCCTAATCGACTCGCTATTGTTTTTTTAGGTTTTGTATTAGCTTTTGGAGCAGGAACGGGCACTGCTTCCTTAGCGGAGTATCTTGATCCTGCTGTCCATGGTGCTCGCGGTGTTAGAAATATCTTTTTTGTTCCTCCGCTTGCAGAAATTCCATACATTGATTCAACAAATGAGATTGCTAGAAAACGATATCATTTTGTTTCAATTGCAATTTTTGTAGTTATTGCTGTTATAACAATTCTAGCAGTGGTTCATTTCTTTTTGACGCCACTTGATCAAATTTTTAGTGATGAGTCGCCACTACCTACTACCTCTAGTGAAGAATCAACATAATAAATATTTTAAATATGATTCGTTTTTCTTTTACATATACTGTGATGCTCCCGATTCTGGAGCATTGCAGTAATTTTTTATGTGCACTGTACGTCGTAGACACGTACAAAAATTAGTACGTGCTAATGTAGTATGTAATATTCAGCCAAACTAATCTAATTGTATTATATGCATTTAAGCTTGGTTGCGTTTTGAGGTGAGGGAGTTTATGGTTTTTATGAATGGTAGAAGTGTAAATGGTGTAATTAATCTATAGTTCAAGTAATTACTGTTTTTCTTTAATGATTTAGGACTCGATCATAAATTTGAACTTGCTTAGAGCTTATAAAAAGGTATTGACGGCTCAGAAATCCCTCAAAACCTATGGGGATAGTATTTACGACGTTCTTTGCCTGAACGAGCTGCGTAATTCCTATACTTATTATAAGTAAGCGCATACGAACCTTAAAAAAAGGGGTAAGGTGGATGGAACCTTCTTCAAACAATCAGCATTCTCTCAATTTTGTTGACGCCCATGTGCATATTTATGAATGCTTTGATCTAAAAGTCTTTTTTACCAAAGCTTTTGAGAATATCCGGAAAGCAGCATTACCAATAACCACCTCTAATACTAATAAAGGGATCCTATGTTTGGCAGAAACAAAAGGGAGTAATTGGTTTGATTTTCTCAGAAAAAAAGCCACCTCTAATATAACTGATAATGGATCTTTGAGTGCTTTTGAATTTACTACAACGTTAGAACCCCATTCGATAAAAGTTTGCCACCCTGACCATATAGATATGTTTATCATAGCAAGCCAGCAGATAATTACTGCTGAAAGATTAGAAGTTTTAGCTCTTGGTGTAAGAGAAAGACTTCCCGATGGTTTGCCTGTAGCAGAAGTTATTCAAGAATTGCAGTCTGCAGGCAACTTAGCTGTACTACCTTGGGGGGTTGGAAAATGGTTTGGGAGACGAGGTAAATTAATAAAAAAAATAGTTATTTCTCAGTTCAA
Source organism: uncultured Candidatus Competibacteraceae bacterium (assembly GCA_964527085.1). GTDB lineage: Bacteria > Pseudomonadota > Gammaproteobacteria > Competibacterales > Competibacteraceae > CAYRGG01. Next base: position 9,401 of record CAZGON010000019.1, read on the forward strand.
TACAAACTCTACTATATTCTTAGGTGACATCGCTGGTCGGCCACGACTTTGGCCTCCATCGCCATCTATATTTGCATTAGCTAGTTCATATGGTTATCGAACACTATCTGGTACGGATCCGTTGCCATTGGCGACAGAAGCGAATCGTATTGGAGCTTATGGATCATTATTCAGAGGGGAGATATCGTCTGAGCAGCCAGCTGAGAGCTTAAAACAGCTTTTGCGAACTTCTGCCATTACTCCTCAAGGGTATGGTCAAAGTGAAAATATCTATCGTTTTCTCCGTAACCAAATATCCCTTCGATTACAATAAGAGTCTAGCAATGTACCTTATCGAGAGAGATGCTGTTAGAGAGACGCCCGATATAGAAACATCCTCAGAAAATTATGCTCGACGTTTTTCAGGTCCAGCTGGAGAATATCTTCTTTTACAGCAACAAAAGGCTTTGTTGAGAGTTCTCGGTAAAGCCGTATTCAAATCTGTGTTGGATGTTGGCGGAGGGCATGGTCAGCTGGCTCCGATATTCATTGAGCGTGGCTGTAAGGTGACTATTTTAAGTAGTGATTTAGTGTGTTATAAAAAAATGGAGAAAGTTGCAAAAAAATCTAATATAAATTTAGTGGCTGGTGATTTGATAAACCTTCCATTCCCGGATAACAGCTTTGACTTAGTGATTTCTGTTAGATTAATTTCCCATATTTCGGATTGGAAAAAACTCATTGCAGAGTTCTGTCGAGTATCAAAAAAATCCGTAATTTTAGATTATCCAGAGTTGAAGAGCTTAAACTGTTTAACACCTTTGTTGTTTAAAGTAAAGAAAAAAATTGAAGGTAACACTAGGACATATCATAGTTTTTCAAAGAACATGTTAGACGCCGAATTTAATTATCACGATTATATGATTTCAAGACGTGAATGTCAGTTCTTTCTACCTATGTTTCTACATCGCTTTTTTAATAGTCCTCAATTTATGCAAAAGACTGAGGAGTACTGTAAAAAAATTGGTTTAACAAATAGTTTTGGTTCGCCGGCAATAATTCGTGCTGATAAGCCAAGTTGACACTTAAAAGTCAAAGATAATCGAGAATATTTTTTTAATGTTTTCTTGAATAAAATAATCTAAAATTTTGTAATGGTGTAATGAATATACTTTTTATAGCCCCAAACCCCTTTTATCAGGAGAGAGGCACACCAATCGCTATCAAACTTATGTTAGAAACGCTTTGTAAAGCGGGTCATCGTATTGATCTTATTACTTATCATGAGGGGCAAGACTTAAACATACAAGGACTTAAAATATTTCGCATACTAAAAATCCCAATGGTAAATAATATACCAGTGGGTTTCTCTTTAAAAAAATTAATCTGTGATATATTTCTATCATTAATGCTTTTTAAAAGACTCCGCAAAAACAACTATCATATAATTCATGCCGTTGAAGAGTCGATATTTCCAGCTATTGTGGCTAATTTTTTTGTGAAGAAAAAATTGGTTTATGATATGGATTCATCAATAATAGATCAGTTAATGGAAAAGTGGAATTTTTTAAATAATTTTAAAGTTATTTTTTTTAGATTCGAAAAATTTGCTATCCGACATTCGAATGCTGTATTTGCAGTATGTGATGATTTAGTTCAGAGGGTTTATTTTTATGAACCTGGAAAGCATGTGTTTTTAATAGAAGACGCCCCATTAATCTCTACAAATAACACTAGTTCCTCTGTCGAAAACTTGCGTCTTATATTTAGTGTTACAGGTCATTTAGTGCTATATGTTGGAAACCTGGAGCATTATCAAGGCGTAGATTTAATGATTAAAAGTATTGGGGCTATTAATTCTGATTTAGATGTGAGTTTAATAATAATTGGTGGTGTGGAAAAAGACATTAATGAATATAAAGCCTTAGCTGAATATCTGGGTGTGTCCGACAAAGTGCATTTTATGGGTCATAAGCCAGTTGAAAATTTAACGGGTTATCTTGAGCAGGCAGATATTTTAGTATCTCCCAGGAAGATTGGAAACAACACACCTTTAAAAATTTACTCATATTTGGCAGCCGGCAAGCCGATTTTAGCTACAAATATTAGATCTCATACCCAGATATTAAATGCTTCATGTGCATTATTGGTTCCTCCCAATGAAAAGGCTATGGCAGAAGGTCTAAATCAATTGGTGGAAAATGATGAGTTAAGTAAAAATTTAGCAGAAGCTAGTAAATCGTTAGCTGAGAAAACTTATTCATTGAGTGAATTTAGAAGAAAAGTACTCAGTGCTTATTTAGAATTAGAAGAAAATCTTTGAAAGCGATGAAAAGAGAGCCAACCAAATTGACTGAGACTGTTTTTGATGTTCTCGTTATTGGAGGGGGAATCTATGGTGCTGCTTTAGCGAGATCTGCAGCTTTACAAAACTTACGAGTGGCTTTAATCGAACAGAATGATTTTGGCGGTGGTACATCAGCTAATAGCTTAAAAATAATACATGGTGGTCTACGATATCTTCAACATTTCGATGTTCCTCGTATGCGAGAGTCTATCAACGCAAGGCGACGGTTACTAAAAATTGCCCCCCATTTGGTGCGTCCATTGCCGTGTCTGATTCCTACCTATGAGTTTGGTCTGAGAAGTCAACCAATCATGGCATTAGCATTAGCAATCAATAATATCATCAGTTGGGATCGAAATAGAGGGCTGAGTGACCATTTAAGAATCCCCCAAGGAAAAACCATTTCAAAAAAAGAATGCTCGCGTATTATATCGAGTACAGTGGTTTCAGGTTTAAATGGAGGAGCAGTATGGCACGATGCTTTAGTGGCCAACTCCGAGCGTTTAAATCTTGAGTTCGTTATTTCCGCGGTAAACTTAGGGGCTTGCGCTGTCAATTACGTGCAAGCGTCTAGTTACTTATCAGAGAATAATCGAGTTATCGGTGTGTCAGCTTGTGATCGCCTTAACAATGAGCAATTTGATATTAGAGCAAACTGGACGGTAAACGCTGGGGGAGCCTGGGATTATTCATTATCAGATTCCATATCATGGCGACCAGAAAAACCGAGAGCATGGGCTAAAGCAATTAACATTTTAACTAAGCGCTCTATATTTGATGGCTATGCAGTAGGGTTACCAAGTAGCAAAAGTCACTTTGACAAAGATGCAGTTTTAAATAAAGGTACACGAGATTTTTTCTTTGTTCCTTGGCGTGACGGAACGATGATTGGTACAACTTACAAAAAATATAAAGGTACAGTAAAAGATTGCTGCGTTGAAAAAGAGGATATCGGAAATTTTGTCAAAGAGGTTAATCAAATTGCACCTTCAATAGAATTGGAAACTAATGATATATGTTTTGCTCATGTGGGTTTATTACCAGCGGATGAAACAGACTGGGATTCAAGCGCTGATGTGCAATTAAAGAAAAAAAATATAGTGATTGACTTAGAAAAAATCAACAATACTCAAGGATTAATAATTGTAAGCGGTATTAAATATACGACCGCTAACCAGGTGGCTGACAAAATTATGCAGATAATTACTGCAAGGATAGGGCAAAAAATGCTTTCTACGGATCAAGAGCCTCCTTTGTTAGGTGGTGAGATTAGTACGGTAAAAACGAGTGATAGTTGTTTTACAGATAAGATTAAGCCAGCTCATGATCAGCTTTCTATCTCAAAAGAAGACATAATCAAACATTTGAAAAACCAATATGGAAATTCCTATCATAAAATTCTTAGCTATCTTGAAGAAGATACTGCTTATGCAGAACTGATCTCTGAACATCAACCCACTATCCAAGCTGAAGTTATTCATGGTATTCGAGAAGAAATGGCACATAGTTTAATGGATGTTCTGATGCGACGTACTGAATTGGGTAGCTTTGGTCATCCCGGCAAACCTGCTTTAAAAAAGTGTGCTGAGCTTTTAGCTAAAGAATTAGGATGGGATGAACAGCGTACTACCCATGAAATTGACGAAGTAGAAAGTTTTTATCAATCACGCGGGCAATTTTAGTTTTTAAATTATTTGGATAACTTTGCTGATTTGATTGTTTAATACAGTGCTTGGTTAATAAAGTTTATTTGAATGAATATAGTTTAACGTAAAGGTTAAATCATGAAGATTAGCGTTTTTGGACTCGGTTATGTGGGTACAGTATCTGCTGGTTGCTTAGCCCAGGAGGGGCATCAAATCATTGGTGTTGATGCTTATCAACCTAAAGTCAACTTAATTAACCAAGGTAAAACACCAGTTATTGAAAAAGATATTGGAGATATTATTTCTAGAGCAGTACATGAAGAGGAAAATTTACGAGCTACTTTAAATGTAGAGGAAGCTATAAATGAGTCAGAAATATCGCTTATTTGTGTAGGGACACCGAGTCAACTAAACGGTAGTCTTGATCTAAAATATGTGCGAAATGTGTGCGAACAAATAGGCAAAGCTTTGCAAAGAAATAATAACTTTCATATTGTTGTTATTCGTAGCACGATGCTTCCTGGAAGCATGAAGAGTATTGTCATCCCAACGTTAGAAGAATCCTCTGATAAGCAAGCGGGCACCGATTTCGGCGTCTGCAACAATCCAGAATTTTTAAGAGAGGGTTCGGCCGTTTATGATTTTTTTAATCCTCCAAAAACCGTAATTGGCGAAATGGAAGACAAGAGTGGTGAGGTGGTAGCTAGTCTTTATAAACACATGAATGCTCCTTTAATTCGTACTAGTTTAGAAACATCAGAGATGGTGAAGTATTCAGATAATGTTTGGCATGCTCTAAAGATATGTTTCGCCAATGAAATTGGTAATATTTGTAAATCGCTCAATATAGATGGGCATCAAGTGATGGACATTTTTTGTCAAGACACAAAGTTGAATTTATCTCCTTACTATATGAAGCCAGGGTTCGCCTTTGGTGGTTCTTGTTTACCTAAAGATGTACGGGCGCTAACTTATAAAGCTCAAAGTCTTGATCTAGACGTGCCAGTTCTCAAGTCTATTATGATAAGTAATGAAAAGCAGATCGATATTGGTTTAAAAATGATAATAGAGAAAGGAAATAAAAAAGTAGGTATTCTAGGTTTTAGTTTTAAAGCAGGGACAGATGATCTGCGCGAGAGTCCCATTGTGGAAATTATCGAAAGATTGTTGGGAAAAGGTTACGATGTAAAAATATATGATCGTAACGTAAACATTGCAAGTTTAGTAGGTGGGAATCGCGATTATATCTTAAATCAAATCCCTCATATATCAAGACTAATGGTAAATAACATAGAAGAAGTTCTTATTCACGCCAAGACTATAGTGATTGGAAATGGAGCAGAAGAGTTTAAATCAATTTTGGATCGAACACATCATGATCAAAAAATTGTAGATTTTGTGCGTATCGAAGAATCTTTAATATCAGATAACGGTTATGATGGTATTTGCTGGTAATTTTGATAATTACTTATAAGATTTGCGCTTATTTGAGTGGAATGTTGAAATATGTGAAGCATTGTTTATTATTCATTTCGAATAAATTAAAAAATATATTTTACATTCTGCTTAAATATAAAAAATAATTTCTAGGAATTGTTTAAAGTAAAATATATTAAAACACTTTTTTTCTATAAAAAACATCTATGGTTTTGGAAACCAATCAAAAAACTTAATAATAAAGTTTATCAATTTAAAAATGGTTAAACTCTAAATTTTAGAGACTAATTTTTAAGTTGAAGAACCTTTTCTAGAATTTCTGGATCATCCCATTCGATGTTACCTACTACTCTATAGGCCAAACGACCTTTAGGATCAATAACGAAGGTTGTAGGTAAACCTTTTACAGACCATTCTGAAATTATCTTTTTATCGCCGCCGAGAAGAATAGGAAACTCTAAATCTACATCAATACTTTCTAAAAACTTATCTACTGATTCTGCGTCGTCTCCCCAATTAACGGCCAGCAATAGGGCGTTTTTATTTCGAATTTCCTGCCAAGCTCTTTGCATAGAGGGCATTTCTTTGCGGCAGGGGGCACACCACACAGCCCAAAAATTAACAATCACTACTTTACCTTGGTAATCGGAAAGAGTGTGGGTTTCGCCGTTAGCATCGGTTAGCGTGAAATTTGGGGCCTGAGGTGTCTCCGGAATAGCAACTAACATTTGTATTTCTTCGCCGGTAGAAGAGTCTGTCTTTTGTTCAGCATTGGCAACACCTAATATTAGGAGAAGTCCCAAATAAATAGGCAAAAAGCGCAAAGAATATGACTGCATAGCAATTTCTCCAGAAATATTTTAGAAGAGGCTCATTTTAGAGAAAAAACACAATCCATCTCATTTGTTAGTTATTTGCTATTTTTGGTTTCACGAGCTTACGAGAAAAACGCTTTTCAGTGTTTAAATCATAATGTGCAAAAATACCTCCAAAAAATTGGGCGGTACCAGCACCGCCCAAACAATGTTCAAGTCACTTAAATTGATTTGCTGACTTAACACTGCTGACTCGATTCACTGGCTACCTCTGAATAGTTGTTCGCGCAGTTCATCTTGCATCTTTTGTGTCCAGACTGTCTTCATCGATCCGTCACGTTTCACTTCTAGTTTGTCTGCATCGATGGTTTTGTATCTATCGTTAACATCACCGGTTACGACAACATCCTCAAGCACAACCCTGGCCTTAACAGCGCGATCAACATTTGGGATAAGGTAAAATGTTCCATCCGCTGTTTGCACGACGAAGTCTGATTCTAGCGCCACCAGCGGATCTGCCTTATCAAGGGGGCAAAAAACACCAGCAACAGCACACGATATACCATTCATCTTGCCTTCGACTTCAGCAGCGCTGGCCATTAATGGCAACAGCAACAGGGTAGCAGACAGTGCTTTATAAAAGAATGTAGATTTTAAAGTTGTAGGCATAGTTGTTCCTATTTAACTGGATAGCAAAAGAAGTCAAATAAACTTAATGGGTTATAAGTAAACAATTTGTTAAGCTGAAGCCAGGTACGGCTTTTTGCTTTTTTTTGGAAATTTATGGTTTTCTCTTCTGTTCACCTTTACGCTATAAACACAAATGTTGTACGTTAATAAAAAAACATTAGATGCAGAAGCTACCGATTTTATGTTTTTCAGGTTAAGCATTTTTCCTATGTCTTGTTCGTTACTCTACTTGCAGCAATGCCAACTATTTTTATTTTTTGCCATACATCTAAGGCGCAAATTTTATTTTGTAATGTATCTGTAATATTGCTCGCCTTAAATAATGGATTGTTGCTAGGAATCATTTACGATGAATGCAAAGCATATTTTAGTGGTCGAAGACGAGCAGCCTATCCGCGAAATGGTTGGGTTTGCCTTAGAAAACTCTGGCTATGAGGTACAAGAAGCTACTAATGCGCGACAAGCTCAGACTCTGATCGCTGATGGTGTGCCCGACCTTATTTTGTTGGATTGGATGTTGCCAGACGTAAGCGGCATTGATTATGCGCGACGTCTAAAAAAAGAAGACCTCACCTGTGAGATACCTATTATTATGCTTACTGCGCGTAGTGAGGAGGAAGATAAAATACTTGGTTTTGAAAGCGGGGCTGATGACTATGTCACTAAGCCTTTTTCTCCCAGAGAATTAGTGGCTCGCATCAAGGCGGTTTTGCGCCGCGGAGGTCCTCTAGCGGACCAAGAAGTGCTAGAAGCTAAAGGCTTAATATTAGATATGGCTAGCCACCGTGTTAGTGTTGACGAAAATACATTGGAAATTGGTCCTACCGAGTACCGTTTATTAGAGTTTTTTATGTCCCATCCTGAGCGTGTTTACAGCCGTGGCCAATTATTGGATAGAGTTTGGGGAAGCAATGTATATGTGGAGGAACGCACTGTTGACGTTCACATACGTCGTTTGCGTAAAGCCTTGGAACCCTTTGGTCACGACACCTTAATTCAGACAGTACGAGGTGCAGGATACCGTTTTTCTAAGAGGGTTTGAATATGCTTCATCCCTGGCTTGCATCGCTAGGGCGCACGTTAGGAATGATTTTGATCTTTGCGCTTATTGGATGGGTTGATGGGCATGTTGTCCTCGCCTTACTTACAGCGACCTCGAGTTGTCTTGTTTGGCACCTATATCATCTCTATTGCTTAGATCAATGGCTGCGTAACGGTTCGCCCTTTCGACCACCCACAGCCCAGCCATTTCAATCTGAAGGTATTTGGAAAGAAGTTTACGGTCAATGCTTCCGCTTACGGCGTCGAAGCCGCAAGCGCAAACGTAAGGTGCGACGAGTAATAAGACAATTTCGCTCGGCGGCGGCAGCGTTACCGGATGCGATTGTTGTGTTGCGTGACGACGATAGTGTTCTTTGGTGTAACGAAGTCGCTCAGCATACACTGGGTTTGCGTAGCCCTCAGGATGTTGGTTTACAGTTAACGACACTGGTTCGTCATCCTACTTTTGTGAGTTTTCTCTCCAAATGGCATGACATCGACAATAATGACGGGCATAAAAGTGTTGCCTTTCCTGCGCCCCTTGATATCAATCAAATGTTAAATGTGCGAATCGTGCCTTATGGTAAGAAAAAACGCTTATTGGTAGCCACCGATATTTCTCGCTTGCATCGGCTTGAACAGATACGGCAAGATTTTGTCGCTAATGTGTCCCACGAACTACGTACTCCGCTCACCGTCATTAATGGTTACTTAGAGACATTGTTAGACAGCGATATGCTTTGTACTGAGCAATGTCGTTACCCGCTCAAACGCATGCAAGAGCAATCTTATCGTATGGCCCGTCTCATTGAAGACTTGCTTATGCTGTCGCGTCTAGAAACGCAACAAGTAAGAGGTCCCCGACGTCCAATTGATGTCCCAACCCTATTGGCAGATATAGCCGAGGATGCCATCTCCTTGAGTGGCGAACGTGCTCATGAGATTGAAATGAAGATAGATTTGACGCTTTGGATCTATGGGGGTGAACAGGAGTTGCGTAGCGCTTTTTCTAACCTGGTCTTCAATGCAGTCCGTTACACGCCGGCTAACGGCAAAATTATTATTCGCTGGTTTGCCGCAGAAAATAGCATCCGTATGGAGGTAGAAGATGACGGCGAGGGAATACCTTCTCATCATCTTGAGCGAATCACGGAGCGCTTCTATCGGGTAGGACGAGATCGAGGACGAGACAAAGGCGGTACGGGGTTAGGTCTAGCGATTGTCAAACATGTTATGAAAAACCATGAAGGAGAACTACAAATTATCAGTGAAGTTGGTACTGGTAGCTTATTTGCCTGTCAGTTTCCGAGTATGCTCAAGATAACGAAGGAAGCGTTGCCTGCCGCTATCAGTAGCCAGGTCTAGTTATTAACTGGTGTCCCTTTTCCATCGTTTCGGGTGCGATAACCGACTGCCGCTAATGCTCCTCTAGCGGTTGTTATGAGGATCGATTGTGCAACTACTTTTGATACGTCATGCCATCGCTGAAGATACAGAGGGATTTGCCCATGGTGGTGGTAATGATGCCGATCGTCCGCTCACTGAAGCAGGTCGTAAAAGAATGCGTAAAGGCGCCAATCGACTGCGTTCCCAAGTGCAAACAATCCATGTGCTCGCCTCCAGTTCACTGTTGCGCGCCCGGGAAACAGCTGAGATTGTCTCACGGGCGTTTAGCGATACCCCCGTCGTTGAACGTGAAGACCTGGCGCCGGATAGTGATAGGATGGACTCTGTGCTTGACTGGCTGAAAAGCTGTGCGCCGGCCAAGACCGTCGCCTTGGTGGGTCACGCACCGCATTTATTCCTATTGGCGGGCATTTTACTGGCCGGATCGCCGCGACCTTTGCTCATTTTAAAAAAAGGCGGTGTCGCTCTGATCGAGTTTGATAAAACCGTCGAGCCTGGCGCCGGGGTATTACGTTGGGTTTTAACACCGGCTCAATTGCGCAGTTTAAAAGATTAATGCCTTGATAATATCAAATCGTGCCTAATACCATTGCCGCCATCGATCTAGGGTCCAACAGTTTTCACATGATTGTTGCCCAAATGGAAAACGGTCATTTACAGATCGTCGACCGCCTTCGGGAAATGGTGCAGTTAGCGGCCGGTCTCGATGAAAAAAACAAACTTTCTGAACAAGCTCAAGCCCGTGCTCTAGAGTGCTTAGCACGCTTTGGTCAACGCCTAAGACATATGGCGAGTTCCCGAGTACGCATCGTAGGCACCAATACTTTACGGGCAGCTCGCAACGGTCAGGAGTTTTTAAATCAAGCAGAGATAGTGCTTGGTCATCCTGTGGAAGTGGTGAGTGGTATGGAAGAAGCCAGACTCATCTACCTAGGTGTTGCCCATAGTATTGCCGACGTGGAAGGACAACGCTTGGTTGTTGATATCGGCGGTGGCAGCACCGAATTGATTATTGGTAAAAAGTTCGAGCCTTTGTCTTTAGAGAGCTTGGGTATGGGTTGCGTAAGCATGGCGTTAAAGTATTTTCCAGACGGCTATCTACGAGAAGCCGATTTGCATGGAGCAGAACTCGCGGTGAGCTTGAAATTAGAGCCTATGGCCTTAGCGTTTCGAGAGTTGGGTTGGCAGCCCGTGGTCGGCGCATCAGGAACCATCAAAGCTATTCATGAGGTGGTGACGACAGAGGGCTGGAGTGCTGACGGTATTACATTAGCCTCGCTGCGCGAGCTTCGTAATGCTCTGCTTATGGAGGGAAAAGTTGCCAATATTGCTAAACGTTGGCAACTACACCCGGCCCGAGCCTTTGTATTCACTGGTGGTTTTACTATTCTTCTCAAGCTTTGCGAAACCCTAGATATTACTCATTTACAGGTATCCGATGGGGCTCTTCGGGAGGGCTTGCTTTACGACTTGATTGGGCGTATTCGCCACGAAGACGTGCGTCATCGCACTGTGGCGTCGCTTACTCGCCGCTACAGTCTAGATAATGCCCAAGCCGAAAGAGTGGCTGCCACAGCTTATGATTTGCTCGCGCAAATTGGAGCCGATTGGGGGCTGATTGATGAGGAATATACTTATATGCTGGATTGGGCTGCGCGTCTTCATGAGATTGGTTTAGCCATTGCCCATAGCCAATATCACAAGCATGGTGCCTACGTGATCCAACATGCTGACTTGGCTGGTTTTTCCAGAAGTGAACAAAGCATATTGGCAACCCTTATTCGTGCCCATCGTCGTAAATTTCCTAACAAAGTCTTTGCTACTTTATCGCAAGACGTCACCGAGTTTGTTAAACGCTTAAGTGTTGTACTAAGAATTGCGGTTGTACTCCATCGAAGCCGCAGTCGTCAGCCATTGCCTACTTTGCAGGCGAGTGCGACAGGACCTTGTCTAAAGCTTGTCTTTCCGACCGATTGGCTAGTAGCCCACCCACTCACACTGGCTGATTTAACGCAAGAAGCAGATTATTTAACAAAAGCAGGCATTGATCTCCAGTATAGTTAGTCGCTCAAGGTGGTAGATACCGCAACATGAATACCCCGTTAGCCAATAGCGCCTTCCGCTTTCCAGATGGCAAGGGTAAAGCGTTAATCATGAGCTATGACGACGGTAGCGAGCATGACCGTCGTTTGATTGCACTTCTTAACGACTATGGGTTGCGGGGCAGCTTTTACCTCAATTCGGGCAAGCTCGGTGCGCCCCATCAGGTGAGTGCTGGAGAGGTGTGCGCACTGTATCAGGATCACGAGGTGGCTTGTCATACCGTGAATCATCCGGATCTTACCCAGCTTTGTGATAGCGCTATTTATCGAGAAGTGCTAGAGGATAAAGCAGTTTTAGAAGATCTTACGGGATACCCGGTGCAAGGTCTCGCCTACCCGTTTGGCTGTTATGATGATCGTGTTATGGCGCTTATCTCGACACTTGATATTCGCTATGCACGAACCGCTAGATCAACTCATAATTTTAGCATTCCACAGCAAATGTTCGCCTGGAATACTTCTTGTCACCATAACGACGCCTTAGCGCTCGGTAAGCAGTTTCTTGCCTATGAAGGACCAGAACCTGCCCTTTTTTCGGTGTGGGGGCATAGCTATGAGCTAGATGGCTTTCTGAGCGCTGACCCTAGTAAAAATTGGACTTACATGGAGTCATTTTGTCGTTTACTAGGCGGCCATGAATCTATTTACTATACCACCACCCTTGACATCATCGATTACCTGGATGCACTGAGTAAATTGCAGTGGTCTTCGTCAGGTGTTAAAAATATCAGTCATAGAACCCTGTGGCTCGACGATTGGCAGGGTGCTGTTCGAGCCCTTGAGCCAAACGTTTCTCTAACACCATATGTAAACACGTAGCTAACTTTTCTTTTAGAGTATTTTTAGAGTTAGTAGATACAGTTTACTAGCCTGTGTGACTGGCCACGTTTCTACATCTGTTGCGCTGTAGTTTTATTTTGAAAATCTTTTTGCTTTCAAGTCATTCTTCAGGAGGTGTCATTGACTCAGCCTCATTCATGTTTTGGTCGCTTTCCGGCATCGCGGCCGCGCCGGATGCGGCGCGACGACTTTTCCCGGCGTTTGCTTCGGGAGAATCGTTTGACCGTTGATGATTTGATTCAACCCATGTTTATTATCGAAGGCCATCGGCAACGGCAAGCAATAGCGTCTATGCCGGGTATTGAAAGACTCAGTTTGGATGAATTGCTAAAAGAGGCGGAAGCACTGTTAGAATTTGGTGTGCCAGCTGTAGCGTTGTTTCCTGTTGTGTCCCCGCATTTAAAGTCACAAAACGCTCAGCAAGCTTATAATCCCGAAGGTTTGGTTCAGCGTGCTGTGCGCAATATAAAAAAAGAATTTCCAACCCTGGGAGTCATCACTGATGTGGCCCTTGATCCGTTTACAAGTCATGGCCAGGACGGATTAATCGACGAAAGTGGTTACGTGATGAACGATGAGACGATAGCGGTGTTGGTGCGCCAGGGATTGTCCCATGCCCAGGCAGGAGCCGACATCGTCGCTCCCTCGGACATGATGGATGGACGCATCGGTGCAATCCGCGACGCTTTGGAAGCTGATGGTTTTGTGCATACCCGTATTTTGGCTTACTCTGCCAAATATGCATCCCACTTTTATGGCCCCTTTCGCGAAGCGGTGGGTTCCGCGGCTAATCTTGCGGGTGGCGATAAGTATAGTTACCAAATGGACCCAGCTAATAGTGATGAAGCCCTGCGAGAGGTGGCTATGGATTTGCAAGAAGGAGCCGATATGGTAATGGTTAAACCGGGTATGCCTTATCTAGACATTGTACGCCGCGTTAAAGATCAGTTCGCTGTGCCCACGTTTGTTTATCAGGTCAGCGGTGAATATGCTATGTTGATGGCCGCCAGCCAACAGGGTTGGCTAGATAAGCGCGCTGTGGTGATGGAATCACTATTATCTATCAAGCGAGCTGGCGCCGATGGCATCTTAAGCTATTTTGCTAAAGAGGTGGCTAGCTGGTTACGTTCTAGCTAAGACTGCTACCCATTAATCTCTAATATGCCGCGAGTTTAGAAGCATGGCCCTGCAACCTGATCGATATGCTGTTATGGGTAACCCCATCGCCCATAGTCAATCGCCTCTTATTCATGGTTTATTTGCTGCGCAAACCGGTCAGAACCTTGAGTATCAAGCTATTCTGGTGGAGCCAGGTCAGTTTGCAGCGGCGGCTGATGCCTTCCGAGCTGAGGGTGGACGGGGACTCAATGTCACGGTTCCTTTTAAACAGGATGCTTGGGTTTACGCCGATATTCTCAGTGCTCGCGCCGAACGCTCTGGTGCGGTAAACACGCTAGTTTTTCGTGAACACGGCGACGTGTTAGGTGACAATACCGATGGTCTGGGTCTGGTGCGCGATTTGCTGGATAACTACGGTCTCACTTTAAAGAATAAACGTGTCTTATTGTTGGGAGCGGGGGGTGCAGCCCGTGGTGTATTAACTCCCCTTTTAAAGGCAGAGCCGAGTCGCTTAGTGATCGCCAATCGAACCCCTGCTAAAGCGGTGGAACTGGCTTTATTATTTAATGGCTTCGGTCCGGTTTCAGGGTGTGGTTTTGGGGAACTTAGCGGCTTTCGTTTCGACTTGGTGATTAATGGGACGGCGGCAAGTCTTAGTGATACTCTGCTACCGCTACCGGCTGACCTATTGTCTGAGGGCGGTCGGTGTTATGACATGATGTACGGGAAAGAGCCCACTGCCTTTATGCGTTGGGGGCTTACCCACGGTGCGGTTTGTGCCATGGATGGTATCGGTATGCTGGTGGAGCAGGCCGCAGAATCATTCCGGCTTTGGCGTGGCGTAAGTCCAACTACAAAAGACGTCATTGCCCAATTACGCGGGTAATAAAAATACAGTGGACACAAATGAGTCGGCTAAAAACCTATTGATAAGTTTACTAGCTTCACAATTACAGGCTGTGTTAGCAACTCAAGATCAGAATCAGCCCTACACTAGCTTAATGGCTTTTGTGGCGACTGAAGATTTTAAAAAATTATTTTTTGCCACCTATCGCGATACTCACAAATACAGAAACCTACTGTCCAATCCGAAGGTTGCTCTGTTGATTGATAATCGCACCGGTCATAGGGAAGATCATTACCAGAGCGTTGCTGTCACAGCCACAGGCTGCGCTCGTGAAATAGACCCAAAAGAAATAGCTAACTGGCTGGATTTGTATCTGGTCAAACATTCGAATTTAAAAGAATTTGTCATGTCTCCTGACTGCGTGCGTATGGAAGTCCAGGTAGAGCACTATTACCTCGTCAATCAGTTTCAACAGGTCGTGGATGTAGCCCTGTGAAAATGAGGGATGGCAATGGCATTGACCTCACTTGATAGTCTCTATCTGGGTATCGACCTTGGCGGAACCAAGACAGAAATTATTGCCCTAGAGGGTTCAGGCGAAGTGCGAGCCCGGCGGCGAGTTGCAACTCCTCGCTTTGATTATGGCGCGACACTGCGCACAATTGCGGAGCTGGTGACTACGGTAGAAACCGAATTGGGTCGCCGTGGTAGCGTCGGTATTGCTATGCCCGGTACGCTTTCACCGGCCACCGGGCTTGTCAAAAATGCTAACTCCACATGGCTTAATGGTCGCCCCTTGAATCACGATTTGCAAACTCTACTAGATCGTCCTTTGCGGTTTGCTAACGATGCCGACTGTTTTGCCCTTTCGGAGGCGCGTGACGGGGCAGCGGCAGGTGCTAGCGTCGTGTTTGGCGTCATCCTAGGTACTGGCGTGGGTGGTGGTATTGTGGTTAACGGCGAGTTAATAGGTGGTCCTAATGGCATCGCCGGGGAGTGGGGTCATAATCCTCTGCCCTGGCCTGAGGCATGGGAATTAACGGGTCCTAGGTGTTACTGTGGTCAACAGAGCTGTATTGAAACTTGGCTGTCCGGTCCGGGATTGGTGCAAGACTATGAGCGCCATGGGGGCGTGGCGCAACATGCCGCCGCTGTGGTGGCGGCATCACACACTGGAGATTCACTGGCAGAAGCCGCTTTAAGTCGTTATGAGCACCGACTGGCCCGCGCCTTAGCCAGTATTATCAACATCTTGGATCCAAACATTATTGTTCTGGGTGGTGGTCTTTCTAATTTGGAACGTCTCTATAAACGAATACCTGAACAATGGGACAAATATGTTTTCTCGGATTGTGTAAAAACGCAGTTGGCGCCGCCCCGTTATGGAGATTCCAGCGGAGTGCGGGGAGCTGCGTGGTTATGGAGTCCAAAAAATAAGTTTTAAGTACGCAAGCCTGTTGGTGGTTCGATCTTATCAGCAGGTTCGTCAAATCGTTCATATTCCGCGATAACTTGTGCGCCAAGTAACAGAATCATGGCAGCGATCTCTAGGCTCAGTAGGGCAATAATTGCAGTGGCTAAAGAGCCATAAACAACGTTGATAAGCGACAGAGTAGAAAAGTACCAAATAAGCGCATGCCGGGTTATCTCCCAAAGTAGTCCTGCTGTAACCCCACCCAATAATGCCTGACGCCATGACAAATTGCCGACAGGCATTACCAGGTAAATGGAGGAAAGCATAAGAATCTGACCCGTTAGTCCAAGCAAATAAAGTACAACGCCGGTAAAACCGTCTAACGGTATATCCCAACCTAAGAACAGAATATGCACACGTTCCATACTTTGTAGTACCCCAGTGATCAGGGTTACTACAATGAACCCGATGCCTAATAGGAAAATGAAAAGATAGGGCAGTAAGGCAGAAATAAGAAAATGACGGCGCTGAATAGCAACGCGATGAAAAAAAATAACTGACATGGCATTTTCTAGTATGGAAAATGCCAAAGAGCTAAAAAACACTAACATCCCCAACATAACCCAACTTAGTACTTCCCGTTCTTCAAGAAATGTTTTGATTTGCTCTGTGACTGTCAGGGACTCCCCGGGCACTAGAAATTCTAGATAACGAGTAAACGTGACCAGCAAGTGGGCTTCATCGGCAACATGGGAAAGCGCAATAAGCAGCAGCGTGAAAAGAGGAATCACAGACAGTAGAGTGTAATAAGCCACAGCACCAGAGAGTAAAATACCCTGGTTAGCGCGGAAGCCTTTTAGTACCTGTAACATGAAACGGCCTGGCCGCCTAAGGATTTGCCTTTGCTTAGCTCGAGATTTAAAATCCATGGCGCTTTCCAGCCCCCAATACGCGAGATTGGGTTATATCATTAAACCAAGTAACCCAGGGGCAATAAGCATTAGTTTATTGTGACCCTTAGAAATCGGCGGCACAAGATTAATGAGTATGGTGTCTTTTCAAGCAAGAAATGAGAAGAGACATCCCTATATGGGCAATACAAAACTGTTATAAATCACCGAACGACATCACGATTCTAAGCCAGTTTCTGAAGATATTAAATCATACAAAGCGACCAGCGCTAATGCGCGTGATAAAGGTACCCTAAGTTTGCCTTCTACATAGCCTTGAATAAGCGCTATTGCCCATTCTAACCGAATATCATCAAGCGTTCGCAAATCGCTAAACCGAAGCAAGGTAACTTGGTCCATGTACATGCTAGCATAAATGGCTGCCAGCGCTCGTGCCGATCGGGTGCCTCGGGATTCCCTGATACACCAGTTATATACGAGCTGTTCCGCCTCGTGTGGTTCAATCATGGGTGTGACTCTATTACTTGCGAATAACATAAAGGGTAGTACAGAGAGTTAGCTCTGCCACCGTTGCTTAAACGGGTAATTTTTTTTTACGCCAGTGGTCTAAAAAAAATCTGAAAAATCAGATTTTCACAGTGGGGAAGGTTGTGTAAAACAAGCCTTAAGGAGCAACTTTAATTTAACCGACGCTGCGACAGGTCGATAAAAGGTTGCTTATTGTCAACTAAAACAAGCTTTTCTTTGATCCTAATAAACGGAACAAGATCATATTTTATGTTTCAAGCAGCAAACCAAATAGCTTACTCTGAGCTTTTACCGTTGGATTTACCCCAAGATACCGTCCATAAAGTGCGCTGGGGTCGGCTCCATGGCAGTGCCCAATCTTTGCTAATTGCAACAGTAGCCAACAAGCACCCAGGCTTAGTGCTCGTCGTTACGCCTAATAGCCAAAGTGCTTTGCGTTTACAGGCAGAGCTCGATTTTTTTGCTCAGGAAAATAGCTTTGAAATATTTGTTTTTCCCGACTGGGAAACCTTGCCCTATGATAACTTTTCGCCGCATCAAGATATTGTCTCGCAACGTTTAGCAACCCTCCATCGCCTGCCTCAGCGGAACAAAGGTGTCCTTATTGTTTCTGCGACGACATTGATGCAACGCCTATCCCCGCAAATTTATCTGGATGGCCATGTACTGCTTTTAAAGACCGGTGAGCGGATCGATGCAGAGGCGTTTCGCAGCCGCTTAGAGGCAGCGGGTTATCTGTGCGTTTCCCAAGTGACGGAGCGCGGTGAGTTCGCGGTACGGGGATCACTTATCGATGTGTTTCCCATGGGGAGTGAGCATCCCTACCGGCTTGATTTATTCGATGACGAACTAGAAAGCATCCGTACCTTTGATCCTGATAGCCAGCGCTCCATCGGCAAAGTACCTGTCATCGAGCTGTTACCAGCCCGTGAATTTCCGTTGACCAAGGATGCTGTCAGTCGGTTTCGACAGGCTTTTCGGAGTCGATTTGAGGGCGATCCCCAGCGTAGTCTAATCTACCGAGAGGTAAGCAGTGGCCTTGCTCCGGGAGGAATAGAGTATTATTTTCCGCTTTTTTTCGAATCCACGGCTACCCTTTTCGATTACCTTCCCAGTAATGTTCTTGCTTTAACTTTGGAAGATACAAAAGCTGCCATGGATGCCTTTTGGGAGCAGATAACCGAGCGTTATGAACAACGTCGCTACGATCGAGAACGACCTTTATTACCTCCACATCACCTATTTTTAGATAAAATTCATGTTTTTCAAGCATTGGAAAAACATCCGCAAGTTGAAATACAGCAGTCACCAGTTCTAAACGACGGTGTTAATTTTCCAAGTAATGAGCCACCTGAAGTCTATTTACAGCCCCGTGCTGAACAACCAGTTGCCGCATTGCAAGCATTTCTGACCGATTTTCCTGGTCGTGTGCTGCTTGCGGTGGAATCCACGGGACGCCGCGAAGTGCTGTTGGATACGTTGCGCCCTCATGGTCTGGTTCCTAAGCCATGTGGTGGTTGGCAGGCGTTTTTGAACATGACGGAAACCCTGGCCATTGCGATTGCTCCGGTGGAACGAGGGTTGCTGCTCAGGGAACCTGACCTGGCGGTTATCGCTGAGACACAACTTTATCGGGAGTGGGTTCCACAGACCCGTCGTCGTGCCCCCAGCCGCGATGCCGATGCCATTATCCGTAATTTGACGGACTTACATATGGGTGATCCGGTGGTGCACGAGTATCATGGGGTGGGTCGCTACGCGGGTTTAAAACGGTTAGAAACCGCCGGTTTAGAAACGGAATTTGTGGTATTGAACTACGCTGATGGGGGAACCTTGTATGTACCGGTTGCCTCCTTACACCTGCTTAGCCGCTATGCAGGTCATTCCCTAGATAAAGCGCCGCTGCATAAATTGGGCAGCGAACAGTGGGTACGTGCTAAGCGCAGGGCGGCAGAACGGGTTAAAGATGTGGCGGCGGAACTGTTGGATATCTACGCTCGTCGACGTATTGGCGCCGGTCATGTTTTTCGCCAATGGGAGACCGAGTATGCAACTTTTGCAGCGGCTTTTCCCTTTGAGGAAACACCTGACCAGCAGGCAGCCATTGCTGCTGTAGTAGCAGACATGGGTAGGGACGAACCGATGGATCGGGTCATTTGTGGCGATGTTGGATTTGGCAAGACTGAGGTGGCCATGCGAGCTGCTTTTATCGCCGTACACGATGGTCGCCAGGTGGCCGTTTTAGTGCCGACCACGTTGCTGGCGCAACAACACCATCAAAATTTTCAGGATCGGTTTGCTGATTGGCCTGTACGCATCGAAGTGCTGTCGCGTTTTCAAACAAAACGAGAACAGCAGCAGGTCTGTCAAGGATTACGTCAGGGTACTGTGGATATTGTCATCGGAACCCATAAGCTGATTCAGGGCGATATTGCCTTCAAGCAGTTAGGGCTGGTGGTTATCGATGAAGAGCACCGCTTTGGTGTGCGTCAAAAAGAGCGTCTGAAAGCACTACGCGCTCAAGTTGACATGCTTACCTTGACCGCGACGCCGATTCCGCGGACCTTAAACATGGCCATGGCCGGACTTAGAGATTTGTCAATCATTGCCACCCCGCCGGCTCAGCGCCTAGCAATCAAAACCTTTGTGGGTGAGTGGAACAAAACCTGGATACAAGAAGCCTGTCAACGGGAACTTAAACGGGGTGGCCAGGTTTATTTCCTGCACAATGATATAACCACCATCGAGCGTCAAGCTAAGGAACTTCAAACCATAATACCCGATGCCCGGTTGGCAATCGCCCATGGGCAGATGCCCGAGCGTCAACTGGAACAGGTAATGCTGGATTTTTACCACCAACGCTGCAACATTCTAGTTTGTACCACCATTATCGAAAGTGGTATCGATGTGCCCACGGCTAATACCATCATTATTAACCGTGCTGATAAATTGGGTCTTGCGCAACTTTATCAATTGCGAGGCCGGGTAGGTCGTTCCCGTCATCGCGCTTATGCACACCTCGTAGTGCCCCCCCGCAAAGCCATGAACGCCGATGCTAGAAAGCGTATTGACGCCATCGAAGCCATTGAAGATTTAGGGGCTGGGTTTACATTGGCCAACCACGATCTCGAGATTCGTGGCGCAGGGGAATTATTGGGAGATGAACAAAGCGGTCAGATGCAAGAAATTGGTTTTAGCTTGTATATGGAACTTCTCGAACGGGCGGTTGCTACCCTGAAGAAAGGTGATGCTTTAGATCTTGATCGTCCGTTAGAGCATGGCCCGGAAATTGATTTGCAATGCCCTGCTCTTATTCCCGACCCCTATTTGCCAGATGTACATACCCGACTTATTTTGTATAAACGTATTGCTAATGCTCAAGATTTTCAAGAACTGCGAGATTTGCAGGTTGAAATGATAGACCGTTTTGGTCTGCTACCAGAGGCTGTAAAAAATTTATTTCGAGTCACCCAGCTTAAACTTATTGCGATACCCATTAAGATCCGCAAGATCGATGTAGGTGCTAAAGGTGGTCGTATTTTGTTTGGGCTCGAACCTAACATCGACTTAACAAAACTGTTGCAGCTGATTCAGCAACAACCCAAAATATATCAACTAGATGGTCAAGACAAACTGCGTTTTTGCAAAGAAATGGACAACGTAGAAGAGCGTGTGGATACAGTAAAGTCTTTGCTGGAAGAGCTATCTATCTAGCAATCAATATTATTTTTGCAAGGCGTTCTTGTGGAGTTGCAATTTTAGGCTAACAACACCGCGCCAACTACCATGCAAATAAAGTTATGCAAAGTGATAAATTAGTAGCAAAATAAAGAAACTTTCATAGGGGTTGGGTGAATTGAACCCTTGACAGAAAACTCACATCCGCATATAGTTCCGCGGCTTTGGT
>CAZGON010000020.1:0-22450 GCA_964527085.1 uncultured Candidatus Competibacteraceae bacterium
ATGGACTGGCGAGAATCCAGTGCCGTGGACGGCAAGCGCTGGTGACAACCGCCTGTCACCCTCCCTGGCAACTAGATTCCGGCAATCCCTGCCGGAATGACGGGTGAGCAGTTACAAAGAAAAAATGATTCTCATATAGGCATGTAAGGTTCACTATGATTAGATTAACAAAATCGAGAAGCTTGCAAATCTGTTTTGCGATCGTTAAAGGTGAGTGGCTTGAGTTGTATGGTTATTTGAAATGCCAAAAAAAATTGTAAGTGGCGGACAAACCGGCGCAGATCGGGCAGCGCTCGATGCGGGTTTGGCATTAGCCTTTCCAGTCGGTGGGTTTTGTCCCAAGGGTCGTGTGGCAGAGGATGGTGTTATTGAAGAAATATACCCTTTAGTTGAGATCGACGGTGGTTATCGGCAGCGGACAAAGGCAAATGTAAAAGCGTCTGATGGCACCGTGATATTTTATGAATCTATACTATATGGTGGTACTGAGCAAACTTTGTTATTTTGCATCAAAGCTAGAAAGCCTTACAAACTAATAGACATAAACTTAGTGAACTGTGAACAAGCAGCCGCCGCATTGCAAACATTTATCGATGAAACCAATATTGAAATATTAAACGTCGCAGGTCCAAGGGCCAGCGGCTGTTTAGCAGTTTATGACTATGTCAAAACGGTCCTAGTTAAGGTGATTGAGCACTCGATTTGACTATAATTTACTGCGCTTTTTTCAGCGAATTAGAATCATGAGGAACTGCCATTTACGAGTTGATGGTTTCTTGGCTGCCAGCCCATATATGCTTGATTATGGCTGGTTTTTATTATATTTCGTTGATTATCCCAATTTATTCAGCAAAAAAAGTTCGTCAGGCGATTAATAATCTCGATTCATAGCACTCATCTAGCGTTTGAAGACCTACCATAAGCCAATTAACTCGGAGTAAAACTGGTGTAGATTGCCACAATTAACTATACTTGTCGCTGATTCCCATTCATAAAGAAAAAGGTTGTGGAGTAATCTGTTCTGGGCAGTCTTCAGCCGTTCAACGTCATCTATGATGAAAACACTGGTCAACAAAGACGGTGATATTAGGCCCCGCACCATGTCAATGTTTTCTGAAGAAAAACTCCAAACAAAAATTGGAGGAATTTAAGAACTATGACCGAAAATGCTGAAAACCTGGTGTTAGAGCACCTACGAGCTATTCGCGCCACACAAGACTACCATAGTCAAAAATTACAAGACATTAAGCTACGGCTATCGTCCATTGAACGCAGTCAAGCAAGAAGCCATGCTGATTATGCGGAACTCTATGGCGATCATGCCCGCCAACAAGCTACTATTGACCGCCTTAACGACCGCTTAGGTAGAGTTGAGCGCCGACTAGAACTTCAAGACAAAACTTAGTTCTAACACGCACCATACGACGCTGGCTAGATTTCTTAGAGGCCAAGCAAGCATTATACGCATACCGGTAGCAGGCAAAGTCTTGTGCTTATGCTTTTGACCCTCACGAGGTTTGGAAAAGCTATAATAACACCAAAGAATATGCGGCTTTCATGACGAATAACAATCCAATTTAAACAACTATGTCAACTAAAATTGCTTTGTTCAGTAGAGGCGCCGGTCAGATTAACGTGCTCCGGGATATCCTCCTTGAAAAAGGCGCAAAGCCGCAGGTTTTTCCTTTACCTCTCGGCGGAGAGTCTGCTCCTCAAGTAAGCTTTGAAGGCGATAAACTGACTTGGGACAAGGTGGATTTTACCGACATTGACGCTATTCATATCCGTGGCATCGCAACAAATACACCGGCAGCTGTACCCGCCGTTTTAAACGCTGCTTCCCATGCTGAACTGCGGGCAAAATACTTTAAAGAGCAAGCTTACCAGGCAGCTACCTTTAGCTTCCTCACCTGTCTTGCAGCCCAGGGGAAACTGGTTGTTAATCTCCCCACGGGGGCTTATATCGATCACGATACAAAAGCGCAGTTTTATCAAAAACTACGGGCTCATGGGTTCGCTGCTCCGCAAACCCTCATGACCAATGACCCCAGCAGAGCCCTTGCGTTTATTCGCCAGGGGCACGAAGTGGTAGCCAAGCCTGCCATGGGTATTGGTTCCACCCGCAAAGTCACAGAAGCAAATATTGAAGGTCTCGACGAACTACGGGTTTCACCGGTCCTGTTGCAAGAATATTTTGCGGGAGACACTATTAGGGTGCATATCGTGGGCGACAGTGTTGTCCTTGCCCTGCGGGTGCTTTCCGATGGTCAGGTAGATTCGCGCACCAGTCCAAAAGGATTTGAGTATTTTCGGTTACCGGATGAAGAACAACAAAAAATCGTCAAAGCTAACCGGATGCTCGGATTACACTATGCCGCCTGGGATATTTTGGCTACCCAGGATGGTCGTTATGTTTATCTGGATTGCAATCCTGGCCCCTTCATCCTGTGGATTGGCGAAGAGAATACCCGTGGGGTATTACAAGCCCTTGCGGTTTATATGCTTACTTATGCAAACACCCGTTCACTGGAAGAAGCGTCCCGGGCGGTGCAGCCCTGGCAACCAAAAGCTTAAGCAGGAATCGGAGTTATGCACAATGGACTTGCCTAGCTCATGAAAGAGGTGTCGGCGGCCTGGACGGCCGTCGTCAAGCCCACAGGGAAGTGTTCACGGCGTCCTCTGGAATGAGGCTAGGTAAGTCCAAGTCCCAAAGTCCTACTAAGATTTACTTTGCTGTCTCAGGACTTCTATATCAAATAATACCCTCAGCATACGCCGTAGAAAAAGGGTAGGGCGGGCTTGTGGAGTATCGCTCAGTGGCTGCAAAGCGTCTGTATCCTCCCCTAAAAGTCTTTTAGCCACGCCTTCCGCAAACCGCTGTTGATAAATTTCCGGTAAACCCTCAAAAACCGGATCTGGATCCACATCGTAGATCCAGGGTACGCCGTCTTTAAGTACAAACGACACCAACGCCCAGGGTAACGAAAATGCTTCAGTGAAACGTTGTAATTCGCCATAGACTTCAGGACATTGGATGGACTGAAAAACCTCTAGACGTTCTACCGGCGCCGCTGCGGGTACTCGAAATTGCAAACAGAATAAAGGTTTTCCCCTAAGTAGATAAGCCCTAATAAGCGGACCTTGGATAGCTTCGGCAAGCAAAATCGGGGGTTTATCAGGGGCGAGTAAAAGCGCTCTTTGTCTGTCGCCGAAGAGTTGCCAAGCTGCACGCCCAGTATTTGGACGCCAGAGCAGAGGATCTATGCGAGTCGCTAATTCATCAGCCGTTTCCACCTCATTGGTGCAAGCCATTCGCGCTACTTTGAAGCCGGCCCGACGGATTTCTTCCATGAGGTTTAGCTTCATAAAATTTTGTACATGGCTTTCTGGCGGATTAAACAGCTTTACCCCCCGCCGTTGCATCTCCAACAAGGCGCCATGGATGAGACTGGTGGTTTGTTGTTGAATCAGATAATCTGCTTGCCACAAGGTCCAATCCACATGGTCCAAGGGTGCAGGGAGCACGGGATTAGCATAGCTGAAACCGTGGACATAGGCACATGTTAATTTGGCGACGTTGACATCGTCCCAATAAATGCCATCCTCTCCCAAAGCAACTCGGGGCGACCCTTGGCGGGGCGCTAAGCTAAAGCATCGAGCTTTACCAGGGGCCAAGGTGTCAATTTGACGATACAGGCGCTCGGTCTGATCATCATGGGATGGGGCAAACAAACCAATGCTAGGTTTAGTCATCGGGTTACCTATTTTAAAAAATATTCAAAACCGGCGGACTCAGCCAGCCCTTGTAAGCGATACCTTTCAAAGCCATTGCGGGAAATCCACCCCGGAGAATATTGGCTCAGCAAACCTTGTGCGGCAAGCAAATTGGATTCGGCCCGCTTTCTGTCAATACGAGCGGCAATACTGGCAAACTGAGCCTCTAAAAGACGGCGAGTGGTAATAATCAGCTCATTGGTATTGACGTCGCCGCCAGCGTCTTTGAGGCGAACCAGACTATCATAGGCGTTGCGTGCGGCGCTAAGCTGTTTTTTAGTATGGTCAATGCGTTCTTGAGCGGTTCTGATAGTAATCAGCGCGTCATTAACTTCCTGAACCACCTGGTTATAGGTGGCTTGCAAGCCGAGACGACTGTTTTTGACAGTGCCTTTGGCCTGGGCCAAACGTGCTTTAAAGGCGCGATTACCCACCGGATAACGGTAACGAAGGCCATAAGATTGATTAAATGTATCGGGATCATGTAGCGCCTCAAGGGAATCAGTATAAGATTTATAACCGTATACCGACCCATCCTGCAGTGCTTCCAGGGAAACATCCACAGTGACATCCGGACGGGTTTCTTGGGCCGCTTGTCTTTTGAGAATTTCACTCGCTGCAACATCGACCCGACTCACTTGCAGAGCGGGACGATATCGTTTAGCCAGGGTCAACGCCGCGTCTTCGTCAAACTCCAGCGGTGTCGCTAGCCAAAGGGTATAACCTGCGGGGAGATAAAGATGATCTTGAATCCCTGTACTGGAATAATTAATTAGCGGAGCCAAAATGTCTGAGGCCCCGATAAAGGCATTGGCCGCGACTTCTTCCTGGGCATTAGCTTGGGCTAATTCAGCATCGATTTGCGCTAAATCGTAACGGGTCGCGAGCTGAGCTTGGAAAAGACGTTCTATTTGGGCTTTTTGACGCTCAAGCAGGAGGCGGTTTTGTGATGCCGCTTCCAAATCTCCCAGACTTTGCACCAGGTTGAGATACGCTAAATTGATGGCCAATAGGGTCTCATTGAGGGTCGATTTAAGCGCCCAAAAACCCCGCTCGCTGGCTTTTTTGGCTAACTTAAGCGCCGTGTCAGTAACGGCATAAGGTCCAAAGTCCTTGCTGCCCGGTACGGGTATTTCCAGGTTAAACAGCAACTCAGATGACCACGACGCGTCGAAGGAATTACCCCGGGTGTCGTAGAACACATCCCGATCGGTGGTCAACGCCGCCACGTTATAGCGGATGCCCCAGGGTAACTGCTGGTCTAGATTGACGCTATAGGTGGCGGTTTCAGTAGGGCCGTTAGGGTCTTCCCGGCTTGCGAAAATGGTTTGTTCGACCCGTTCTACCCGTGATCGGGTATCAGGAAATACAATGCGTTCAACGCCGCTAAGCTCTCGCGCTTGCGGAGATAAAATGATGTTACCCCGTTCCGGGGGCTGATCCGGGTCACCCGAGATGGCAGGTTCGAAAACTTGCGCATTGACGGCGCCGGTCAGTCTGCGGTTGCGTGATTCCTGTTCTTCATAGTTGACACTCAGTTCGAAAACAGGATCGAAAATGGCCTTGGCTTCAAGGATCGCTCGACGTGCTTGTAAGGCTTCTGTGCGGCTAATGGCAACACTGAGATTTTTCTCAATCCCGGCAAGGGCTGCCTGTTGCAGGGAGAGTTTTATCAATTGACGGTTTTTAACCTGTTGCCAAGCCCCCGTCTTAGTGTCCGCAGCGAGCACTTGCTCAACGAGATTAATCAACTGCTGCTCTCGTTGGTTACCTTCTGGTTGGAGCAGATCTTTAAAGGCCACCTGGGCAGAAGGGGTTTGTGCCACTGCCATAGCCGACGTGACGCTCCAAATAATCCACAGAAAAGCCGTAGCAAAAAGCAGCAGATTGCAGGTGCTCAAGTCTTTTTTCAGAATCTTTATCAATGTATGCTTCATGGCCCATCTGTCTCCCCGAAATGGCGCAGTGCTCCCGTTGCTGTAAGCAAACCCAGGCGATAGCGGTCTAGCTTGGTTTGGGCGGTGCGTTCTGCATAGGTTTGGGCTAATTCCCCCATGGCGGCGAGCATCCGGGCTTCGGCCTGCTGATGTTCGGTAAGCGCTTGAATATAGTCTCGACGCGCCTGTAAACGTTGTACATTTTGGACGATGACTTCATAGGCGCGCACGGTTAAATCCCGTTGTTGGCGAACGGCGCGTTGGTAGGCTAACTCGGCTAATTTCATCTGACGTGCCGTGATGGCCACCCGTTCTGTGGCGCTGGCGAAGGCAGCCCGGGCATTAAGAAATTCACGCCGAATGCGGTTGGCAATTAAACGCGCCTGAATTTGTTGTTTACGGGTATTGGCTTGAGCCTCTACTAAGGCCCCTTTGACCTCCCGATTACCTAAAGGATAGCGGTATTCCAGGCTATAGCGCTGGGTGATGATGTCGGGATCGAAAACATTTTCCAGCGATTCGCCGAAGTTGGCATAGCCAAAGGCTGTATTACTCTGGCGAAACTCGGCTTCACCAAAAAAACTGACATCTGGACGGGTTCGCACAGCACGGGTTTGCTCTTCAATGCGAGCCGCTTCTACATCGACAGCGGCGCCAAACCACTCTGGATTGCTCCGCGTGGCTAATGCCCCTTGCGAGTCTTCGGGAATGGCAAAAACCTCTTTTATAGCTTTGCTGTAACCACTGGGTAGCAGCAGGGTGTCTGGGTTCATATCAAGCAGTTGTACTAAAGCATCGGAGGCTAAAACATAGCTGTTCCAAGCTTGCGCTTCCTCGTTTTGGATGCGGGCGAGTTCCCCATCCACCTGGGCTTTGTCGTAGTTGGTAGCCTCCCCTTGGGCAAACAGTCGCTCGGTAAGCCCACCTAACTCTGCTACACTTTTGCGGTTTTCAATAATCACCTGCAGGTTAAGCAAACTGTTGATCAGCGCCCAGTAGGTGAGATCCACTTGCAGCAAAGTATTATTGATGACCGATTTTACATCCCAGTAGACGCTCTCTGTGTCCAGTTTAGCCAGCTTAATAGCGACCTCTTGTGCTGCGTAGGGTCCAAAGTCTTTACTGCCAGGGACCGGTAAAGCCAGCCGTGTCAACAGTATCGAGACCCAAGGACGATCATAGGAGCCTGCGCTGATGAGATCCAGGGGCGGATTGGGATTATCAACTAAAAGATTAGCGTTGTTCACGAAGAAGTTGTCTTCTTCTATGGCCTGATAGGCTAATTCCAAACGGGCGCCCCAGGGTAATTGTTGGTCCAGGGCTACGTTGTAAGTAGAGGTTTCCAGGGCGCCGGTCAGTGAGGGCTGGCTTGCAGCAATCTCGGTGGACTCGAAACGATCTTGTTGAGGATCTTCGAATACGGCAATGGGGTTACGGGGATCTACCGGATCCTCAGAACCAAGCACGTTACGTCCTTCATCATCTGTTCGCGTCGCAGGTCGAAAACGTTCATCCCGCTCGGTGCGTTTAAAACGTTCCGAGCGGTCATAACCAAATGACAGCAGCAAGACGGGATCGAATATGGCCTTTGCCTCCAACAAGGCATTGCGGGCAATCGTTGCTGTTACGCCACTTTGTTGGATGGCAAGATTCTTCTCAAGAGCGGCAAGGGCGGCTTGGCGCTGACTCAATTCCACAAGCCGTTTGCCGATAAAACGCCCAGGCATGTCAGATAACGTGGAAAATTCACGACGAATTAACGTATTGATAGCCTGTTCATTGTGTTGCAAAGTTTCATCGGTAAGGGCTATATGCTCAACACGCAGGGGTTGCTGGGGTATCATACGCTTTGCTGTTTCGGCCACGCCCCAGCCATGCCACATAACACAGAGTGCGCATCCTAAACCAGCATATAGCCCCGACTGAGAAAGAATTTTCATGGGGTTGCTCCTAAATAACGATCCGCCAGCACCCCTTCGGCCGCCAGCAGTTGAGCCTGGGTCTTGCGGTGATCGATTAGGGCATCGGTATAAAAAGCGCGGGCGATGAGTAAATCGTCAAGCCTTTGTAACAGTTCAAACTCACTGATTAAACCCTCGTTACGCAGGCGTATTGCCCGATCGTAGGCGATTTGGGAAAATTCCAGAGCGGCTTTAGTTTGCGCAATTTGAGCATAAGTACTATAGGCGTCAGTCATGACGAGATTAAGCTCTTGAATGACCTGATTTTCTGTTTGCTGTAGTTGAGCTTGAGCTTGCTTGAATTGGAGCTGGGCTTGGGCAAGCCGGGATTTGACGGCCCGATTTCCCAAGGGAATACGAAAAACTAAGCCAACAAAGTAGTCTCGTTGATCAGGATCAAAGACATTGGAGACGGAATCTTGCCAACTCTCGTAACCTAACACGCGGTCGCTCTGACCAAAGTTGATGCTAACGACGAAAGCTAAATCGGGGCGGGTTTGCACGCGACTTCGTTTCAGCAAAATAGTGCTGGACTCAAGTTCAAGACGGCTGATATTCAGTTCAGGACGAACTCGCTGCGCGGTAGCAAACATCTGCTCTTGGTCGAAAACGACAGGTTTGCGCAAAGCTGCCGTATAGCGGCTTGGCAAAATTGGCCTATTGCTGCTTTCGTAATCCAGTAATTCTTCTAAACGGTGGGTGTTGTCAAGAACGCTGTTCCAGAGGATCTCTAGGCGATTTTCGATATTGGCGAGATCGGTGTCAGTCTGGGCTTTATCGTAAGCAGTGATCTGCTGCTCCTTGAATAGACGCTCGCTACTTTTGGCGAGAGCTTGCAGCGTCTCGCGCTGTTGTTCGGCAATTTGTAATTGCAATAGGCTTCTGACCAACTCCCAATAGGTATTATCCACATCCCGTAGCGCCTCATTAATAGCTGCTTTGATAGTCCAATCAGCCTGGCGGCGGCCCACCTGAGCAAGCATCACGTTGACATTAGGCGCGGACCCGTAGGGTCCAAAATCTTTGCTCAAGGGTAGCGCTGTTGCAAAGGCTGCAAACAACTCTGAGGTCCAGGGAAAGCGGCTGCCTTGGCCAATGGGATCAGTTTCGGATAGAGGCTGTATCAGCCCAAGGTCATCGAGGGAAAAAAAGGTTTTAAGTCGTCTGGTGGATTGAAACTGAACCTCAAGACTCGAACCCCAGGGAAATAATTGCGCTGCTCCCAAGGAAAAATTCCAAGCTTCTAGGGCATTGGTGCGGCGGCTGGCAAACTCAACAGCCCCAAAACGCTCGGTTTCCAGGGCGCATTGCTCTGGGTTGACCAGCTCTCCACTCACCGTGACACAGACAAAATTGCCAAAGGCATCGGTAACGGGTACCTGCAACCCTTCTTCGCCAGGAGGGGTTGTAAACTGGTCTCCAACGTTTCCCTCGTCATTGATGGAACCGTCAGGGTTGAGGGTGCGGCCATCGATGACAAAATTAGTCCCTCGTTCGCGAAACACAAAATCGTTGCGATCAAAGGTTTTGCTATGGGTATAAGTACCTGTGATGTTAAACAGCGGATCAAAGGCGGCTTGGCGTTGTGTTAGTAGACTATCGGCAATAAGTCGATCTTGCTTTTGTAACTGAATTAAAAGGTTACGCTCGACAGCTTGGCGTAGGGCGTCATCAAGGGTAAGAAATATGGCGTTTTTTCCCTTCAAATAAGTGCGTGCTCCATAGTCCCCGTCTTCTAAGGCTGTCAAAATGAGGTGTTGAATCTCCTTTTCCTGCTGCAGGGTAAGAAAAGTGTCTGTAGTAGGTCCCTGAGCATTCGCTTGTAGCAACAAACCAGTCATCAGCCATAAACAAAATAAGCCTTTTAAAACCCAACCTATCACAAGCTCCCCCTGTTTAAGAGATAATTTATTTTAATTATGAAAAGCGCTATCTCTCAGCTGGAAGTGCGCTACAACGAGCTAATACGAGTGTGATATTGTCAATACCTCCTTGTGCATTGGCCTGTGCGACAAGTTCTTCACAGGTGGTCTGCAAATGGGTTGACTCTGCTTGGTGTACTTGATGTAACGCCGTTTCAATCTCGGTATCCGACACCATGGCATTGAGTCCATCGGAACAAATCAGTATCACATCGTCGGGCTGTAAAACCTGCAACTGGATATCTGCGGTGACCTGAGAAGCAGGACCCATGGAACGAAAAATAATATTGCGAGCTGGCGGAGGACCTATTCTGCCATGATCTTTCCAGTACTGATAAAGGGTATGGTCCCGAGTAAGCTGCTGTAACTTGTGGCTGCGATAGAGATAAATTCGGCTATCCCCAATATGAAAGATAATCGCCTGATGATGAAGAGATTCCGGCAGCCAAAGGCCCGCAATAGTCGTTCCCATCCCTTGCCCTTCTGGAAAACCACGCTGCTTATTTAGGGTGTGGAGGTGTTGATTGGCATGTTCTAGGGCCGCCAACATAATCAGCGCTGCTGAGTTGGGTGCATATTCCAAGGTGCGATCTTCGTCGCCCCGGCTTTCCACCGGTTCCCTTTCCACCGGTTTGTTTTCCACAGACCCCCTTTCCAGAATGGGAAAATCTTCTAAAGTGGTCTCATCATCTTGCCCTCGTACTGGCGGGGTATCGGTTGTCTCTGTCAGGCAGGCCGTTTGGTGATTACGCACATAATTGCAAATGATCTCGACAGCCTCCCGACTAGCCACTTCTCCTGTGACATGACCCCCCATCCCATCAGCCACAATAAAAAGTCTAAGCGCTGCGTCAATGCAGAAATAATCCTCATTTAAGGCTCGTTTGCGGCCCACATCACTAACGCCATACGCCTGTAGGCAGAGTCCAGAAGAGTCACAGTGGTTTTGCTGTTGCATAATATAAATCTTATATTTTGTAATTTTTAGTGTAAACAAATCTATCTTTAACCGCTAATCTTATTTATTAACTTGAGTTTTTAACGTTATTCATTTGCGAAATCATGAATGATATTCAAGATATCGATTATTTACCTAGCGCTTTCCCAGACACTAGTTTTAACGTCGATCATTTGCTTAATGAGAATATCGCACGTATTGAATTGCTCAAAATGAAAGTTTTCGAATGGCCCAATTTGAATGATCTCGAAAAAAACCAAGCACTGCATGAGCTGGATATATTACGCGGGGCTTTTATCCAAGTAAGCAGCGCCAACCGCCATTACGCCATGACTGAGCAGGATGCCGTATCGGCAATGCTGCCAGGGGCTGACCCTGCTAATCTTAAGATTGAAGGGATTATTGGCCAAAATAAACAAATCGCCAAAGTCCTTAAAATCATTGCCAAGATGGCGGCTACCGATTTAACTATTTTGTTGGAAGGCGAAACGGGTTCTGGAAAAGAATTGTTTGCGCGCATTATTCATCTCAATAGTTGCCGTAAGAAGTTTGTTGCGGTCAACTGCGGCGCGTTTCCTTCAGATATTATTGAATCCGAGCTATTTGGACATACAAGAGGCGCATTTACTGGAGCGAGTAGTGATCGTAAAGGTAAGTTTGAAGAGGCCGATGGCGGTACTATTTTTCTCGATGAAATTGGTGATTTAGAGCTCCATGCCCAGGTCAAACTGCTGCGTGTATTAGAGCTGGGTGAACTACAGCGGGTTGGCTCTGAAATCCCCCTCAAAGTGAATGTAAAAGTGATTGCCGCTACTTACAAAAACCTGGAAAAAATGGTCAAGGAAGGGGCTTTCCGAGAAGATCTTTATTACCGGATTAATATGTGCCCACTGTGGATTCCTCCTCTCAGGGAGCGACGCGATGAAATCGGTATTCTGTTTGAGTTTTTTGTTAAGCAAGTGGGTGCTTTGGTCAACAAAAAAGCCGTTGTGA
Organism: uncultured Candidatus Competibacteraceae bacterium; assembly: GCA_964527085.1. GTDB lineage: Bacteria > Pseudomonadota > Gammaproteobacteria > Competibacterales > Competibacteraceae > CAYRGG01. Next base: position 11,546 of record CAZGON010000020.1, read on the forward strand.
TAAGTACCGAACTACAGGATTTTATCAACCACCACTATGATTTTCCAGGCAATATACGCGAACTTAAAAATATGGCGCAGTACATTGCTTATATCGCTGGCGAAACGCCTGTCACCCTAGCGGATCTGCCTGAGCGCTATCAAATTTATAATGCCAACACATTACAGACGCAATCGGACAGTTCATGGGAACAGGAGAAAAAACTGACTTATGTCCGTAATGATGCCGAAAAAGAATATCTTATTCAGCTTTTAGAAAAGCACCGCGGCAATATCAAAAAGATCTGTCAGGAAATGGCGTTGTCTCGATCCCGGGTGTATCAGCTTTTGCATAAGTTTCAGCTACAGGCGGGTGATTATCGCTGATGAGGTGGTTTTTGTGTCATGAGTTACAAACAAAACTGTTTTGTGAATATTTCACAGAAAAAAAATTAAAAGTAGCTAAAGTATTTCACTACCTGCATCTTATTTGGGGTAGAAAACGTAATTCCTTCTTTATTTCAAATTTCTGTGTGTTTAGAGTATCAATATCAATAAAATATTTTCTCTAGTAAAGAGAGTGCTTATGCAGAATGCTAGATTTGTTTATTCTTATAGAGCATTGCTCTTCTCCAAAAAAACTAGCCTTGCCCAGAGACATTCATGGAAATGCAGGACATACTAACCACGGTCGGTGGTGAACCGATTACCGTGGCGGATGTGATTGTACATTTAAAGTGCGATGGTGCTTTTAGGAACGCGATTTATCAGCTTATCGAAGCCCGAGTCATCATCCGTCAGTGTAAAGAACTAGGTATCGTTATTAGTGATCATGAATTTCATGCCCATATTGAAACGAAACGCCGTTTACTAGGATTAGCTAGCGTCATAGATCTAAATCGCCATTGTAGATGGCATGATATCGTTTTAGAGCAATGGCATAACAATATTCAGCAGGAATTGCTGCGGCATAAATTGCGGGATAAAATCATTTCCTGTAAAGACGTTAAGGCTTATTATAAAGAACATAAAAACGATTTTATGATGGCTTCGGTATCACGTCTTGTGTGTCCAGATTATGGGTCAGTTGAACAAGCAAAACAGAGGATTATTGTTGAGGGGGAAGACTTTGCGCCAGTGGCAAGAAAGGTATCCCTTGAAAAAAATACTCGCATCGCTGGGGGTTATTTAGGATCTGTCAAATACGGCAGCTTGCCTTATCCCATTAACAAAGCTGTGTTTTCAGCCGACCCAGGCAGTGTGTTGGGTCCCTTTGAGCAAGGCGGTTACTGGGTTCTATATCGCTTGGAAGAGCGTCGTAATACGGAGCTGGATGAAGCGTTGCACAACAATATTGCTAATCGACTTTTTAATCAATGGCTGCAAAAGTTTGTATTGAGTACCAAAGCTTGAATAGACTAGGGTAATATCTCTTGGATTAGAAGCGTTTTCATAACATGAAAAAAAACGCTTTTTTTAAATTCCGCTATAAACTTGGAGGCGGCGCTGCCATTGCGCAGAGGAGTAGGAAATTGTTAATGAAGAATTTTTATTTATTGATAGCTGTTTTGGCCCTTACCGCTTGTGCTCACCAGACATTTCAAGACGTCAAGATTGGTATGAACCAAGAAGAAATGGTCGCAATAGCCGGTCAGCCCGATAGCGTGATCGCCTCCCATAAAATTGACGAGGATTTAGTGGAAATCTTTGAGTATCACGAAGCTGGTTTATGGTGGGGAGATTTAGAGGAGTCTTACTGGTTTTACTTTGTTAACGGAAAATTAGAAAAATGGCAACGTCCCGGTGATTATTTACGCTACGTCGACGCCCTTTATATTGATTAAAGTATTACGCTGCAAGGATTTTATCTCTTGACAAGCGATAGCGAATTTAATAACTCCACTGTTTTCGTGAACACTCCCCAAGGGTCACCCCAGACGCCTAGCGCTAGTGCGCGCCTTGTCTGTCTTGATGAAACGGGCGATGAAAGCCTTAAAGATTTTAAGATCCCTCTTATGCCTGGTGAAAAAACGCTTGGGCGCAGTGCCGAAAACGCCATCTGCATTCCCCACAAAAGGTTATCCAGACGACATGCACGACTTTTCCTCGAAGGAGCGACCTGGGTTATCGAGGATTTAGAGAGTACCAACGGTGTGTTTGTCAACGAAAAAAAGGTAAGCCGTGCTCAGCTTAATGATGGAGATATCGTCAAATTTGGGCCGTTGCCTTTTCGTTATGAGTTAGAAAAGTCTACCTCTGTACCTGAAACGGCTGAGGAGGTATCTTCTCCGCTAGGTGTAGAAGGCACCATGTACGCTGGACATGCCGAAGTGTTAGCCTCGCTGGCGGCAGCTGAGAAAGCAGCAGAATTATCCGAAGAACCGCCTACAGAGCGGCCAGTACCCAATAAATCTCCACCAGTCCAAGAAAAACCGTCTGGCGCCCGCAGACCTATCATACGTTACGCACTTGTTCTCTTGATTGGTTTGGGATTAGCAAGTGTTGGTTATTTGTACGTCAATCATCAGCGTCAGCAAGAACTAAATCTTTTAGTGCAGGATTACGCCACTCAACTACAAAAATTTCTTGAAGAGTATGAGGGTAGGTCGGATACTCCCTTCCAGACCACCCAAGAAGGGGAAGCGCTTGAAGAAATTCGAACGTTAAAGGCAGGCGTTGATTTTGCGGCAAATCAATATCCCTATAATCTTGCTCTTAAGGAGTTGCAGGCAAAACTATTGTTTCTCGAATTTGAGCGTCGGTTTGAAAATTTGCTGAAAGCACAAAGGATCAGTAATGCCAGGTCCTATATGGGTAGGATTCGCGATGAAGTAGCAATCCTGTTGCCTAAAAATGGTTCAACCGGCAAAAACGCGATTGTAGAGGTTATAGAGTTGCTCGAGTTGGCTGATATTGTGATTCAATTTAAGCAATTTAGTCAACGTTTTAATGATCCTGCCATGCAGTTGAGCGATCCTTCTAAACGAGGTATTAGACCCAGTGACAATGAACTGCTGGAAATGCGGGATCTGAAAGCCCAGTTCATCGAAAAAAAGAAAACCAACCGGTTGCCCTTATCACTCACCTATACTGAATTTCAGAACCTTTTGGAAGAGGTGGAAAATCAAGATATACACCTTGTTGATCGTTGGAGAGGGTTGATGAGAAGGCAACAAAGATAACCAAAAAAACACACAGGAAAAACTTTTCCTGTGTGTCTAATTTAATTGTGTATCTAATTTATTATTGTTAGCCGATATGGATGGAAGTATTAGCTTGAATATTGTCATCACCACCGTCGCCGGCAATACCCATGTTGGCCTGTTCTAGCGCCTGACGAGTCGCCTGATCGGCCATTGAATCGGCAAAGCTATCACCGCTGGCGCCATCTAGAAAGGCATTACCACTGGCGCTGGCTGAGGTAATATCGGCGAGATTACCACTGTCCTGAGAACCTGCGTTGGCTTGTAGAACATCACCACCACTTTTATCGACTGACATATTGTATCTCCTAATTTTTTTAATTGGAGGAAATTAATTTAAATGTTGATATCTGTGTTGGCTTCGGTGTTATCGTTTCCGGCGTCACCACCTATGCCGTCGTTGACCTGGTCTAGGTGCTGGCGCATATTTTGGTCCAAATGGGTATCCGTAAAGCTATCACCGCTGTGGCCATCCAAAAAAGCATTTCCACTCGCGCTAACGGAAGTCACGTCAGCTAGGTTCACACTCTCTTGGCTACCGACATTAGCTTGCAAAGCATCACCACCACTTTTGTTAATCATAATTTATTCACCTTTAGTCATAAGTTTTATTGGGTTAGTGTCGATTTGTTTTTTTATTCGACATTTTCTACAAAGCAGTGTATGTGCCAACACTACTAATTTTTCTAAAAATATTTATTAACCACATGATAAATAAAATTTTTTTATATAACCAAATAATAAAAACAATAAATGACAAACACCTTTCAAGTTAAATGTCTATCAAAACTAGACGTTTTGTCTAAAAAAGATGGATTTTTTTCTGCAAAGCCACACTTTCAATGACAGTAGAGAAAACCAATATGACCCCTCCGCCAAAACAAGCTGTTCATGTCGAACCGATGCTCGCTAAACCTGTGCGCCATCCCATCAAGGCCGCTAAGCTTTTATACACCACCCCTTCTTACATTTTAAGTGCTCCTATTTACCTGATTTTTATTATTTTAGTGGCAGGTATTGGGTATGCTTTTTGGGCTAGGCAAGACGTGCTGGTTATGGCGCCTTTAGTGCTTGAAAAGGACAGCTTTACCTTGCAGGCCACCGGCCCAGGCCAAGTCACTGAAGTGGCTATTCAAGAAAACAGTTTTGTGCAAGCAGGTGATCAACTGGCTGTGATTCAAGAACAAATCCGTCCCTTCGATAATGCTCAGCGGCAAGCCCTAGAAAGTCAGCGTACAGAATTACAAAAAGAGCGCGACAAAGTGTTAAGCGAATATGAACATAGGCTGACCCAACTTAAATTTGAACTTGAAGATTTAACCAGCAACCGAGGCACCCGGACTAAATCCCTGGAAGGTCGAGTAAATATTTTTTCCGAGCAGCTTGCCACGGCGCAAAATGCCAAAAAAGCGGCTGAAGATGCACTGGCGATTTCCCAGCAACAATATGAAAGGATTAGACGGTTATTCGCTAACCGGGATGTGACGGTGTCGGATCGAGACAATGCGTTGGAAAAACTAAATGCTGCTCAAAAAGCGGTTTTTGACGCTAACGCCCGGATTTCGGAAACAGCTATTTCTCTCGAAACCGCTAAGGCTGAGCTAAGTGAATTTGTCGATCTACGCCAGCAGGCGAAGATTGAAAAGGAGATCAGTCAAAAGGAATTACAACGTGATCGGGATCTCACAAGACTTGATGAACAAATTCAAGGTTTGACGGGCCGCTTGGATATCGCGACTTATCAGGAGGGTACCGTTTACGAGGGTAGTGAGGCTCGTTACACCAGTCTTTTTGATGGTGTCATCACTAAAATCCACATTGCGCCGGGCCAAATGATTTCGGCAGGGGCGCCCCTGGTGACTATTGTGCGGGATAGCACGGTTCTGGAAGGTCATGCTTTTGTGGAAAATAAGGACATCGGTAGTTTAAAACGGGGACAAGAAGTAAAAATTAAATATTTTGCTTACCCCTATCAGGAGTATGGCATCGCGACAGGATTAATCTCTTCCATCGCAAACACCCCAGGTGGACCCCAAGGGAAAGAGTCTATGTATTTAATCAACGTGGTCTTACGGGAAGACACCATTCGTCGTAGAGGAGGTAAACCTAGACCCCTTGAAATCGGTCTGGAGGGTATTGCCGAAATTAAAACCGGTGAGAAGCGCTTTATTGAAATTCTCTTCACCCCTATCTCAAAATTTTTTACCCCAGCGGAGGAATCGGCTTAGCGTTTACAGCTGGTTTCTATTCAGTGAAACGACTTAAATTATCCGGTGTTATTCCAGGAACGCTGTGAATACCGTCCGTGTACGCTCCATCGCCGTCTCCCAACGGCGAAGGCCCTTCCATAACACCGGATAACTTATGGTCAGGTACTTAGAAAAGTAATAAAAATTACATAACCTATTATTTTTGAATATTTTTTATTTATATTTAACCCATTTCAAAAAAATAAATAACAGCACATAAAAACAGCACCCTTTATGTGCTGGAGAATTTTATGAATGTTAAACAAGAAACTGTTCGTCAATTAATCAGAAATCATATTCTTTTTAATGCCTTATCAAATGTGGAACAGGGCGCTTTAGAACCTTTATTTGAGGTGCGCGACTATCCAGCGAATACGGTGATTGCCCATGAAGGTGACGCCATGGATGGTTTGTCTATCATTTATTCGGGTCGAGTGCGTCTAAAACAATCCCAAAATGGTAAACGAGTCAGCCTCGGTGTGCTCGAAAAGGAAGCAAGTTTTGGTGAGCTTGCGTTGCTTGAGAAAACCCAGTGGCCCCATCAAGTCCTCGCTGACGAGCAGGTGACTGTGCTGCATTTGCCGGGTGATAAGGCGCGGGCTCTAGCAAGCCGCTCTCCGACCATGGCCGAGTTATTTAAACAACGCCTGGGACTGGTGGAGTTAAGCCACCGTCTGCGGGGTCTACTGGAGTCAGCCAATTACACCCCGGAGCAGTTTATACAGATTTTGCAACACATTGGCGTCAAAAACATCGCTAAGGGTAGACCTGTGTTCACTCAGGGGGTTCATGACCCCCGTCTTTATATGATTGAGAAAGGCGTTATTGAACTTGTTCGGCAGCCTCTTTCGGGGGAATCCGTAGTCCTCGATAGGCTTTACCGAGGTGACCTATTTGGTGAAGGTGGCGCTCTTCCGGAAGCCGGTCAAGAAGTGACGCAACCTCATTCCGCCATGGCCGTCAATGACACCACAGTCCTGGTCATTCGCCAAGAGGCCGTGCGCCGTATTTTGGAAATTAATCCAGCCCTCTATGAACGGCTGCGGTTACGTCTTAAAGAGTTGCAGAAAAACGAACAAGATGAAATTGCTGTGCGGGGACGCGCTGAGGGTATTGATCAACGCATTAAGCTCAGCGATGCGGTGACTGAAGACGACTTTCTAGAACACAAAAAAAGCCAAGAAATACGCCGCTTTTCCTTAGTGCGGCAGCACGCGGAGGCGGATTGCGCAGCCGCTTGCCTGACCATGGTGTGTAATCACTATGGCAAAGATTTTACCTTGGGACAGATCCGTGAATTAAGCAACCTTTCAAGTGCTGAGTCTGCGCCTAATTTGATTATTACCGGGGCGGAAAATCTAGGTTTTTCAGCACGAGGTTATGCTCTTACCTATGAAGATCTTAGAAAACTGAAACTCCCCGGTATTGTGGGTTGGGAAAATTATCACTATGTGGTCGTCTACCGGATTACTCAAAAGGAAGTCCATATTGCCGATCCGGCTGAGGGTATCAAAAAACTGACGAAGGCGGAATTTCTGGAAGGGTGGAGTGAGGCGCAAGTGACGGGGGTTGCGCTTACCCCGCAACGGGGAGTTTTTATCGCCTTGGAGCCTACCCAACGCTTCGAGCAAAAAGAAGTTCCTAAAAAACCTATTTATCATTTTATCAACTACATACTGCCCTATAAAAAATACTTTATCGAGGCGATGATCGCCGCCCTCACCATTAACTTACTGGGTTTGGCGAGTCCGTTATTTGTACAAACCATTGTGGATACCGTGGTGGTGCATCACGATGTCAGTCTACTCAACATGATGCTAGCGGGCATGGTATTGGTTTCCGTGTTTTCGACGTTAAGTAGTATTGCCCAAAATCTATTGCTTGCCCATACCACGGCGCGGATCGATATGCGCATCATGTCTGAGTTTTATCGACATGTCCTTAGTTTACCCATGAGTTTTTTTCTCACCCGTAACAAGGGTGAGATCCTGGCGCGGTTTGGAGAAAATCAAAAAATTCGTCGCATCATTTCAGGATCTACCATCACGGTACTCCTTAATACCCTGATGATCGTGCTGTATTTTTTAATGATGTTCGGCTACAGCACCCTGCTGACCTTTGTATTTATGCTGTTTATTCCCATGTATTTAGCGATTATTTTGTATTTTACGCCGCGTATTAAGGCGATCTCTCAAGAAATTTTTATCACCAATTCGCAATCTCAAGCCCGTCTTATCGAGTCGTTAAACGGTATCGAAACCCTCAAGGCGACTTCTAACGAATACATGGCCCGGTCCAACTGGGAAAACGCCTTTGTTGAAAATGTTAACAAGGCGTTTCACTCCCAGCGTTTGAATCTTATGTCCACAAGTCTCAATAGACTCGTGGGTCTGGGTTCTACCGTCGTTATTTTATGGCTTGGCGCTACCCAAGTGATGGCCGGAAGCATGAGTATCGGCGAGCTTATGGGATTTAACATGCTCACCGGCATGGTGATCGGTCCTATACTCAGTATGGTCGGTTTATGGAATAGCCTGCTAGAGGTTAGGATCTCGGTGGATCGGGTCGGTGAAATCCTCAGTGTACAACCGGAACAAGAACCGATCAGCACCCCTGATAAGATGCCAACGGTGCTCACAGAAGCCAAAGGCCATATCGAATTTTCTAACGTTAATTTTGGCTATATCACTAACAACAAAGAGAATTTTGTGATGCGTGATTTTAAGCTTAGCATCGAACCGGGGACTCGGGTTGGTTTTGTAGGTCCCAGCGGTTGCGGTAAAAGCACCATCGCCAAAATGATTTTAGGTTTTAATCTACCCAAATCTGGCGAGTGTAGGATTGATGGCAAAGACATTCGCACCCTGGATCTCAGTAGTTTGCGGCGCCATATCGGCGTGGTTTTACAAGATAGCTTTATTGTTGCCGGTACTGTGGCTGAGAACATTGCCCTTGGCGATCCCGATCCAGACATGCAAGCTGTCGAGGAAGCGGCGCGTTTAGCGGGTGCACAAGAATTTATTATTAATTACCCCCTCGGTTATCAAACCTTGATCGGTGAAAAAGGCATGGGCATCTCAGGAGGACAACGCCAACGTGTGTGTATTGCAAGGGCGCTCTACCGTAAACCCAAGATACTTATTTTTGATGAAGCCACCAGCGCCCTCGACAATGAGTCGGAAAAACGCATTCAAGAAAATATGCAAACCATTCTGCGAGGACGCACCTCCATTACCATCGCCCATCGACTTAGCACCATCGTAGATTCAGATGTGATTTGCTATATCAACAACGGCAAGGTGATGGAAAAGGGTACCCATGAACAATTGACCGATCCTAAGTATCTGCAAGCCAATGACTATGCAGGATCGTACTATCAGTTGGCTCAAGAGCAGTTTAACCTGCCACCCCTCAATCTGGATAAACGCAATGTAGCGTAACACATACAAAAAGGCACACGGAGAAACTCTCCGTGTGCCCATTTTAGCCGTAAGGCTATTTATTACTTGTTAGCCAATGTGAATGCTGGTATTAGCTTCAATGTTGTCATCCCCACCGTCGCCGGCAATACCCATGTTGGCCTGCTCGAGGGCCTGCCGGGTTGCCTGATCAGCCATGGAGTCGGCGAAGCTGTCACCGCTGGCGCCATCTAGAAAAGCATTGCCGCTGGCGCTGGCTGAAGTGATATCGGCAAGATTACCGCTTTCCTGAGAACCTGCATTGGCTTGCAAGGTATCACCACCACTTTTGTTAACTGACATGCTTGAATCTCCTTAATTGGTTAGGTTAGTTTATTGTGGTTTATTAGAGATTGATGTTGGTGTTGGCGTCGGTGTTGTCGTGACCGCCGTCGCCACTGAGTCCATCATTAACTTGATCCAGGTACTGATCCACATTCTGATCCATGTGACTGTCGGTGTAGCTGTCACCACTGCGACCATGTAAGAAACCGTTGCCACTAGCGCTGACCGAAGTTACATCAGCCATGTTAACTGCTTCTTGAGAGCCTGCATTGGCTTGCAGAACGTCACCACCACTTTTTGAAATTGACATGGTTCTATCTCCTTAAGGCTTTTTATGTAGTTAGTTTAGTTTAGTTTAGATGCTGATATCGGTGTTGGCGTCAGTATTATCGTAACCACCATCACCGGCCATGGCGTCATTCACCTGATCCAAACGCTGATAGACTTCCTGATCCAAATGGCTGTCAGAGTAGCTGTCACCGCTATGACCATCTAGGAAGGCATTGCCGCTGGCGCTGACCGAAGTCACATCAGCCATGTTACCGGCCCCTTGGGAAGCTGCATTGGCTTGTAGAGCGTCACCACCACTTTTGTTGATTCCACGAGTCATGATAAAACCTCCAAATACTTATGTTTTGATTACGTTGGGTATTGAGTGTATCGCTTTGTGCGACACTTTGATTAGAGCAGTATCTGTGCCATGATTTTAAATTAAAATAAAAGTTTGTTTTTATTTGGTTTTTTATGGAAAACGCCATTTCATAGATAAATACCCTAAGACCTAAAATAGTATCTACTTTATTGGTTTTTTTGCTGTCAAAAACCAATAAAAATTTACTTAAATTTTTAAAATCAATGGGTTGTTTATAATTGATCATGTAATAGCCAGATTGGCTTATGAATGTGGTTTTGAACCGGTTCACCCTGAACCGACTCAATGGGTTAAGAATAAAAGTTATTTTTTTTGTGGTGTGGTGTCTTTAATAGAAACGCCTAAGCCAGACGTAATGATTCATATACTGACCGAGTCGAGGTAATCGATATGTGCGGAATCGCAGGCTTTCTCTCCAGTGTTGCCTGGACTGAGCCGCCTAACCTAGATTGGCTTGATAATACCCTTGGTCAACTTGAAAGGGTGACTAGCGCAGCTAAACCCGAGGGTTCTGTTGCGCTGGAAACGGCATTAAACGAGTTGGCGACTCATTTTTCTCAGTTAATGGGTTTTTCCACCCATTTTGCCGCGCTGCAAAACCGTTTTATAAACCAACAGTTGCAACAGCTCGCCGTAAAGCTCGAAGTCCTCGAAGCCCAATTTACCCACGCGGCGCCTTTGGTGGAGATGTTACGGGACTATGCCTGGCAAGTTCGTACCGAAGTCCTCGCCAATATTCACCGTACCTTGGCCCTTATTCCCCCCTCGTTAACCGCCAGCAACCTAGACCGTCAGCGCCATTTTGTCGCCTGGGCGGTGGAACTGGTGCTTGAGAATCTGGACCGTTTAGAAGTCCGTGGCCGTGATTCTGCTGGCATTGTCCTTCATTTAGTGCTGGATAATAGTGAGTCGATAACGTCTATCGAGTCGGTTTTTAAAGATAATTTGGACCGCCGTAGCGCCTTACTGCACGCCGAGCACGGTAGCGTGCGGCTGCATACTTTGCCCGACGGCCGGCGGTTTTGCCAATTTGTCTATAAGGTGGCCAATCTCATCGGTAAATTGGGGGATAATGGCAAG
>CAZGON010000020.1:22460-30008 GCA_964527085.1 uncultured Candidatus Competibacteraceae bacterium
GCTATTCAAGCCGATGCACTCCTATGGGCGTTGGCGGAAAACGTTCAACAGGTGAGTATCCTAGCCCATACCCGCTGGGCGTCCAACGGTATTATCAATTTAGCCAATTGTCATCCAGTGAATGCCAGTCTGGCAGCCGGGGGAGGGACGCCTGGACTGGACGCTGACATTATGGCCGTTCTTAATGGCGATGTGGATAACTATCAGCAGTTGGTCACCAGCGCCCTAGAATCCTGCGGGCACGCGGTTCCAGAGGGTATTCTCACTGATGCCAAAATTATTCCGCTGTTGTTTCGCTTAGATACGCCGCTAGAAGATACCGTTGTTGAGCGGGTGTTAGCCACCGTGCGGCGTCTAGAAGGCTCTATTGCAGTGGGTTTTATCCATCCTAACGATCCTGAGCATATGCATTTGGTGCAGCGGGGTAGTGGTCAGAGTTTATTTGTCGCTCAAGCCCAGGATGGTTGGCTGGTGGCTTCTGAGGTGTACGGCTTAGCGGCTCGGGCACGGCACTGTTTTCCTTTGCTGCAAGTGGGGCAGGGCGGTGTGCAGGTAAGCCTTGCTAGTAATCCCAAGGTCTTGCCCCAGGCGCGTCTCATCGACGATGCTGAGGCGATCGATTTGGTGGCTGAACCCATCGAGATTTTCTCCCGAGATATTTTTCGCGGCGATTATGATTATTATCTGGAAAAGGAGATCCATGAAGCTCCGACGAGCATTCGCAAAACCCTCCAAGGCCGTTACCATAAAGCAGACCGCAGGGTTAGCTTTACAAACGCTGAATACAAGGATTTGCAACCGTTAATAAAGCGACTCCAAGATCAAACCTTACCTCCCTTGCGGCGTGTTATTGTGACCGGTCAGGGGACCGCTTCGGTGGCTGCCATGGGCACGGCCTATCTTATTCAACGGGCTTTGGGAAACATCCCAATGGCCGTGGAGTGGGCAAAGGCATCGGAGCTTTCCACTCAACTTGGTCACCGATCCTTATCGGACACGTTAGTGATCGCTATTTCCCAAAGCGGCGCCACCACCGATACTAACCGGACCGTTGACCTGGCCCGTGCCGACGGCGCTTGGATCCATGCCATCCTCAACCGGCGTAATGCTCCGTTAGTGCGCAAATCCGACTCCCGCCTATTTACCAGTGACGGGCGCGATGTGGAAATGGCGGTGGCCTCCACCAAAGCTTTTTATTCTCAGGTGGTGGCGGGCAAACTGACCGCCCTGTGTCTTGGCGAAGCGTTGGGCGTATTAGACCCCGCCCAGCTTTATGAAGAGATGTTAGCTGTGGAAAGCCTACCGGAACGGATTGCCGAGGTATTAGCCCATGAGGCAACGATTGCTGCCTGCGCCAAAGCCTATGGACCATACCATCGTTATTGGGCAGTGGTGGGCAGTGGTTCCAATAAAATCGCTGCGGAAGAGATTCGCATCAAACTGAGTGAACTGTGTTACCGATCCATACCCTGTGATTTTACCGAAGATAAAAAACATATTGACCTTTCCACCGAGCCGTTGACTCTGGTGGTGGCTAATGATTTGCCCCATCTGGTGGCCCAGGACACGGCTAAGGAAGTGGCCATCTTTAAAGCCCACAGCGGTAAACCCATTGTATTTGCGGCCCTAGGTGAGCGCTGTTTTGAACCCTATGCAGAGACGGTGCTTTACTTACCCTCCGCAGGCGCTGGGCTAGATTTTGTGATTGCCACGGTGGCAGGCCATCTGTGGGGTTTACATGCGGCAAAAACCATGGATGCTAGCAGTATTCCCTTTCGCGAGGCCATAGCCCTCATGAGTGCCCAACTGGATGCCACGGGTGAGCCCACGCAAACAGAGCTTTCCAAATTGCACGATAGTCTAGCGGCACTGGTTGACCGCATCGCCCAGGGTGCTATGGATGCTGCATTGCCGCCTCGGCTAGCGGCCCAATTAGGTCAATATCTGATGCGGTTTAGCGCTGCCGATCAGCGCAAACCAGACCCCTCGGTGCTGCATGAAGGGGTGGTGCTGTTGAAGACAATCCACGATGAGCTAAGCCGACCCATTGATACCATTCGCCACCAAGCAAAGACAGTGACCGTGGGTATTTCCCGTCCGCAACAGGACATCGCGCCGGTGATACGTCGGGCCCTGGCGGAGTTGGATGTCTCTGCTGCCTGTTTAGCGGATCGAGACAAGCAGTTATTAATGACGTTGTCGCCCTTTATTGCCGGTGTTGCCGGTGGTGCTTTGTACCAGTTATTGGATCATCAGCATAACTGGTGCGATAAAGAGGCCGCTCCAACCCTCCAGATTACCCATAAAATCGGTTGTTCGGCAGGCCGCGTTTCCCATTACGATGAAGCCCGCCAAGCGGCAGGCAGCAAACGTCGCACCTTGCGTTTGGGGCGCGTCGTCTTAAGTACGGGAGCTAGGGGCCGTGAAAACCTGTTACTATTGCCCGTTTTCGATAAAAATCAATGGTTATGCGAGCGTCTGGCGCTATTACACTTAGCAATCATTCCCCAAGCATCCCTGCAACAAAAACAAACGTTGCTTAAAGGATTAGGTCAATACGAAGACGCCCTAGAGACATTTCAGGATCACAAACCCACTGAGAACTTTGCTATGTTTTTAGAAACTCTATCGCCTCATGACCTTATTTTTACACCTTCGTTTCGGGTTCTGGTCAGCCCTGTTAGACGTGCCTGAATAATCTAACAGGACTATTGCTGCTCGTTCCAGAAGACGCCGTGAATACGTCCCTATAGGCTTGACGACGGCCATCCAGGCCGTCAACACTTCTTTTACGAGCTGCCCAAGTCCTGTTTTGCGTAAGTTCTGTATAAATAAGTTTACTGTTGAGGAAACTGTGTTATGCGTTGTGAAGTGATTGCGGTTGGTACGGAGCTTTTGCTGGGACAGATCGTCGATACCAATTCTTCATGGATTGCAGAACAGCTAGCCCTGGCGGGTATCGATTCTCACTTTCAAACCAAAGTGGGGGACAATCTACAGCGTATTGTCCAAGCCCTACAGATTGCTCTGCAGCGTAGCGATGCGGTGATTATGTGTGGCGGTCTAGGACCCACCCAGGACGATATTACCCGCGAGGCTATCGCAGCGGTAATGAATGTTCCCTTGGTGCGGGATGAGCCACTGGTAGAGCGTATTCGCGAGATGTTCCGCTCCCGCCATCGAGAAATGCCAGACAACAATCGGCGTCAAGCCGATGTGCCCCAGGGCGCTGATGTTATTCCGCAGATGCCGGGTACTGCGCCGGGGTTAATCTGCCCGCTCGGGGATAAAGTTATCTATGCTGTGCCGGGGGTGCCTTTCGAAATGCAGGAAATGGTCAGCGCAACCATAGTGCCGGACCTGCAGCGGCGGGCGGGGGCCACAGCGCTGATCAAAAGCCGTACTTTACGCACCTGGGGCCAGTCCGAATCGGGATTGGCTGAGCATTTGGCAGAGCGGATTACTGAACTGGATAGCATGGGTAATCCTACCCTTGCGTTTCTCGCCAGCGGTATTGAAGGACTTAAGGTGCGGATCACGGCCAAGGGGTTGGATGAAATGGCGGTGAATCGTCTGTTAGACGCGGAAGAGCGTTACATCAGAGGTTTATTGGGGTCCTTTGTTTTTGGTGTGGATGACCAGACCATGGAGCAGGTGGTGCTGGACCTTTTGAAGGAAAAGGGCCTTACCTTGGGTGTAGCTGAATTTATCACCGGTGGTTTGCTAGCTACCCGGCTTAATGCAACGGCACAGGCCAGCGATATGTTTCGAGGTGCTATTGTCTGTGGCGCGGACCAAAAGCAATCCGCTAAGGCATTGGGGGTGACGGCGAAATCATTGTTTTCAGAAGCGGTTGTCGCTGAGCTGGCTTTGGCTAGTTGTCGCACTTTGAACAGCGATGTGGGCCTTGCAGCGACGGGTATCGTGGAGGCTGGTAGTGCTACCCAAGAGCCACCGGGTACCGTGTTTCTAGGGCTTGCTGTGCAAGGCGAAACTCAAGTTCAGCGCATACGACTACCGGGTCGGCGTCCCCAAATGCAGCAATTTTCGGTGATCAGTCTACTGAATTTTTTGCGGTTAAGGTTGCTTTCGTGACGGTTTCCTATCCTGATGGATGAGGCTTTCAACTTCTGTAGGACTTACGCACAAAGGACTTGCGTAGCTCGTGGAAGAGGTGTTGGCGGCCCGGAAGGCCGCCGTCAAGCCTACATGGACGTATTTATGGCGTCCTCTGGAACGAGCTGCGTAAGTCCTGTTCTGAACTATGATTAAACAGACAAACCAGCATGGAGGGATTGTAAGGCTTTTAAGGGGTCCGCTGCTTTAGTAATAGGCCGCCCAATCACTAGATAATCAGAGCCTGCCGCGAGCGCTTCTTGTGGCGTCATAATCCGGCGCTGATCATCAAGATTTTCCCAGCCCATTGGACGAATCCCGGGTGTTACTAGGCAAAAGCTTTCGCCTAATTTTCTACGTAGACTCTTTACTTCATGGGCTGAACAGACCACACCGTCCACACCTGCGGATTGGGCAAGCCGTGCCAACCGTAGCACTTGATCTAGGGGTTTGTCTGAAACACCAAGAGTTTTTAAGTCTCCCTCTGTCAGGCTAGTCAGCACCGTTACTGCAATCAACAGGGGGGTATGAGAAGTCTTTGCAAGGCTATTGCGGGCCGCCTCTAGCATGGCTGTACCACCGCAGGCATGAACATCCATCATCCAGACACCGAGATCTGCTGCTGCTTGGCAGGCTGCCGCCACGGTGTTGGGAATATCGTGAAACTTTAGATCGAGAAACACTTCATAGCCAAGCTTTATAAGTTGCTCGATGACCCTAGGTCCGCCTTGGATAAAGAGTTCTTTGCCTACCTTTACCCGGCATAGCGATGGATTAAGTCGTGTGGCAAGCTGTAATGCTTCGGAAACCGTTGGAAAATCTAAGGCAATGATAAAGGGGGGTGAGGAGGGCATAAAACAGCGTCGTTAACGTTACGGCCTGCGCACATTTTGAGAATTAGACCGTTTAACCAACGTGTTAATTTCTTGATCTTGATGAGTAACCACTTTTTTAAGCCAAGACACTCGCCAACGTAAGGGTATGACAATGACTAAGCTCACCAAAACGGTAATAATGGCGCCAGTGGCAAAGGCGCTAACCACTACCCAGGATAAGGGTAACTCTCGACTACCTAGCAAGTAGTTAACCTTGACGGGATCAGAGTTTATAAAAAAGAAATCGATCCCGACAATCATGATAACGACGATAATGGCTCCAGCCAACAAAAACTTAATCCAGAACATGGTTTCAGAGTACTTAGCTGTTCATAGCGAAAGCTTAAGGGTCAATATCTCTCCCATAGGTTTTTGTTATTAGTCTCTTCCATCGTCATGATGTCCGTTAACTCGTTCACGAAGTAGTTTGCCCGGTTTGAAATGGGGAACGTATTTTTCCGACAGTTCCACAGAAGCCCCTGTCTTAGGATTTCGACCGACTCGTGGCGGGCGATGATGGAGGGAAAAACTGCCAAAGCCCCGTATTTCGATACGTTCTCCACCAGAGAGGGACTCGCTCATTTGTTCTAACAAAATTTTGACCGCTTTTTCTACCTCTTTAGACGATAAATTATTTTGTTTACACGCCAACTTTTCGATGAGTTCCGATTTTGTTATTGGGGGTTTTGTCATTTTGATAGTTCCCAATTATCGCATCACAAGAAATACATTTTACGTCAGAAGCAGAAGCACATGCCGTCTGCCAAGATAAAGTAGAGATCTAAGGACCTGCTAAGAAAGGTAGTTTGACCGGTAAATCTTACTCATCTTGACTGTTCATCTGTTCTTTGAGGATGTCTCCCAGAGTGGCTGTACCCGCCGTTGGTTTACGGGTGTAGTCCTGAATTACTTCGGCTTCTTCAGCAAATTCTTTAGCCTTAATAGATAGCGTGATAGTACGGTTCTTGCGATCCACGCCGGTAAATTTGGCTTCCACTTTGTCGCCCACATTTAGGAAAGCTCGTGCGTCTTCAACCCGATCTCGGGAAAGCTCGGCTGCCCGGAGAGTACCCTCGACGCCACCGCCAAGATCGATAATAGCGGCTTTTGCGTCTATCTCCGTGACCTTGCCTTCAACAATCGTACCCTTTGTATTTTCCGCAACAAAATTGGAAAAGGGATCTTTATCCATTTGTTTAATACCGAGAGATATACGTTCTCGTTCTGGATCGACAGCTAACACCACGGCGTCTACTTCTTGACCTTTTCTATAGTCGCGCACGGCTTCTTCGCCAGTCATATTCCAAGAGATGTCGGATAAGTGAACAAGTCCGTCGATGCCGCCATCGAGACCGATAAAGATGCCAAAATCGGTAATAGATTTAATTTTGCCGCTGACCCGATCGCCTTTATTGTGGCTGCCAGTAAATTCTTCCCAAGGGTTAGCTTGACATTGTTTCATGCCCAATGAAATGCGGCGTCGTTCCTCGTCAATGTCGAGGACCATGACTTCTACTTCGTCACCTAGGGCAACCACTTTATTGGGATTAACGTTTTTATTTGTCCAATCCATTTCAGACACATGCACTAAACCTTCAACACCTTCTTCTAGTTCTACAAAACAACCATAATCGGCAATGTTGGTCACTTTACCGAAAAGCCGGGTACTCATGGGGTAGCGTCGATTAATATCGATCCAAGGGTCATCCCCTAACTGTTTAAGTCCCAGAGAAACGCGATTACGCTCACGATCAAATTTGAGGACTTTAATATCGACCTCATCACCCACATTAACCACTTCGGAAGGATGCTTGACCCGCTTCCACGCCATATCGGTAATATGCAGCAAGCCATCAATACCGCCGAGATCTAAAAATGCCCCGTAATCGGTGAGATTTTTGACGGTTCCCTTAACAACTTGGCCTTCTTGAAGATTTTCTAACAAAGCTTCCCGTTCGGCGCTGTACTCAGACTCTACCACCGCACGTCTAGACACCACCACGTTGTTACGACGTCGATCCAATTTGATGACTTTAAACTCGAGTTCTTTCCCTTCCAAATAACCCGCATCGCGAACCGGCCGCACATCCACTAATGACCCGGGTAAAAAAGCGCGGATTTCTCCGATATCCACCGTAAAACCGCCTTTTACCTTGCCAACAATGGTGCCAGAGACAATTTCCTCTGCTTCGAAGGCTTTTTCTAGATCTTCCCAGGCCCGCGCCCGTTTGGCTTTCTCCCGCGATAAACGGGTCTCGCCAAAGCCGTCTTCAATGGCGTCTAGGGCGACTTCTACCTCGTCGCCCACATGGACCTCTAAGACACCCTCCTCGTTATAGAATTGCTCGAGGGGAATGACTCCTTCTGACTTTAAACCCGCATTAACAACCACTGCATCGGGTCGGATTTCCAGCACCACGCCGGTGACGATGGCGCCTGGCTGCATCTGCTTATTGGCAAGGCTTTGTTCAAATAGTTCGGCAAAACTTTCGGTCATTGGTGAATAGCTCAACTCATGCGGATCAACCAGTCCGCGGGTTAGTTAATTTGGTTCGAG
>CAZGON010000021.1:0-23066 GCA_964527085.1 uncultured Candidatus Competibacteraceae bacterium
GCCGTATAGCCTTTGAGGAGATTATACAATGAAAGCGAAACTTTATAAGATTAGTATTAGCCTAGCCGTGTCCGGATTATTGCTGGCGCCGGTTTATGCCCAAACAAACATTGAGGAGTATGTAGAGACTCCCTACGGCGAGCCAGTCGTAGATCCGTTTGATGAATGTGTACGAAGTATTGGTGGTGAGGATCTAGCTGAGTGTGGTGAAGCGCTACCGGTAGTAGAGCCGCCACCGGTAACACCCACGCGCGAGACCATCACGTTAGGCGCGGATGCTTACTTTGATTTTGATGAAGCCACTTTAAGGCCCGAGGGCGAGAATAGACTTGATTCTCTGGCTCAAGACATCCAATCCCTCGGTGCTGGTAATGTTAGTGAGATTGAGGTGGTGGGACATACTGATAGCATTGGCACCGACGAATATAATCAGGGCCTTTCCGAGCGCCGCGCCCAGTCTGTCGTAGATTATTTAGTAGCCCAAGGCATTGATCCGAATATTATTTCTGCCAGAGGCGCCGGTGAAGCAAATCCCATTGCTGATAATTCAACCCGTGAGGGTCGGGCGCAAAATCGCCGCGTAGATGTGACTGTGGAAGCTTCCGAGGAGATAGGCAGTTAGCTTTCTTTAAAAATTAATACTGGTTTAAATAAAAAACGCCTCAGGCAATTTAGCTGGGGCGTTTTTTTATGGGTAGATGGGGTGCCTTGCAGAGACGGGGCAGGGTTATAATGCCAAATAGCCACCCAAGAGTAACTTTATGTATGACGTCGACACCCTTATCAGTGCTCGCTGGATTGTTCCGGTAGAACCTCCCGACTGTGTTTTAGAAGATCACGCCTTGGTTATCAACCAAGGTCGCATTGTCGCTGTTTTGCCGAAGCAAGAGGCATTTGCCCGTTATCGGGCAGCGGTTTACGTGGAGGGGCCTTGTCATGTGTTGATGCCAGGCTTAATTAATACCCATACCCATGCTGCCATGACGCTATTGCGGGGGTTGGCTGACGATCTCCCGTTAATGGAATGGTTGACGCAACATATCTGGCCGGCCGAGAATCGCTGGGTCAGCGAAGCGTTTGTCCAGGATGGCGCTCAGCTTGCCATGGCGGAAATGTTGCGCGGTGGTATTACTTGTTTTAATGATATGTACTTTTTTCCTGAAGTGGTTGCCAACGCGGTCAATGCCTGCGGGATGCGTGCTTGTATCGGATTGATTGTTATCGATTTCCCAAGTACTTGGGCAAAAGATGCCGACGACTATTTACGCAAAGGTTCTGCGCTATACCCTACTTTAGATCAAGAACCTTTGTTGAGCGCGGCTTTTGCCCCCCATGGTCCTTATAGCGTCAACCCTGAGGCGTTAAAACACATCCAAACCCTAGCCGAGCAATGGCAAATTCCTATCCACATGCATGTCCATGAAACCGCTGCCGAGGTGGATGAGATGATTCATCAACAGGGTTGTCGGCCGTTGCAGTGGTTAGAAAATCTAGGTCTTATTTCAGAACGACTCATGGCAGTGCATATGACCCAATTGACGGATGCAGAGATCCCATGGCTCGCAAGTCACGGTGTTCATGTGATTCATTGTCCGGAATCTAATTTAAAACTCGCCAGCGGTTTTTGCCCAGTTGCCAAGCTGGACGCCGCAGGTGTTAATATCGCTTTGGGTACTGACGGTACGGCCAGCAATAATGATTTAAATTTATGGGGGGAAATGCGTAGCGCTGCGTTGTTGGCCAAAGGTTTGGCGGGCGATGCCGCCGTGTTACCGGCTCATCGGGTACTCCGCATGGCAACGCTGAACGGCGCTAAGGCGTTGGGTTTAGACCAGCAGATTGGTTCCCTAGAGACTGGCAAGTGGGCGGATGTGACCATGGTGAATTTAGGCACAGTGGAAGCTGAACCCGTTTATCATCCCATCTCTCAATTAGTGTACGCCACAGACCGTCAACAGGTGACCGATGTTTGGGTAGCGGGTCGCCGGCTTCTGTGCAACCGTGAGTTAACCACACTGGACGTTGAAGAAATCATTCGTCGTGCTCGGGGTTGGCGAGATAAAATTCACGTTTAAGTGAAACGTCTTAAGTTATCCGGTGTTATTCCAGGAACGCTGTGAATACCGTCCCTGTACGCTCCATCGCCGTCTCCCAACGGCGAAGGCCCTTCCATAACACCGGATAACTTATGGTCAGGTACTTAACAGTAAAGAATTTATCATGAACCGCAATGTTGATCAGCAAGAAATTGCTAAATTTGAAGTTCTCGCCAACCGTTGGTGGGACCCGGAAAGCGAATTTAAACCTCTTCACGATATTAACCCGTTACGTCTGGATTACATTGACAAACGTGCTGGGCTGGTTGATAAACGCATAGTGGACATAGGGTGTGGTGGTGGCATTTTGGCTGAGAGTATGGCCGCCCGCGGAGCCGCAGTCACCGGGATCGATATGGGGCAGGCGCCCCTGGCTGTCGCCCAGTTACACCAGTTGGAATCAGGCATCAAAGTTGACTATCGGCAAACCACCGCTGAAGAGCTGGCAGTGGCCGAGCCTGGTAGCTTTGATGTGGTTACCTGCATGGAACTCCTGGAGCATGTCCCTGAACCGGGGTCAGTGGTGGAGGCCGTGGGAACGTTATTGAAACCGGGTGGGCAGGCTTTTTTTTCCACCATCAATCGTACCCCGAAAGCCTATTTATTCGCGGTTATCGGCGCCGAATATGTGTTGCGCCTTTTGCCCAAGGGAACCCATGATTATCGCCGTTTTATCCGCCCCTCCGAACTGGACGGCTGGATTCGGGATAGCGGTTTGCAGCTACAAGAATTAATGGGTATGCATTACAACCCCCTCACCAAACAGTATTTCCTAGGTTCACAAATTCAAGTTAACTATATTGCGTACTGTTTTTTAGAACAATGACGGGTCCAGTCACGGTTGTCCCACGATGTGTATTGTTCGATTTAGACGGTACTTTACTGGATACTGCCCCTGATTTAGCCAGGGCGCTCAATCGTCTACGTCAAGAACAGGCTATGCCAGCATTGCCTCTTGCTGCGATCCGTCCGGTGGTGTCAAAAGGCTCTCCAGGTCTTCTTAAGTTAGGATTTGGCGTCTGCTTCGATGATCCTTTATTTGAAACGTTAAGGGCGCGTTTTCTAGCCCTTTATGAGGATGATATTGCTTCAGAAACTACCTTTTTTAGGGGTATGGATGAGGTCCTCGACTGGTTAGAAGCAAGCTCTTTACCCTGGGGTATCGTCACCAATAAGCCAGGTTGGTTAACCAAGGTGCTTTTGGACAGGATTGGGTTATCAAAGCGGCCAGCCTGTGTTGTCTGTGGAGATACCCTGTCACAGCATAAACCTGATCCGGCGCCACTTCTTTATGGGAGTCAATGGGTTGGTGTTAAACCTGAGTATTGTTGGTATATAGGTGATGCGGAAGCAGATATAACAGCAGGTAACCGAGCGGGAATGTTTACCATAGTCGCTTCGTTTGGTTACATTGGTGCTGAAGAAAAGCCTGAACAATGGTTGGCAAACCATACCGTCACAAGTCCAGAGGAACTGCTGAGCTGTTTAAAAATCGCCCTGTAACTATTTGCTAAGCCTTAATATCTTAATAATTCCTATAAATTTTTGTCCTCTTTAAAGGGGAGCATAGCGAATGAGTCAACTTAAGCCTAAGTAATGTACGCTAAATAATTGCTGAGGGTCAGTCCACACTTTTTCCGCTCTATAGCCAGCCTGTTGAGCGAGTGCTTGAAATTCAGCAACGCTGTATTTATACGAATTTTCCGTATGAATAGTCTCTTTCTCAGCAAAGGTAAAACGCTGATTTTCAATCTGCACAGATTGCTCACTACAGCTCGCCAAGTGCATCTCAATTCGCCCCAGTGTCTGATTGTAAAAGGCGTGATGGGTAAACGCTTCAGGCTGTAGATCCGTGTCTAGTTCGTTCTGAATGCGTTTTAATAAATTGAGATTAAAGTCAGCCGTAATACCTTGGGCATCGTTATAGGCTGCATGTAAAATGGCAGGATTTTTTTTCAGATCGACACCGATGAGCAGCTTACCATCGGGGAGCAGCCCATGGCGCAATTGTTGCAATAACGCCCTAGCATGGATTGGATCAAAATTTCCAATACTTGATCCAGGAAAAAAAGCCAATTTTTTGTTCCCAGAGGGTTCATAAGCGGACACGTTTAATGTTTGGCTAAAATCTGCGCAGGCTGCATGTACCTCTAACCAAGGATAATCAGCGGCTAACTGATAGGTCGATTCCAGCAAAAAATCTTTGCTGATATCCACTCCTAGGTAAGCGTGGGGTTTTAAAGCATCCAGCAGCAAGCGCACTTTTTTACTAGCGCCACTGCCCAGTTCTACGAGCAATACGTCGGGTCCCGCCAAGGCAGCGATTTCCTCCGCGTAAGTCTGCAGGATGCTGACTTCGGTGCGGGTTGGGTAATACTCCGGCAATTCACAGATGGCATCGAACAGTAATGAGCCACGGGCATCATAAAAAAATTTAGGAGGAATGGTTTTTGGTTGACGGTGCAAACCCTGTAATACTTCTTCCCGTAGGCTAGCAACGCCTGGATGAAAATCGTAAAAACGCACTTGCGGTGATTTAGTCATGGCGGTCATCCGCTAGCCGAATACCAGAAAACTGCCAGCGATCGCCAGGATAAAAAAAGTTCCGGTAAGTGGGGCGTATATGGGACTGGGGTGTCACACAAGACCCCCCCCGAAGAACCATCTGATTCGACATAAATTTACCGTTGTATTCTCCCAACGATCCCTGTAGAGGACGATAGCCCGGATAAGCTACATAGGGACTCTGGGTCCATTCCCAAACATCGCCAAACAATTGCTTTGGACCAGCGCCGTTTTGATGGTTAGGGCGAGCACATAAATGACCCGATTCGCGAAAATTGCCTGCGATAGGTTGTTGGGCGGCAGCCAGTTCCCATTCTGCTTCGAGGGGCAACCGTTTGCCAGCCCAGCGGGCGTAGGCATCGGCTTCATAGAAACTCACATGACTGACCGGCGCTTGCTCTAGGACAGGTTGTAAGCCGGCAAGCGTCATGTGCCACCAGCGCCCGTTGCGTTTTTGCCAATAAAGAGGAGCCTGCCAGTTCTGGGTGCCCACCGTATGCCACCCCTCCGAGAGCCAATATTCTGGACGGTCGTAACCGCCCGCATCCATGAAGGCCATATATTCACCATTGGTTACCAGCCGTGAAGCTAAGGCATAGTCCTGCAGATAGACCATATGGTGCGGGGTTTCATTGTCAAAACTAAATTCCTGGCCTTCATGGCCTATGGAATGATTACCGCCTTGGTATTCAAGCCAGTGCAGTGCGCTGTTCTGATAAGTAGGCTCAGAGGACTTGCCCACCTGATAGGGTGGACATAACGGGTTAAACGCCAATATATGTTTGATATCGGTCAACAACAGTTCTTGATGTTGTTGTTCGTGGTGGAGTCCCAACATAAGCCGACTTTGGATTTCGTCAGCGGAATTTTCGGCCGGTGCGTTTAGGAGCTGTGTCATCGCCTCATCCACATGAGCCCGATAGGCGTAGACTTCAGCCACTGTAGGTCGTGATAAAAGCCCCCGTTGCGGTCGAGGAAAAGGTCGGTTGTGGGTCTCGTAATAAGAATTAAACAGATAATCAAATTGAGGATGATAGGGTTTATAGTGCTGGTGAAAGGGAAGCAGAATAAAAGTCTCAAAAAACCAGCTCACATGGGCAAGGTGCCATTTAGGAGGACTCACGTCTGGCATCGTTTGAATACAATAATCTTCGATGGCTAGCGGTTGGCAAATCGCCTCTGATTGGTGACGAATCTCTTGATATTGGAAAAGTAACCCTTGCCATGGCGAACCGTTGGTTTGAACCGACAGGGTTTTATTATGCAAAGCTAGAGACATAAGTCATCCTTATGGCTAGAGTGGATAATGAGAAAGCTAAGTAGTAAAAAAGCAGCCGCTACGCAACAGTGCAATTGCTGTGTTCTGCTTGGAGATTTGTCTTAGAAGCTGTTTCAAAACCTGCTCATGTCCGCTGACTCGGCGTTACAGCACCTTCTCCGCTGCTCATTTACCACTTGTAAACTGCGCTGCTCGAAGGCGCTGCGCCTTGATTCAGCAAACATCGCGAGTTTTTGAAACAGCTTCTTAAGGTAGATGATGTTTGGCTTATGGGGCTACAAGTACTTTTTCTATGTCATAAATATTGATGGTAAAGGCTACGCTGCCGCCGCGCATTTGTTTGGCAAGTTTAATGGTGTTTTGGTCGATGGCTTCGAGTTTGCCTTTATGTTCACTACCGTTCACGGTATAGATAATGGCCATCTTACCAAGATAATCGGAAAGTTCTTCATAGGCGATTGAATGATAATTTGATGGGTTATCTTGTTGCTTATGAGGTCTTATCGTATCAGATGTTACTTCCTTTTTCGAATAGCTAAAGTTTTCAGGTTTATGAAATTCTAATGACAGCCCTGTTGCGGGAAGACGATTGACTGCAATGGCAACATTCAATAAGTCTAGTGTGTCTTTGAGGCTTTGGGTTGCTAATTTTTCCAGTGGAATGGGTTGTTGGGTTAGAGCCGTTATTTTTATTTGCCCACCTTGCGTCATAAACTCTCTATAAAGCGTCATCAAGTCAGCGCTGAGCATGATTCCCTGGGTCTGCAAATAATGCTGTAAATACTCGACCTGCTGGTCCGTGTAGGCAGGAACACGCATAGTCTCTTGTTTTGCGCAGAAACGATTTAACCGCTCTACCAATGATAGATCGTTTAGCATGACGGTAAGTTCAGTGAGACGCGGCGATAACGTCAATAGATCGGTTAAAGATAATACCGGTTGGGGTAGGCTTAGTTGGGCTTCTGTGGTGGTCGCTAACATGGCCTGATGGTTGAGTGTTACAGCAAGCTGTAAGGAAGGTCTTAGTTCATTGATGTTATACGCGAGACTTAGATCCAGATCAAAAGTGTCATAACCGAGGGCTTGAAACTCGGTTGGACCCAAAGAAATAACCTCTCCACAACGGGTAAAATCAAGGGGAATCTGTAGACTCGACTCAGCAAAGGGATTTGATAAAAGACGACTGTTAAGGGGGATTTGCACATCCTCTAAAATAACATGTAGTGATTTAGGTAATTGACCTCGTTCAAATGCGCGGTTAATGGTTAATAGAGAAAAAAGGTTTTTGCCTTGCAGGCCAACCTTGTCGACAAGGACTTTGGCATCGACGCCATAGGGTAAAATTTCGAGTCCCCTTATACCCGCTGATCCAAAAGGCGACACGTAAATATAACGGTAGCGCACTTCGGCGAACGGTTTTAAAACTGTCATGATTTGCTTGAGATGCACTCGCGTGTCATACCAAAAATAAACCGTCATTCCGCCGAGCATAACCACTAGGCTGATTAATAAAACACCCACTGACTTTCGCATAGCCGCAATCCTTATATTAAGTCAACCGAAGCGCTTGCAAAGCCCATGAATGACCCATGGCATGATGAGCTTTAACAGCTACTTTAGCTAAGCAAACTTGAGTAGATCGCTTGATGAAAAGACAAACCATGACTTGAACCGCACATTTTGCGTTGCGCCAGCATCCGAGGCAAACTTTATAGTCATAGCCAGCATGGTACTCTCTACTTTAAATCGGGTAGACAATGGCTAACTACATTACCCGCTATTATCGAAACTCATTGGTTTAAAGATAACCTATGGATACTTCTATTAATAAGTATTACGCCCGGTTATTTCGGGAACTTTGGGAAAAGGACATCAAAAGTCGAGGACCTTTAGAGCGACTATGGGTAACCATTGGCCGAATAATAGATAGCCTGATTCGTGAGTTTAACCGCGGCCAAATCACCTTACAGGTGATGGGGTTGGCCTATACGACTCTGTTGTCCCTAGTCCCGCTGCTTGCAGTGAGTTTTTCAGTGCTAAAAGCCTTTGGCGTGTACAACGAGTTAGAACCTATTATGGAGGAGTTTCTAGCCCCCTTGGGTCAACAGGGACAAGAAGTGCAGCGCCGCATTTTGGACTTTGTTAATAATTTACAGGTTGGCGTGCTGGGGTCGGTGGGGTTAGCGATGTTGTTTTATACGGTGATTTCGCTGATTCAAAAGGTTGAACAAACCTTTAATAGCATTTGGCATGTCAGCGATGGACGCAGTTTAGCCCGCCGATTTAGCGATTATCTCAGTGTTATTTTAATCGGACCGGTACTGATGTTTTCGGCGCTAGGGTTAGCGCAAACGGCTATCGATAACCCACTTGCTCAGCGTTTACTGGCTCTGGAACCCTTTGGCACGATCCTGTTAACACTCAGTCAACTGGGGCCTTACCTACTGATATCCTGTGCTTTCGCGTTCCTCTATGGTTTTCTTCCCAACACTCGGGTGCGGGTTGTGCCTGCCCTTATCGGTGGTTTTGTGGCTGGCTTGCTGTGGTATACGATTGGCCAATTTTTTGCGGATTTCGTAACGACTTCATCCCGTTATTCAGCCATTTATACGGGTTTTGCTGGGGCCGTGTTGTTTGTTATCTGGTTGTATACTAGTTGGCTGATTGTTGTAATGGGGGGGCAAATTACAGCCTATGTGCAAAACCCTCGCTTAATGGACCCGCGTCTTAAAAAAGCCTTTTTAAGCAACCGTCAGTGGGAAAGGTTGGCGCTTGAAATTATCACTTTAATCGCAAGCGCCTACTATAATAACGAAAAATTTTGGACTCTCAATAAGTTACAAGCTCGTTATCATCCGTTACCGGCTAATGCCATCGCTAAGATAGTGGCTGATTTAGAAGCCAGCAAACTTGTTGTGGCAACGAAGGATGAAGCAGCGGGCTTTTTGCCGGCTATGGCCAGTGAGAAGATTGCGATTCAGAGCGTGCTTGCCGCCGTGCGGGGAGAGAGCAAAAATATTGTGGCCATCGATTTGCCCGCAGTAGGAGAAATTGTGGCTCAAATGGATGCTGCTGTGGCGCAAACTCTCGGTGAAATGACTGTCAAAGATCTTATTCAAGAAAACAAGACCCATGTTTCACAAAACTGATCCTTACATACCCCTCCGGCGAGGTTAATTTTTTAACTAATAACAAAGATTTAATCTTTATATGAATTTATTATTACGAATTGCTGTGGGCGCTATCAAACCGCTGCGGCGTGTGCTAATCTAGGTTTTGTAGTTCACGTTTTCTGTAATTCGTTAACGAACACTTTGCTTTGTATTTGCGCTACGCGTAGTTACATCACCCCCTATAGTTTCTTTATTGCCTTGTCAAAAAAACTTAAAAAAAAATTGGTAAATTACGCTTTTTGCAGTTTTTTTTAGTCAACGAAATTGATGGTTTTTTTGTTCGCCTCTTTGGTCACTCGTATCAATAAATTATTAGGAATAACCTGATAACAGGCCGCAGTCTTAGATCTTTATGGGCTGCTGGTTTTCCGGTCTGTGACGATTAAATTTTTTATGTGGTTAAATTAATTCGATGGAGTAACCAGTGATCCTGGTTAAAATGGAGTCACCGTTTATGGCGATGTATATTTTAAATAAGTCTGTCAATAAAACTGCAAAATGCTCTGTTCGCGTGGGTTTAGAACGCCGCTTGATGACCGAACTTAACGTCTATTTACAGGATGTGACGGTTGACATGTGTCGTGATGAACCCGCTATGGCCACCTTGAAATTGGCCCGATGGAGCGATCAACAGAATCAAAAACAAGCCCATAGTGGGAGTTTGTTCGAGCCTGGTGAACCGATTCTCATTGAAGTGGTTTTCACCAACCACACGGAAGAAGTAATGGCGGGTTATATCAAGGATATTGTTGTTGAATATGATTCGGACGGACAGCAGTCAAAGTTTATGACGGTGGTTTGCCAGGATCAATCACTTCCCTTGGATATGGAGCCAGTGCAGAAGATGTGGGGCGGTAATTCGCCCGTCAATGACCACTTTATTGCCGCCGCAATTTTAGACAAATACGGCCTGACTTTGACCCCTGACAGTGGTATGGGCAGAAGCTATGCGAGCTTAAAACAAAACGGTACCGATTTTAGTTTCTTGCAATCTCGAGCGCGAGCTAATGGCTATGAGTTTATATTTCATGGCAATAGTGTCTACTTTGGACCAATGCGTTTAATGGCGGATTGTCAGTACGATATTGCGGTTCAAAAGGGTATAGCATCCCATTGCCAGTATTTTTCTTTTCAAGGCACTAGGCCCTTAGGTGAAGAAAAATTTTATTGGGCATCCAGCGAACTCAACGGATTTAATTTTGGACATGTTTTAAAAATAGGTAACCCTGTGTGCTTTTACGGTGTCGGGGAGCAGTACAGTGGCGCCTATTATGTCGATACAGTTGGTCATCATTTTGTTAGGGGTAACTATTATCAGCGCTTTAACCTCCTGCGTCCGATAGAAAACATCGAACTAGACAATGTTACTGTTGGGCCTTTCCCAAGGTTGCCAAGCTTAATTTACGATGTGCTTTAGAAGCTGAGTTTTCGTAGTCTGGTGAATTTTTTCTCTTGATGTTCCTGCATCCGGGAAAGAATATCACCCAACACTGCCACGGCGTCCAGTACGTAAGGACCTTTGTTGAGCATGACGCAGTCGGCCCGCACACTCGAGGCCGCATCCGTGATTTCTGGGCGTGAAACGCGCCCTGTTTTAGCCAGTGATTCGAGTACCTGGGTAGCCCAAATAGCCGGTATATGCGCAGCCTCGCAAAGCCAAAGAATTTCTTCTTGAATCTCTGACATGCGCACGCTTCCCAGTTCTACCGCCAAATCTCCGCGGGCAATCATAATACCTAGGTTGTGTCTTCCCATGGTGCCCAGGATGATCTCCGGTAAGTGCCGAAACGCCCGGTTAGTTTCTATTTTCGCAATGATGGTAAGATCAGCAGCGTTTCGTTCCGCTAAGGCGTTCATCAAAAACTCCATATCTTCGACCGTCTCCACAAACGAAAAGCCAACCATGTCGGCGTGCTGGCAAACAAAATCCAAATCCTGTAAATCTTTCTCACTAAGGGACGGTAAATTGAGGTGGGTTTCAGGTACATTGATGCCTTTGTCGCTGCGGATTTTCACGCCTTTAGGGCCTGCATGAGTGATCCTTAGGAGTGCCCCTTCTTCGGTAATGGATTCAACCACAGCGCCAGCTTTGCCATCGTCAATCCAAACCGGCGCGCCTGGTTGCAGATCATCCACCAAACCCCCATAGGTGCAACTGATTCGCGCCGGTGCGATGAGCCTTCCAGTGGCCTCATCCCGGCAGGCGGGTTGTCCTGGGGAGTCACCTCGGGTCAGCATTAAAAAGTCCCCTTTATGCGCTACCACAGGTAATGGATCACCCGAAAATTCACATAAAGAAAACGTGCCCAGTGTCTGGTAAGCGCCATTGGGCATACGACGCTGCCAAGCCAGGGGTGTATTAGTGGCCAAGTAAGTACTCTCGAAACAGTGGGCTAACCATTGTTGTTCAGAGATTTGGCTGATAATTTCCATATAGCGTTTTTTGCCGCGACTTTCTGTAAAGTACAGTCGATCCCCTAGGGCAAGTTGATTATGCAACTCTTCGGGTAAGCTAAAGGAATAATTGATCAATTCCGAAAGCGCAATCCCCTGTTCCAGGGGTTCCGATTCTACACACAGTAGAACCTTAGTGGGACTGATCACGTTACCATAGACATCGCGGCGGACCTTAATGTGTTTAATGGCTGGTGCGGCAGCAATGGGGCCAGTACGGACTTTATGTCCTGCTAAATCCATCAGTATTTTGCAGGAATGGTTAGCCTTCGTGGCGGCTCGACGTATGTTCTCTACCATGGCTTTCCAAGTAGTTGGATCGTCGTGAGCGCAGTTAATTCGGGCACAATCCATGCCTTGATCCAGCAAAGCCTGCACCAGAGGGTAGTTCCAGGCGGCCTCACTCGGCATGGTCACCATGATGCGAACGAGCCTGTTATCGGGTTTAGGACCAAATACCTGCTGGATGCGCTGAGATAGAAGCCTGGCGCCTTCCTGATCCATCGGTCTTAAATCCAAATCAATGTCTGGATACGGTGTGTCTGACTCAGCCACTGTTCGACCTAAGATGTCGATAACGCGATCTAAATTAGTGAGTACATAAGCCTCGCCATGGCCAATGGAAGAAAGACCCGCCTGCACTAGCCGGTCTTGCAAAGGTCTTAAGTCTTGGCGGCGTAGCGCCAAATAATGGGCCAAATTAAGGGCGCTGGTGGTGAATTGGCCATTTTCATAGTAAGGCGCATAGCGGGCTAACTCTTGGTGGGCGTTTTGCACAACGTCTTGGCGCAGCTTTATGACATCGTCTAATAATTTTTTGAGGGTGTCGGTTTTGATAAGCGTTTGCATAAGATTTTTACTTTGAATTTGAAAGTGCTTGTATTTTTTCGATAGCGCACTAAAGGCAACGGGTGAGTAGCCCAATCCTTAAAATGGTTATATGCGCTTATGCGAGGGTGAAAATAGATAAGCTAGCGCTTTCCATTAGTCTACTAGAGCCACCGACAAAACATGGTTACGGTTTTATGAATTTGCTCGACTGTAAGTCATCAGTTAACTGGTTATTAATCATCTTATGACTGTACACTGTAGGTTGTTCGTTGAGAGGGTCCTGTAAGGTAAAATTAATGGTGCTGCCACCGAGTCTCAGTTCAACACCTTTATTATAAAGTTGTAATTGAATAACCACCCCGTTTTGGTTACGCATGATCAGATGGCCACCGCCTTGAACCAACGTGAAAGCACCTTCCGCCGCGATATAACGACCCTCGAAGTCGGCTATATCGTTCAGGTTATAAACAATACCCACCGCCTCTATCTTGGCAAGTCCCACAGTGATCAAGCTAAAACCAGTAACAGTGAAGGGATAAGTCTTCATTGCAAGGGGTAAAGTTCCTCTATCAAAGTCCGACTCGGTTAAACGTAACGCCCCTTCACCGCGATTAAAACCGACGATGAGCCCAAAAGATGTGCTGGTAAACTCAAACCGGCCAGAGGGCAGTTTTTCTTCAGCGAAAGTCATTTCTAAAGGAAGGCAAACTAGTATTACGAGGATCAATAAACTGCGGTAAAGATGTATCACAGGAGTTACCTATGCAATTTGTCGATGAGTTTAAGGGGATAGGTTAAGATATATTTGGTTGCCAAGCTAGCTAGTTTTGACAAATAAGCAAGGCAATTTTCTTGGAGGTTAAATTTTTTAAATGGTCCATCTAACCGAAACTAAACCGAAATGTCCTCTCTGTGAACACATGGCTCAGCCTTGCTTCACAAGCAATGATTTGATGTTTGGAGGAGAAAAAACCTACGATTACTTTGAATGCGTGAACTGTGGCGCTATATTTCAGAACCCCATGCCTTCAGCTGAAGAAATTGCCCATTTTTATCCCGACCATTATACCGTTTATAAAGAAGAAACCCCTGTCAAGTCTGTCAGTAACTTTGAGAAAGCTGTGCTAAAAACTCGCTACGGTTATGATCATTTGAGCGTGCCATTTCCTTATGTTTTATTAGCTCGATTAATGGCTGGATCTTTCTTTCGCGATACGCCTGCCTTTGTACCCAACGGCAAAGTTCTGGATATCGGTTGTGGTAATGGGGAATTTCTGCTCAAACTTAAGCATTTGGGATGGAGTTGTCAGGGGGTTGAGTTTAACCAAAAAGCGGTTGCTGTATGCCGAGCGGCTCAGCTTGATGTCTTTCAAGGCGAACTCACAGAGGCCGCTTTTGCAAGCGGATCATTTGACCTGATTACCGCCCATCACTTTATAGAGCATGTGGCAAATCCTAACAAAGTTATAGCGGAAATTGCCCGGCTATTAAAACCCAGCGGCAAATTGTTACTGCGCACGCCCAATAGTCAATCATTAGGAAGAGCTTGGTTTGGTCGTTATTGGTTCGCGAATGATGTACCTCGACATTTAATACTTTTTTCACCAAAAAATATGAATATGTTGGCTTCACAGTATGGTTTGAAATGTGATTTTCTAAAGAAAATAGTAAAACCAAAACTTATTTTAAAGAGCCTAGATTATAAATTAGGAAATACAGGTAAACCGTCAAAAAAAAGAAAAGTTCGAAAATATCTTGCAAAACTGTATGTCCCTGTTGCTAAACTCAGTGGACGGGGTGACGAATTGTTTGCCTTATACGAGAAAATCTAATCTATGTGCTTGTGCTACTTGCTGAAATAACTGACTCCAATGGTCTGCAATAACGGAAAGCGTATATTTTTTTGAGATAATTTTTCTGGCGTATTTAATGTGATTATCCATAACGTTTGGATTATTAATATACGTTATCAGCCCTTCTTCCCAGCGATCAAGAAAAGTGCATTTTGCAAACTCTTGGTAGCTTTTTATGCTATCGGCAACAACGCCCAAACCTAAATGGAGCGGCAGAATAACGCGATTATTGGTTTTTACTTTCGTAAAATCGTTAACCTCGATGGGGATAATGGCAATGGCATGATGTCTCAGCACCCGATAAAAAGTATGAGGACTCCAATCTAAATAATGCAAAGGAATATTCCAATCTACAAAAATATCCTGAAAAGCTTGTTCTGAGTTACTGATGATGGTGATGGTAATTTTGTGGTCTTGATGGGTTTTTTCTAAAAGCGGTTTGAGCTTGCGAATATGGCTAAGCCCGGAGTCCCTATAACTTCCTTTATGATTACCAAACCATACCAAATGCGTGCCTGTTGCATGTTCTCTAAGGAAGGAGCCAAGTCCTATCAATTGCCAATAGGCTTTTGTCTTTCCCAAAACATCGAGCCTCGGACAAATTAAAGAGGGTTCTACCGCATCGGCAATGATAGATAGAGGTTTTTTAGCGCCATTCATCTGTTTCGCCATCACATGGGCTAGTTCCTCATTGGAAGCTACCCAATAATCAGCCGTTTGCAGCATCTTTTTTAAACGGCTAACCCGTTCTGTATCTAGTAAAAAATGATTATCACACAGATCAAAAATAATGACTTTGCCTTGCTCTTTTAGCGCTACGGCACGTTGAAGATTTTTTTCATTATACGCTTTCGAAAAAACCACCACTGAATAGCGATCATTTCGTTTTTCCTGGTACAGCTCAACCGGCAAACCTCGTCTTTTTAATTCACCCAGTGGGTTTAAGCAACGGGTGCGGGCACTGGCGACATGGGGTTCATCGTTCTGCGGTTTCCAGGCCACTCTGCAAATAGCGGTCATTAGCTATACAGGCTTTTATGCAGGCATCAGGGGAGACGTTCGATCAAGTACCTGGAAAGCATCATGTCGTAAATGGTTTGAGCGCATTTCTTCCTGTAGCATGGCTTCGGTGACAATACCCTTGTCCACACACTCCCGTAGTAACCCAAAAAAGAAACGTTCTTGATTTGGGTCAGGATGAGATTTATAGCGTCCCATGAGTCCATATTCACCAAAAAGTGTTCGTCTCGACCGTGATATCCACCCCTGCGGCGGAAACCAGCGAAACCGCTCCGGCGGTCGAAAATCCACCGGTAAACCTGTTTTCCAGGGTTGTGTTTTTCGTTTTGTGGTGTGCAATAGTTTTGTACTGTCGGTCAATTTATCGAAATCGTTCCAAGCGTTTTCGAATACACCGAGGGTGTCTTGAGGTTCCAAATGTAGGCAAACCCACTTCATATAGTCCCGCTTAAAGTCAAACATTTCATTAAACTGGGTTTCAACACGCCAATGGGTTAACTTTATACAATCCAGCAACATAACGCTGGAGGCAAAGCATTTATAAAGTTTGCCTTTTTTACCCGAGCGAGGCCGACATACAATGGCCTTGTCCTGCATATCCCGAGAAAACAGTTCCCAAATATCACCGACTGCAAACACATCGGGGTCAATAACCACGGCACGGCCTTGGTAATCCATCAATTCGGGCGGCATAAAGCGCAGGGGTGTAAAGGATTGCAGGTCGTCGTTTAACCATTGCCGTTTGACGCCGTCGCGCAAATAAAGCTGACCCTCTCGTGCTTGAAAAAAGGGGTAATCTTGAATTTCCATTATGCGGACAGCAAATTTATCCGGGTGGCGTGAATTTCGTTTTAACGAATACTGGGCGACTAACGCCCCAAGACGTTGTTTGTGATTTGTTTGAATAAAAACGCAGTAATCCACCTTTTTCAACCTTTTAATGACGTTCTTAAAATTTTAATAACGGTACAAAATTTCCTATCTAGACTTAATTTTTATCGTAACTGCTCACCCGTCATTCCGGCAGGGATTGCCGGAATCTAGTTGCCAGGGAGGGTGGCAGGCGGTTGTCTACCCGCGCTTGCCGTCCATGGCGCTAGATGCTCGCCAGTCCATGGCGAGCATGACGGGAGTGTGAATAGTTGCCTTTTATCATCCCTAGGTCCCTGTTTCTCGTCAAGTCTACGAGTGTTGGAAAAGCGAAAATATTCTAATGGACACGGCGCAGCAAAAAAGCTGCAAAACCTATAATAATGGCGCTGGGTGTTAAGGTGGCTAAGGCTGGGTTCAAATTTAGCAACAGCCCTAAGTTTGCAAAAATCTGGTTAAGCAAATAGAAACCGATGCCGATAAGCGCGCCCACCAGTACCCTTTGCCCAGTATTGGCAACCCGGGGTAAACCAAACACAAAAGGAACTGACATCAGCGCCATGGCACCGGTGGACAGGGGCAAGGTTATTTTTTCCCACAGAGCTAATTCGTAACGGGCTGTTCTTTGCTGACTCGCACGCAAATAGCGGACAAAATAAAACAGATCTGTGACCGACAGGCTTTCCACCGGCGGTTCAAGTATTTGAACTTGCTCCGCTGTTAAAAAAGCCTCCCAGGTTCGGTCTGGAAGTCGCAGGGTGACTAACCGTTGACCGTCGAAAGTCTTCTGTAGTACGTCTTTCAGGCGCCATTGATTGTGGTTAATAATATCAGCGCTGTCGGCATGGATAAACAGTATCAGACGACCTGTTTCGTCAAACTCATAAACTTCGATATCGCTTGGGATCCGACCGAGTCGTATATCACCAATATTGATAAAACTTAAACCATTACGAGACCACAAGCCGCTTTCAGAACGCTGTTGAAGGGTCGCCGAAATTGCCGTCAGCCGGTATTCATAGGCGAACTGCTGTAGCGGAGGCGCAATGAATTGTTCCAGCGCAATAACAATCAGCATCATTAATATCCCGGTTTTCAGTACAGAAAACCCAATTTGTCCCACCGAAACACCGCCCGCTCGCATGGCAACCAATTCACTGGAATTAGCAAGCCCACCGAGAGCCAAAGTACCGCCTAATAGCACCGTCACCGAAACCAGCTCCAGAAAATGTCTAGGCAGCATCAGTAACACAAATAAGCCAATATCTTTGACTTGATAATTGCCTTTGCCCAAGTCTTCTAGTTGATCTACAAAATCCAAAAACGCAAATAAAGCCAGCAAAACCAACATTACCAAAAAATAACCCCGGACAATAACGGTGCCTATATAGCGGTCTAATGTCTGCATGGGGAGGCAATATTGATTAATCGTTGGTGGTAGGTTTTAGAGTGTTTAGCACACATGTAAATGTCAATTGCCTCGCCGGCGAAAGGTGAACCGAGGCCACAGCAACAGCATGATCAAAAAAACCGCCAACAGCGCTTCACTCCACCATAGACCAGGTATAGGCTCCACTACACCGCGGTCTAGCCACGTTTTGGCCATGGCGCTGGCATTGTAGTAGACCGCATAGATCAAAATAGCCATGAGTCCTTTAGCAAATTTACCTTGGCGTGGTGTTGCTCGACTTAAAGGCACCCCCAGTAAACCCAGCAGTAGGGTAGAAAGGGGTCTTGACACTCGCCATTGAAATTCACCGATATCTTCAAGGTTATCCGATGTTGCCAATACGGATGTTGCAACGGCTTTACGTTTATAGCCGAGCATTTCCCCATTTTGGTCAGCTAAACGTAGTTTCATTTCTTGAAAAGAGACCGTCAAGTCCTGACTGCCGTTTCGATCGAGGGTGTAGAGATGACCTTTGAGCAACACCAGTACAGGGTCGTCTTCGCTGTTGGCTAATGGGTAGGCGGCCTGGGCGTAGATAAGTTGCGTGTTATTATCGCTTTGGTTTCTCAAAAAAATTCCCTTTAACAGTTGACGGCCGCGATTGATGTCTTCAAAAAAGATGGTGCGCTCGGCTTGCGGACTTTCATAGAAACGTTCTGCTTCTAATTTGCTGAGGGTAAAAACGGCTTCCGCCTGTGCTTGTAGCTGATAGGTTTTTTGATAAGCCCAAGGGCGTACATAAATAGATAAACACCCCACTAAAAGCGCGCAAAGTAAAGACAACTTCAAAACACTGTTCAGTAGTCTCGTTTCACTGATCCCTGAGCCTTGTAGCGCGGTAATCTCGGAATCCGCATAGAGTCGCCCAAGCCCCGCTACCACCGAGAGATACAGTGCAATAGGCACTAGCAATTCGAGGGCGGTAAGAATGCGTAGCGAAATCAACTGTACAACCGTGCTAACCAGTATCAACCCTTCCGCCGCATCGGCTAAATAGTCCGCGGCGCGGGCGCCGACAAAAATAGCAATAAGAATGATACAACCCGCTAACAGTGGTTTTCCTATTTCACGGATAATGTACTTGTCTATGATTAACACTTATCCACCCAAGAGCTCACTCTTTATTGACCAAACGTTGCACGAAAAGCCAATCATCGACGCTGTCTACGTCCACAGCCGCTTCAGGAAAAGGCAACAAAACAGCGCCTAAACGAAGATTAAGTCGCTGCGATAAACTATCTAGCGCTTGTTCCAGGGAGAGGGTGCCCAGTAGATAGCGTATAACGGCTGTACAGCCGAGGATACGAATAAGACGCCACGGCTTTTTTCGCTGCTTTTCCAGGCGTTGCCAAAAGTCTGCCAGCGTGCGTCCTTGGGGCGTTAAAAACCCGTAGAGATTACAACCACAATAGTCATTATCGCAAAACCGCAACACTGTTTTTTTCAGACCAGGATAAGCCGCTTTAATGTCGCTATAAAGGGCAACCCCGACCACCACATCGCAGCCGCTTTTGCGCGCCTCATTACAAAAATAATCGACAATCGAAGAAGTCAGTAAGGCATGATCCGCTGTTGTCAACAAAACCGGCAGGTCTTCGGGCAGCGACGCCATCGCCTGATGGGCGCTTGCACTAGGGCTAGTGTCATGAGCTATCCACGAAAATCGACCTGAGTTGATGCCGTTTTGCAGCTCATCGTTCTCATCAATGGCGGATTTGGTCGGGCCACAAAGCATCAGCGAGTTGACTGCGGAACTTGTTTCTAGGGCGTTGATAACTCGTATTATCATGGCTGTACCGGCTATGGGGCTTAAAGCTTTGCAAGACACCCCCGCCGCTTGGGCAACAGGGTCGTTAGCTTGACGGTCTCCTCCCAGAACAACAGCGGTAAAATGGGACGTTATAACCATAGGACTTTTGAAAGTAAGATGCTGATGATTGTCTGTGGAAAGGCTATAAATAGCTATGCCAACGATTTTTGATAAACCCGATACCGTTTATAAACCTCTCCTTCTAGAGCCTCAATGATACTGCGCATTTTGACGTTGTCTTCAAGAATCCAGGAAAGTTCCACCTGTTGAAT
Source organism: uncultured Candidatus Competibacteraceae bacterium (assembly GCA_964527085.1). Classification (GTDB taxonomy): domain Bacteria; phylum Pseudomonadota; class Gammaproteobacteria; order Competibacterales; family Competibacteraceae; genus CAYRGG01. The sequence goes on from CAZGON010000021.1 coordinate 19,674, forward strand.
ATTGCGTTTCCTAGCCGGCGCACGCAATGCCTCGATACTTTTAAATGCGAGGACGCTGCCTAGTAAGCTATTTTGAAACTCTCGCCGAACCCCCATCAGGGGCACCCGTGCTGTTTTAGGGTAATGCCATTTGAGTCGCCATAGTAATTTAAGCCAGCCAACGGGTAGCAAGCGACCATTGAGATCACCCATAAGTTCATTCAGATTAGGGAGGAGAACAATCATCGCGGCAGGGTTTCCATCGAATTCAACGATTTGTACGAAATCATCGCTGATTAAACGCATTAGATTTTGTCCTAAATCCAAAAACTCAGCTTCGGTAAAGGGCACAAAGTTCCAGTTGTCGGACCAGGCATCATTAAAAATGTCCCTTAAAATGCCCAGTTCTTCTGTTAAACGGGCGCGCCTAAACGGTCTAACATGAAGATTCTGTGCCGCTTTAGCCGTCAACCCTTGCATTGCAGCGGGTTCTTTAAAATCGGCTTTTAGACGGTAAGCCAATAGATCTTTAACGGGTAGATAGTGTTGTTCTTCTAATCGTGAGCCATAGTAGGGACAAGCATGTCCCATTAATATGTTGGGGGGTGTATCAAAACCTTCTACCAACAGCCCTATTTCATGGTTAATGGACAAGTTGAAAGGCCCTAAAATGCGGCTCAGTCCCTGTCCTCGCAACCACGTTTCAGCGGTATGCAGCAAAACGTGAAAGGTTTCCGCGTTGTTCTCCGCTTCAAGCATCCCAAAGAAACCTGTTTTGTCCTGATGATAGTTTAAGTGCAGTTGATCTATTTGGGCGCTAATACGGCCCACGGGTTGATGGTCTCGGTAAGCAAGCCAAGCCCGCCAGCGGGCATGTTTGAAGTAAGGATTTGTTGGTGAAAGGTGCTGCCGTCGCTCCATCAACAGGGGAGGAACCCACATGGGATCCTCTGCATAGATCGACCAGGGTAAATGAATAAACTGGCGCATAGCAACGCGATTCTCCACAGGGAAAATCTGGAGTGATTTACTAAGCCCGCCGGAGGATGAATGCAAAGTAAATTCCGTCATCAAAAACCTTTAAATAACTCTACTAGATTTGGATATTTTGTCGAAAAATCTTGTAAGTACATGTTTTTGTTTTTCTTAAAGCTTTTTTGTTGAGGGATAAATGAATCAGATATGGCCTGTGTTTATATTGATGTGACAAAAAAAATTATTTTAATAGTGGTAGTCTAGCAACGAACTGTGGTAGCATAACAACTCGCTGTGGTAGTATTGATTTTGCTGGGGTTCGTATGGTAATTCTGTGGACGTTTTGATTCAATGGATATCGTAGGTCAACACAATGCTAAAAAGGCAAGGTTAATGCAAACTTAGCCACCGGTGTACTTCTCAGCAAGTCAATCGGATATATGCAAATTGTTGTAACCGTCTATCCAGACAAAGTACCATAGAGAATTTATTTTGCCCCAGCATGAACCTAAAGTGCTTATAGCCGCTGCAGAAATCGATTAAATGATCCCGTTATATTCGTTGTGAGGAGTCACTCAGCGCTAAGAAGCCCTTTCATCAGATAATTTTGCTTTTGGGGCATTTATTGTTTGGAAAATTTATTGCTGGGGGGAAACTTTAGTTGGGTATGGTAGCGACACCAAGCAAGAATAAGTTGCCGTTGAGACCTGCCAATTTCTCGAATTTGGCAGAGGCGCTTGATTACGCAGCTGAGGGTGAGACCGGTTATAATTTTTATACCGGCAGCGGTGAACTTTACACCGTGTTGCCCTATAAAGAACTGCGTCAACAAGCCATGGCGTTAGCGCGCCGTTTGCAAGGATTAGGGTTGCAGCGAGGTGCGCGAGTAGCACTGATTGCTGAAACCCATCCCGATTTCCTACGGTTCTTTTTCGCCTGCCAATATGCGGGTCTCGTTCCAGTTCCGCTTCCTGTCTCCATAAATTTAGGTAGTCATAAAGCTTATGTGCGACAGCTGCGAGAACTATTAATAAGCTGCAAGGCGTCCATTGCCATTGCGCCGACAGGTTTTGTGCCGTTTGCCCAAGAGGCGGCCGAAGATCTGGAACTAACCTTCCTAGGTGACGTACCTACTTTTATGGACTCGTTTCCAGATCGGGAAGGAGATCTCTGCCCGCTTCAGCCGGGGGAAATTGCTTATCTTCAATACACGTCGGGAAGCACTCGTTTTCCCCGCGGTGTGATGATTACCCAGCAGGCTGTGCTGAGCAATCTAGCGGGTATCATCAACCACGGTGTTAAAATAAGGCCGGGAGACCGTTGTGTATCATGGCTTCCCTATTATCATGATATGGGTTTAGTTGGGCTTATATTGGTGCCGGTCGCCTCCCAAATGTCCGTCGACTATTTGGGAACACGGGAATTTGCCATGCGGCCACGGCAATGGTTGGCCCTGATGACCCGCAACCAAGCCACCATCTCCTTCAGTCCTCCCTTTGGTTATGAACTATGTGCGCGACGTTTGCGGCCAGACGAAATGAGCAAATTCGATCTCAGTCGTTGGCGTGTTGCTGGCGTCGGCGCTGAAACTATTCGCTCGGAATCGTTGGCGCGCTTTGCAAACATGCTTGCGCCAAGCGGTTTTGATAAAAAAGCTTTTTTGGCCTGCTATGGCATGGCGGAGTGTTCCCTGGCTGTCAGTTTTGCGCCGCTCGATCAGGGGCTTGCAGTGGATTGCGTGGATAGTGACTATTTATCCGATTCTCAGGAAGCCGTCGCGGTTGCAGCGGATGGGGAAGATGTCAGACGCATTAGCAAATTTGTAAACTGCGGTGTTCCGCTTCCGGGTTATCAAGTGGCTTTATTGGACAATCAGGGAAACCCTTTACCAGACCGACGTATTGGCACCATTTTTGTCAAGGGCCCAAGCGTTATGTCGGGTTACTTTGAAGATCCCGCTGAAACCCAACGAACTTTGTCAGCCGATGGCTGGCTCGATACCGGTGATGTTGGTTATCGGGTCGATGGAAACCTATTTATTACAGGTCGTCAAAAAGATTTAATCATTATCAATGGGCGTAATATTTGGCCCCAAGATTTGGAATATATCGCTGAACAGCAACCTGAAGTACGTCCGGGTGATGCGTTGGCGTTTGCCGTGCCAGGTCCAACTGGGGAAGACGCCACGGTGTTAGTGGTGCAGTGTCGAGAGACAAATACGGATAAGCGTGCTGACTTGGTGGACCGCTTACAAAAGTTGATTCGCGAAGAACTCGCTATCGAGTGTTTTATCGAGCTAGTCCCGCTGCACACGTTACCCCGTACCTCTTCTGGTAAGTTATCACGCTCTAAAGCGCGCCAGAATTTTATCGAAAAACATCAATGGCAGCAGGACGCCAATGGTACTCTCAAGGAGCAACGAGACCTCAAGCGGCGTGC
>CAZGON010000021.1:23076-29346 GCA_964527085.1 uncultured Candidatus Competibacteraceae bacterium
GGGATCGCCTTGGAAAACCAACTTGCCCTGGCACGATTGCGCTGACGGGGGTTACTGGTTTTATCGGCAATCGTGTCGCGCAACGACTGACTAGCACAGGCTGGCATGTTCGAGCTTTAGTGCGACCCTATGCTGATCGTCAGTCATTGGCGAATATACCTTTAGAATGTCTAACCGGTTCGTTGCAAGATCCAGACAGCCTTAACAGGTTAGTACGAGGCGTGTATGCGGTGGTCCATTGTGCAGGCGCAGTACGGGGGCTTACGCAAGCACAATTCGATGCTGTCAATGTGGATGGCGTAGCGCATTTGGTGCAGGCTGCTGCGTCTCAACAGACGCCGCCCCGGTTTTTGTTATTATCATCATTGGCTGCGCGAGAACCGCATCTCTCACATTATGCGGCTAGCAAACGCAAAGGCGAGATTGTGTTGGCTAAACAAGCCAAACCCATGGCATGGACGGCGCTGCGTCCGCCAGCCGTTTATGGCCCTGGAGATCGCGAACTATTACCCCTATTACGCGGCATGAGCCGAGGGGTTGCCTTGCTTTTAGGCGTCAACAAAGCCCGTGTATCCCTCCTGTACGTGGATGACCTGGCCGCAGCCGTAGAGCAATGGCTCAATAACAGCCACTGTCCAGAGGGGGTTTTTGAACTTCACGACGGCCATTCAGATGGCTATACATGGCCAGAAGTGGTTGATACGGTTTCACAGGTGTGCGCCAGGCATATTTGGCGTATTCGTCTGGCGGCAACCCCTTTGCGCATGTTAGCGTTAGTTAGTATGGCCATGGGTCGGTTAGGTGGGCCTGTACCCATGTTAACGCTGGGTAAGGTAAGGGAAATCCGACATGATGACTGGGTATGTGATAATGCTGCTTTAACGGCGGCTATCGGTTGGGAACCCTGTATATCCCTTGCAGAGGGTTTGCGTCGTACCCTTAACCAGGCTAATCGCGTTGCCACTTGAGAAGGCTTATTTTAAAAGACATGCTTGCAGGACTTACGCAACTCGTTCCAGAGGACGCCGTGAATACCTCCCTGTAGCCTTGACGACGGGCCGCACCAAACCGTCGACACCCCTTTCACGAGCTACGCAAGCCCTGATTTGTGTAAGCCTTGATAGAGACGTATTTCATGTTTTAGAGGCAAATTACTATGCCGAGTTATGATGCCATTGTCAGCGAACTTCGCCAGATGCTACAACCTTTGGCGAAAAAATCCAATGAAATTTCAGAAGATACTGAGCTGGTGGCAGACTTAGGACTGGATTCGGTGCAAGTGATGGACTTATTGATGCAGGTTGAGGATCAATTTGATGTCTCTATACCCCTCAATATTTTACCGGAAGTCCGTACTGTTAAAGATCTTGCTGTGCAGATCCAAACCCTCACGGCTGAATCAACATGAATCTTTTCACCAAATTTGAAACCCTCGCTGCCACACGCGCCGATTTGATTGAGTCTGGTCTTAACCCTTTCGGTGTGGTCACCGAACGTTTGATTTCACCCACCGAGGGTTGGATCAATGGACAGCGCACTATCTTAGCCGGCACTAACAATTATCTTGGACTGACTTTCGAACCCGAGTGTATTGCAGCAGCTCAGCAGGCACTCCAGAAGTACGGCACCGGCACCACCGGCTCGCGGATGGCCAATGGAACCTACGCTGAGCATACTGCCTTAGAGCGGGAATTGGCTGACTTTTTTGAGTGCCCCTATAGCATCGTTTTTTCCACAGGTTACCAGGCCAATCTCGCTATGCTGTCAACCTTGGCAGGGAAAGACGATGTGATTTTAATCGATGCTGACAGCCATGCCAGTATTTATGATGGTTGTCGGATGAGCGACGCGGAGGTGATTCGCTTTCGCCACAACGATGCGACAGATTTGGAAAAACGGTTGCGTCGCCTGGGTGGGCGAGCCGCCAATACCTTGATTGTGGTGGAAGGCATCTACAGCATGTTAGGCGATCAGGCTCCGCTGGCCGATATTGCCGGAGTTAAGGATAAATATGGTGCTTATCTGCTGGTGGATGAAGCCCATTCACTGGGTGTATTAGGTCAGCGTGGACGCGGTTTGGCAGAACAAGCAGGTGTAGAGCAAGCGGTGGATTTTATTGTCGGCACTTTTAGTAAAAGTCTAGGTAGTATTGGTGGTTTCTGTGTCAGTCGGTTGTCCGAATTAGAGTTAATTCGCTATGGGATGCGTCCCTATGTGTTTACCGCCTCGCCTTCACCCCCCGTCATTGCGGCCACCCGAGCCACATTAAAAATCTTAAGCACCCGCGGCGAGCTACGAGATCGGTTGTGGAGTAACGCCCATCACTTGTATCAAGGGCTTAAAGCTTTAGGGTTTGCATTGGGGCCAGAGCCGAGCCCCGTGGTTGCTGTCATGATGGACAGCAAAGAAGAGATGCTGGCCGGTTGGCATACCTTATTAGATCACGGTGTGTATGTGAATTTAGTGCCTCCCGCGGGTGCTCCCAATGGCGCCTGTCTGCTGCGCTGTAGCGTCAGCGCGGCCCATACGTTTGAGCAAATTGATACTATTCTGCAGGTATTTTCTAAGTTACCCCGAAAGCCGGGTTCTGGAAGTTAGCTAGCACATTGTTTCACCATCCAGAGCACGAGGCCACAATCCTCTAATATCATGCGTCTCTTAATTACCTTTGCCCGCGCTTATCCCACAGACACCCTCGTCATGTTGTTAGCCCTGTTACTAGCAGGGCTTGCCGAAGGCGTAAGCCTGACCGCGTTGCTACCTTTTCTCAGTACCGCTATCAATAGTCAAGCAGGTACAGTGTCCCAAACGTTACAAGAGACTGAGAATCCAGTAACAACTGTTCTATTGCAGCTCGGTGTCGATCCCACCCTGGGAGTTTTGCTAACAGTCATTGTTATAGGCATTGTCCTGAAAAGCATTTTAGTGCTATTTGCCAATAAACGGGTGGGTTACACCGTTGCCCAAGTGACCACTAACCTACGGCTAGATTTGTTAAAAGCTTTATTGCAGACTCGCTGGCCCTATTTCCTAAATCGACCCATTGGCGGTCTCGCCAATGCCATGGCCACCGAGGCGTTACGCGCCTCCCAAGCCTATATCAACGGCACCATGGTTATCACGTTGTTGATTCAATGCTGTGTTTATACAGCTGTGGCGTTGCTGGTTTCTTGGCAAGCCACCGTCGCCGCTTTGCTGGTCGGATTATTGATTTTGACGGTATCCCACGGCCTCATTCGTATGGCCCGGCAAGCAGGTAAACGACAAACTAAGCTTTTAAAATCCCTGCTGGCGCGACTAACCGATACCTTGCAGTCGGTAAAACCCCTTAAGGCCATGGCACGAGAAAACTTAGCAGATGCCGTCTTGAGGGCAGAAACCAGCCAGTTAAATCTTGCGTTACAACGCGAGGTATTTAGCAATGAGGCGCTAAAAGCGGCTCAAGAGCCCATGTTTGCGGTGGTCATTGCCACCGGTATTTTTTTGGCCCTTACTTATTGGGGTTTGCCCTTCGCCACGGTAATGACCCTGGCGGTGATTTTGGGGCGAGTGATCGCTTATATGGGTAAAGTACAACGCCAGTATCAAAAGGTCACCGTCTGCGAAAGCGCTTTTTGGTCGTTACAAGCTACCATTCATGAAGCCGAGCAACAACGCGAGTTGACGCCGGGTCATTTAGCGCCAACCTTAGAAATGGGTATTCGTTTGGAGAATATTTGCTTGGCGTATGGAGAGCATACCGTTTTCCATAATCTGGCGGTGACCATACCGGTTGGGTCATTAACTACGTTGATAGGTCCTTCTGGCGTGGGCAAGACCACCATTATTGACCTCATTACTGGGTTGCTAAGACCGCAACAGGGGGAGGTTTTTATCGATGGTTTACCTCTGGCGGAAATCGACCTTAGAGCTTGGCGGCGGATGGTGGGTTATGTTCCTCAGGAAAACCTGCTGCTCCATGATACGGTGTTGAACAATATCACCTTAGGCGATTTGGAGCTTACTGAAAACGATGCCGAATATGCCTTGCGAGCTGCCGGAGCCTGGGAATTTGTAGCATCCATGGCGGATGGGTTAAAGAGTAACGTAGGAGAGCGGGGTACTAAATTATCGGGTGGTCAACGGCAGCGGATTATGATCGCTCGCGCTTTAGTCCATCGCCCACGATTTTTGATTTTGGATGAAGCCACCAGCGCTTTAGATCCCGATAGCACCCTGGCTATTTGTGCGACGCTACGCGCCTTGCGCGGCCAGTTAACCATCTTGGCAGTTTCTCATCAGCCCTTTCTGATGGAAGCGGCAGACCGGGTGTATCGGTTACAAGAGGGTGCTGCAGTGTTGCTTGCACAACAGCTTGATACAAACACAAGTGTTGTAAGTTAGCGGTTAAATAAAGTAGGACTTACGCAGCTCGTTCCAGAAGACGCCGTAAATATTCCCTATAGGCTTGACGACGGCCTTACCTAACCGTCGACACTTCTTTTTCACGAGCTACGCAAGTCCTTTTTGCTTAAGTCCTATAGAGTTAAAAATTTAAGTAGATAGCCATGGAAGCAGAATGTGCACTTATCGATATCGGCGTCAACCTGACCCACGATGCGTTTCATCGGGACCTAAGCGCCGTCATTAAACGGGCTCAAGAGGCAGGTGTTGCCGCCATGGTGGTTACCGGTGCCAGTGAAAACACCAGTCGGGAAGCGCAATCTTTGGCTCATCGCTATCCTGGTAGTTTGTATGCCACTGCAGGCGTCCATCCCCATGATGCAAGCCATTGGGGACCCACCACGGGCGATACATTACAAACACTTGCAACGACTCGTGAGGTGGTTGCCTTAGGTGAAACGGGGCTTGATTTTTATCGAGACTTCTCGCCGCGTCCCCAGCAAGTGCAAGTTTTTGAAGCGCAACTCGCTCTCGCAGCCGATCTAGAGATGCCTGTGTTTCTCCACGAACGAGATGCCTCTGAACAATTTATTAAAACAATACGTCGCTATCGAAGTCGGTTGTGTTCGGCGGTAGTGCATTGTTTTACAGGGTCAGCCGAGGAGTTAGCGGCTTATTTAGAGCTGGATTTACATATTGGCATCACCGGGTGGGTTTGTGATGAGCGCCGTGGTTTGCATTTGCGGGATTTGTTGCCGCAGATTCCCCTAGATCGCTTAATGCTTGAGACAGATGCGCCCTATTTATTACCGCGAACGCTGCGTCCTAAACCAAAGGAAAGACGTAACGAACCCGCTTTTTTACCCCATATATTGGACACAGTAGCCGATTGTTTGAACCTTCCACCCACTTTTGTTGCCGAGGCAACCACTCGAACCGCACGAGCTTTTTTTAACCTATAAAAAAACTCTTGAAATATTGCACTGTAAGAAAGGTTGCTAAGGAGGCTCCTAAGCATTTTCTGGCGTGCTAGTATTTAAGATCTGTATTATTCTTATTAAATCCTGGATCATCAGTAAGGCATTGATGGTTGCTGTGCAAACTCTGAGACGTTACCTTAACCAGAACCATCGCTGAGCAACGGTTGGGTAGCTGTCTGCTGCGTTATTTGGCGACCATCATGTAGAATATGCCATGCTAACATGTTGTTTAATGATATTTTGCACAAATCGATTAAGGTAACTCTATGAATCTTTCCGAAAAAGCCTGTGTACCCTGTCAGGGTGGAATACCGCCACTGGATGTGGAAGAGGCAGAGCGGTTGCTAGCGCAAACCCCCGGTTGGAGTCTCATACAAGATAATACTCGCTTGGAAAAGCGCTTTACCTTTAACAATTTTTCTTCTGCTCTAGCATTTGTAAACCGGGTTGGAGAAATTGCCGAAGAGGAAGGCCATCACCCTGATATTAGCCTTGGTTGGGGCTATGCTAATGTGGTGTACTTTACTCATAAGATTGGTGGTCTGCATGAAAATGATTTTGTCATGGCTGCTAAAACCAATAACTTATTTTGAATAGCAGCGCAGCATTGTTACCACCATCCAGCCCGCGCCATGACATTGTTTGGCGGCATTCGAGAAACAAGATTTATGAAGATTAGCTTTACCTTGATACCCTGAATTTACCAAAGGCTTTCTCGATAGTAAGCTTAGAGGGATTAATTAAGAAGAAACTTCTATCACTACTTATATCTAAAAGGACAATGTGATTAAACAATACGTATTATACAACGCTAACCCTTAGTGATTACTTGACAAGTTATTTTAGGTTTTCAAAGTGTACTGCAATGGCAATGGAACGAAACCAATCCTCGGATCCTGATCGTGGC
>CAZGON010000022.1:0-18865 GCA_964527085.1 uncultured Candidatus Competibacteraceae bacterium
GGTTGTAGGAGAAATTTATGCCTTCGCGTAAACAGTTGGCCAATGCTATTCGTGCTCTTAGTATGGATGCTGTGCAAAAGGCAAACTCGGGTCATCCAGGCGCACCCATGGGTATGGCTGATATCGCCGAGGCTTTGTGGAACGACTTTATGCGCCATAATCCGGCTAATCCAAAGTGGTTTAACCGGGATCGCTTTGTGTTATCCAATGGCCATGCCTCCATGCTGCTGTATGCGGTGCTACATCTGGCTGGCTACGATTTATCCATGGAGGAGTTACGCAACTTTCGGCAACTGGGATCAAAAACCCCCGGTCATCCCGAATATGGGCGTACTCCCGGGATAGAAACCAGCACAGGTCCGTTAGGGCAAGGTCTCGCTAATGCCGTGGGAATGGCCATTGCTGAACATGTTTTGGCGGCGGAATTTAACCGCCCTGGTTTTAACGTGGTGGATCATTACACCTATGCCTTTATGGGTGATGGCTGTCTTATGGAGGGCATTTCCCACGAGGCTTGTTCCCTTGCTAGTACGTTGGGTTTGGGCAAACTGATCTGCATCTACGACGATAACGATGTTTCCATCGACGGCGATGTGCTAGGTTGGTTTACCGACGAAACCCCGAAACGCTTTGAAGCGTATCATTGGCATGTTATCGCTGAGGTGGACGGTCATGATTTCGAGGCTATCACCTTGGCGCTAAAACAAGCCCATGCGGTCACCGATCGGCCTAGTTTAATTTGCTGCAATACCTTAATTGGCTGCGGCGCCCCCCGCAAAGCAGGCACCGCTGAGGTTCACGGAGCACCACTGGGTGATGAGGAGGTGGCGCTTACCCGTAAACATATCGGTTGGCATTACGAACCCTTCGAAATTCCCGATGATATCTACGCCGGCTGGGATGCCCGTAGCAAGGGCAATGACTGGGAGATGGAGTGGCGTCAGCTTTGCGAAGCTTATCAAGCTCAATATCCTGAGTTAGCCGCTGAATTTCAGCGGCGCATTAACGGCGAATTACCAAAGGACTGGCAGCAGAAAGTGCAAGCCTATATTCTTGATGCCGCGGAAAAGGCGGAAGATATTTCCTCCCGGGTGAGTTCCCAAAGAGCCCTTAATGCTTACGGTCCGTTGTTACCCGAGCTGCTGGGTGGATCAGCTGATTTGACCTTGTCAAACAATACCTTTTGGAACGGCTCGATTGTTATCGACCGTACCGGTCCTGCAGGCAATTACCTATATTATGGCGTGCGCGAGTTTGGCATGAGCGCCATTATGAACGGCATCGCCCTTCATGGCGGCTATATTCCCTATGGCGGCACGTTTCTCACGTTTTCCGATTACTCCCGCAATGCGGTGCGTATGGCGGGTCTCATAGGGGCGCGGGTGCTATTTATCTTTACCCACGATTCCATTGGTCTCGGCGAAGACGGACCCACCCACCACCCCATTGAGCAGCTGGCTAGTTTACGGCTTATCCCCAATGTTTCCTTGTGGCGACCTTGTGACGCCGTAGAGACGGCGGTGGCCTGGAAACAAGCGGTGGAACGGTCAAGTGGCCCTACCTGCATGGCGTTCTCCCGCCAAACACTGTTTCACCAGCCGCGCACGCCAAAACAAGTGGAAGCCATTGGCCGGGGTGGTTACGTGTTGTTGGACTGTGAAACTACCCCGGAAGCGATTATCATCGCGACGGGTTCAGAGATTCATCCAGCCATGGAGGCGGCCAAGCAACTCACAGGACGGGGCAGAAAAATCCGTGTAGTTTCACTGCCTTCGGTGGATGTGTTTGAGCATCAGGATGCAGCTTATCGGGAGTCGGTGCTGCCGTCCACGGTTACCAAACGGGTGGTGATCGAAGCAGGCGCCACGGCTGCTTGGTATAAATATGTGGGCCTGGATGGCAAAATCATCGGGTTGGACTGCTTTGGCTTGTCCGCTCCCGCTGACATTTTATTTGAACATTTTGGTATTAATAGAGATAACGTCATTCGTACTGTTGAAGAACTGCTTTAACAGTGCGATAACGTAACGTCTCACCACCACAACCGAAACTGGAGGAAGACATGGCGATTAAAATAGCTATTAACGGGTATGGTCGCATTGGTCGGCAAGTGCTACGGGCTATCTATGAATACAAACTCAACAATGACTTTGAAGTTGTCGCTATCAACGACTTGGGCGACACCAAGACTAACGCTCATTTAACACGCTATGATACCGTACATGGCAAATTTAATGCCGATGTATCGATAGACGGCGATTATTTAGTGGTCAATGGTGATCGCATCCGCGTTTTCGCCATCCGTAATCCTGCCGACCTACCCTGGGCAGATTTGGGTGTCGATGTGGTGCATGAATGCACCGGGTTGTTTCGCACCAAAGAGAAAGCCGGTGCTCACTTAAAGGCAGGCGCAAAAAAAGTGCTTATCTCCGCCCCTGGCGGCAAGGATGTGGACGCCACCGTGGTTTATGGCGTTAACCATGGCGTCTTGAAGGCCAGCGATACGGTGGTCTCTAATGCGTCTTGCACCACCAACTGCCTAGCCCCAGCGGTCAAACCTTTGTATGACAAGATTGGCTTAGAAAAGGGTTTGATGACCACCATTCACGCCTATACTAACGATCAAGTGCTGACCGATGTCTATCACTCGGATCTACGCCGGGCCCGGTCCGCGACCATGTCGATGATTCCTACCAAGACCGGAGCCGCGGCAGCAGTGGGTTTGGTGCTACCGGAATTAAACGGTAAGTTAGATGGCTTTGCTATGCGGGTGCCCACCATTAATGTCTCGGTGGTGGATCTAAGCTTTGTGGCCAACCGTGAAACCAGCGCCGATGAAGTTAACGCCATCGTTAAAGAAGCGGCAGACGGACCCATGAAGGGAGTTCTCAATTACAACGTGGAACCCCTGGTTTCCATCGATTTTAACCACGATCCCGCCTCGTCAACCTTTGACTCCACCCAGACTCGGGTTATCGGTAATCTGGTGAAAATACTCGCCTGGTATGACAATGAGTGGGGTTTCTCCTGCCGCATGTTGGATACGACAAAGGCGTTAATGAACGCCTAACAAAAGCAAGCAGCTGGTTTTTAAAACAAGACAGACGCGAAGACTCGCTTTGAGGGCGCTTTAGTTTTGCGACTCAATTTAAGCGGTCTTCGCGTTTTTTTGCGATTTTTCAAAGGTTCAGGACTATTGCTGCTCGTTCCAGAAGACGCCGTAAATACGTCCCTGTAGGCTTGACGACGGCCATCCAGGCCGCCGACACTTCTTGCACGAGCAACAATAGTCCTGTTTTGCGTAAGTCATGAGGATAAGCTTTATGTCCGTCATTAAAATGACCGATCTTGATCTCGCGAGTAAACGTGTGTTGATCCGCGAAGACCTTAATGTGCCTATCAAGGACGGCAAGGTCACCAGCGATATTCGTATTCGCGCCTCCCTTGCCACCCTGGAACATGCCCTTAATGCCGGCGCTAAGGTGATGGCCATGTCTCACTTAGGACGGCCTACCGAGGGTGAATACGATGAACAGTATTCACTGACTCCCGTGGCGGCCCACCTATCGACCCTGCTGGGGCGCGAAGTGCGGCTTGCCAAGGATTGGTTAGACGGAGTCGATGTGGCGCCAGGGGAATTAGTGCTCTGCGAAAATGTGCGTTTTAACAAAGGCGAGAAAAAAAATAACGAAGAACTCTCTCGTAAAATGGCGTCGCTGTGCGATATTTATGTTATGGATGCCTTTGGCACCGCCCACCGTGCCCAGGCTTCCACCCATGGCGTGGCTAAATACGCGCCGGTCGCCTGCGCCGGTACCCTGCTGGCTGCCGAACTAGACGCCTTGGGCAAAGCACTGCATAGCCCGGCACGCCCCATGGTGGCCATTGTGGGCGGCTCCAAAGTCTCCACCAAATTGACTGTACTAGAGTCTTTGTCCCAGGTGGTGGACAAATTGATTGTGGGTGGCGGCATTGCCAATACCTTTATTGCCGCGGCTGGGCATAATGTGGGCAAATCCTTGTGCGAAAACGACCTTATTGCAGAGGCAAAGCGGCTAACCGCTGCGGCTGAAGCCAAGGGCGGCGAGATTCCGGTACCCACGGACGTGGTTTGCGGCAAGCAATTCAGCGAGTCCGCCGAAGCGACCCTTAAAGCGGTGGATCAGGTGGCCGATGACGATATGATCTTCGATGTGGGACCGGATACCTCGGCTCGTTTTGCAGAAATTCTTAAAAGCGCGGGCACTATCGTTTGGAACGGTCCCGTGGGTGTCTTCGAGTTTGATCAGTTTGGGGCCGGTACAGAAGCCATGGCGAAGGCGATTGCCGAAAGTAACGCCTTTTCCATTGCCGGTGGTGGCGATACCCTGGCAGCGCTGGATAAGTATCATATAAAGGATAAGGTGTCTTATGTTTCTACGGGAGGTGGGGCTTTTCTAGAATTTTTGGAAGGCAAAAAACTACCTGCCGTGGCCATGCTCGAAGAACGGGCAGCGGGATAGACTAGCAATTTTCGTATTTTAGTCAGGCGCAGGGAAGCGCCTAATCATGATCCCCGGATGATTCCGGATATTAACCGACTCATTTTCGGACAGAAAACGTTCCTTCCCATGTTAAGACGCACAAAAATTGTCGCCACGATTGGCCCAGCTACCGATGATCCCATGATATTAGATGGGGCTATAAAAGCAGGGATTGACGTGGTGCGCGTCAATTTTTCTCACGGTACGGCCGATGAACATCGCCACCGTGTGCAACAGGTACGTGACCGCGCTGCTTCTCTCGGACGTTACGTAGGGGTTTTGGGGGATCTACAAGGTCCAAAAATTCGCATCGAGCAATTTCGTGACGGTGCTATCCAGCTACAAGAGGGCGCTTATTTTACCCTAGACGCTGATTTGCCCGCCGACGCAGGCACCCAGGATTCGGTGGGGATCACTTATAAAGAACTACTCCAAGATATTGCTTTAGAAGATACCCTGCTGCTCGACGACGGTCGTATCGTATTAGGTGTTGAAGAGATCAATGGCGCCAAGATCGTTTGTCGTGTCTGGGTAGGCGGTGAACTCTCCGACAGCAAAGGCATCAATCGCCAAGGCGGCGGGTTATCGGCGCCGGCCCTTACCGACAAAGATCGCGAAGATATTCATTTAGCCGCCGAGTTAAAAGTCGATTATTTAGCCGTTTCTTTTCCTCGCTGTGCCCGGGATATTGAAGAAGCCCGCGAGCTATTGCGGGAAGCCGGTGGTTATGGTGCTCTAGTCGCTAAAATCGAGCGGGCTGAAGCGCTTGACGATATTGAAGCGATTCTTCAGGCCAGTGATGCGGTGATGATTGCCCGGGGTGATCTAGGCGTAGAGATTGGCGACGCCGAGGTACCCGGTGTGCAAAAGCGTATTATTCAGATGGCGCGCACCATGCACCTGTTGACTATCACGGCTACTCAGATGATGGAAACCATGATTAATAATCAGATTCCCACCCGTGCTGAGGTGTCCGATGTGGCCAACGCCGTCATCGATGGCACCGATGCGGTGATGTTGTCGGGAGAAACAGCGGTAGGCAAGTACCCCATAAAGACCGTGCAGGCCGTGGCGCGGGTTTGTCTTAGCGCAGAACGACAACGCCAATCCCAGCGTTTTAGGTATTTTCCCGACACACATTTTGAGAATGTGGACGAAGCCATCGCCATGGCAGCCATGTATACGGCTAATCATCTAGGCGTGCGCGCCATTGTGGCGCTAACCGAATCAGGTTCCACGGTGCTTTGGATGTCCCGGGTGCGCTCAGGTATTCCTATCTATGCGCTGACTCGTCACGAAGCCACCCGGCGCCGAGTGACCCTTTACCGGGGTGTTTATCCATTACGCTTTGACGTAATCCACGTCAACCCAGCTTGGGTTATTCAAGCGGCTATTAATGCGGTGTTGCATCGAGGCATCGTGCAAAAAGGCGACCTGGTTATTGTCACTAAAGGCGATTCCAGCGGTATTGCAGGCACCACCAACACCCTAAAAATTGTTCGGGTTGGCGATCGTTTGTTGCCTTAGTGGCGCATTCTATTCTTCCCGATGAGTGGTTTACGAACCGCGCCTAGCCAATCACCCTGCACTTACTTTCAACACAATTTTACCAATGTGGCCATTGGATTCCATAAGACGATGGGCGGCTGACGCCGCTGACAGGGCAAAGGTCTCGTGAATCACCGGTTGCACTTTTCCTGCTTCCAACAAAGGCCAGACTTTTTCCCGAAGCGCTTGGGCAATGGGCGCTTTTTCCTCCACCGGCCGAGCACGTAGGGTAGAACCCGTTAAGGTTAAGCGTTTCATCATCACGGGCGCTAAATTTAACTCCATTTTTGCCCCCCGTAGAAAAGCAATTTGCACTAAACGCCCCTCCACCGCTAAGGCACTGAAATTTCGCTGCACATAGTCGCCTCCCACCATGTCGAGAATTACATTGACGCCACGATTCTGTGTGGCCTGCCGAATCACAGCAACAAAATCTTCTGCTCGATAATTAATAGCCTGCTCTGCCCCTAATAATTTACAGGCGGCCGCCTTTTCTGCTGTCCCTACCGTCACAAAAACCCGCGCATCCAACGCCCGCGCTAGCTGAATGGCTGTCGTACCGATGCCGCTAGAACCCCCATGTACCAGCAGCGTCTCGCCAGGCTGCAAACGGGCGCGTTCAAAGACATTACTCCACACAGTAAAAAATGTCTCGGGTAGCGCCGCCGCCTGAATCATATCTAGTCCCTCTGGCACGGGTAAGCATTGCGACGCTGGGGCCACACAGTACTCGGCATAGCCACCGCCGGTGAGCAAGGCGCACACCGCATCTCCTGTGCGCCATTGCACCACATCTTGACCCCTATCTACGACAGTGCCAGACACTTCCAGCCCTGGTAAATCAGAGGCGCCCGCGGGTGGTGGATAACTCCCTTGCCGTTGCAAACAATCGGGTCGATTAACCCCGGCTGCCGCAACACGAATCAACACATCATTGGGGGCCGGACCCGGTAGTGGCCGGTGGGTAAGGGCGAGAACCTCGGGACCGCCTGGGCTGGTGATTTCGATAGCCTTCATGGTATCGGGCAGCATCTCGTTCATAACCGGTATCCTCGCTTATTTACAGACATATGGGAAAATAATCATCAAAACGCATTGTTGCGTGCTCGTCGCACTCGCATTAATCCTAAAACTAAAGAGATACCAAACAAAATAACCGCACCCCAATCCCCTACCCGCCCATAAGGCGTCATTCCCTGCAAAGGTTGGACACGACCTCGCAACACCTGCACATTAAAAGGTGTGATACGGGCGGTAATTTGACCCCGCTGATTGATGACGGCGGTAATACCGGTATTGGTTGCCCGCGCCATGTAGCGACCTACCTCTAAGGCGCGCATGCGGGCTATTTGGAGGTGTTGAGGCGGCGCTAAAGAATCACCAAACCAAGCGTCGTTACTGACATTGACTAAAAAATGGGCTTCCGGCAATGCCGTTCGGATTTCATCACCAAAGGCCACTTCAAAACAAATGGAAACCCCGACCGGATGACCGGCTGCTTTTAAAAGAGGTTGCCGCCACGAACCCGGTGTGAAATCCGCCATGGGGATATCCACGAATTGGTGAAACCCATTTAGCAAAAATCGGAGCGGTACGTATTCACCAAAGGGGACCAAATGACGCTTGTGGTAGAGTCGTGGGGAGTTACCGCCTAAAGCAACCACGCTGTTATGGAAAATCTCTGCTTGTCCGGACCCCGACGGTACACCGATGAGATAATCAACACCATTGATTTTGGCTTCTAGGTTTAATGCCTGGATAAACTCCTGTGCCGTCTCGTAAAAAATAGGAATTGCTGTCTCTGGCCAAATAATGACATCGCTATCTGCAGCGATTTGCGCGCTTAAATTCGCATACAAACGCAAAGTTTTTTGCAATTGATCGGAACGCCACTTGCGGTCTTGGGAAATATTGCCCTGCACCAGGCTAACCCGCAGGGAGGCTCCAACCGGCTCCACCCACGCAATCTTACCTAAACCCCAGGCGCTCAACCATAAACAAACGGCAATTCCACCCCACAGCAACTTTACCCGCCAGTTCTGAGTCGTCAAGACCAGCAGCACAAGACCCGCACTGGCGACAACCGCCCAACTTGCGCCAAACACGCCCAAGTAAGGCGCGAGTCCAGAGAGTGGGCTGTCGATTTGACTATAGCCTAACGCCAACCAAGGAAACCCGCTGAACAACCAACTGCGCACCCATTCCAACAGAGTCCATAGAGCCGGGGCCACCAGCAACCACTTACTGGCGCTGGAGCGTGGCGCCCAACGCGCCAGCAAGTAGGCCATTAGGGCTGAATAAAGCGCCATGACTAAAATGAGGGCAAGAGTAGCTAACCCAGCAAAGGCTGCCGGCGCGTTACCGAAATCATGCAGACTAATGTAGACCCAGTAGGTGCCTGTGCCAAAAGCGCCTAAACCAAACAGACCACCGCGCCAGGCCGCCTGGCGCGGCTCACTCCACTGCCATAACCAAAACAACAGAGCAATAAAAAAAATAGCGAGGGGCCATACATCAAAAGGTGAGAAAGCAAGGGGAAGCAAGCCACCGCTGACCAAAGCGAGCAAGTCACCGCCTAAGCGCGTCTGCCCTAGAATGTGTAGCGCTGATGGGGTTGTTCGCTTTTCAGAGAAGGCGTCCAAAACCGTTAACTAGGGTGTTTTTGCTGTACATGAAGCGCAGCCAAGAAAGAAATGGGTGCGGTGTGCCTACATGACATGAGCACACCGATAACGAAGCACAACGAGAGGTACGACCAAATGAGAAATGCACTAAGCGCTCACAGAATGAACGGTTTCTTCCTCAGGTAAGGTCAGCTCCAAAAGCTGGATGCAGCGATTATCAGCCCGTAACACGCGAAACCGGAAGCCCTCTAAAACCACCAACTCGCCACGCTTTGGTAAACGACCGAGGGTCATCATGATCAATCCACCAATAGTATCGGCTTGCTCGTCATTAAAATGAGTACCGAAATGTTCGTTGAATTCTTCAACGGGGGTTATGGCTTGGACAGCAAACGTCTTTTCTCCTTGCGGACAAATAAGTTTCCCGCTCATATCGATGTCATGTTCATCATCGATATCACCGACAATTTGTTCCAATAAATCTTCAATGGTCACAAGCCCTGCAACACCCCCATACTCATCGACGATGATGGCCATATGAGAGCGACTCGCTTGAAACTCCTTAAGTAGCACATCGACACGTTTACTTTCTGGAATAAATTTAGCAGGCCGTAAAAACGCTTGTAGATCAAAAACACCACTACCCTGAGCAAAGTAACGAAGCAAGTCCTTAACGATCAAAATGCCCAGTATGTCATCGCGGTTCTCCCCAATCACCGGCAAACGGGAATGGCCCGATTCAATCACCGTGGTAAGCAATTGGTCTAAGCTCCAATCGCGTCTTACGACCACCATTTGACCGCGCGGCAGCAGCACTTCTCGAACTTGCATTTCCGAGACCCCAATGACGCCCTCGATCATGCTTAGCGCATCCCCATTGAGCAATTCGCGGCGTTTGGCCTCCCGCAACACCTCAATAAGGTCATCCTTATCTCTCGGTTCACCCGACAGGGTGAAACTTAATCGTTCTAACCATGATCGGTGTCCTGATTCAGATGGTTCTTCGTTCATGCCTCAATTAAATCTCCGTAGGGATCCGGATATCCCAGGCCCTTCAGTATCCGAATCTCAAGTTTCTCCATGATGTCAGCCTGGGTGTCGGATTGGTGATCATAGCCTAATAGATGCAATACGCCATGGATCACCAGATGAGCCCAATGCGCTTGGGGTTCCTTATTTTGAAGCCTTGCTTCACGAAAAACGACAGGTGCACAAATAACCACATCTCCTAACAAATCCAAGGTTGTTTCGGCAAAATCCTCTGCAAAAGGAAACGACAACACATTGGTGGCGCTGGATTTATGGCGATAACGCTGATTAAGGGCAGCACCTTCAGCCTCGTCGACAATACGGATAACCAATTCCCTGCTATCAGTATAGTTAGCTTGTAAAAGGGCTGCTTCACACCATTGCCGTACTTCTATCTCAGTGGGTAAATCATACATCGCCACAGCTACTTGCACAGTCAATGCCAAAGTCATGGCTGGTCCTGCTGTTCATAGCGATCATAAGCAGCGACGATACGCTGCACTAAGGGATGACGCACCACATCCCGAGCAGTAAAAAAGGTTTTGCTGATGGCCTCTTCATCCTTTAAGACGTCCAATACATGACGCAATCCTGATTTGGCGCCCCGGGGTAAATCCACCTGGGTAATATCGCCGGTCACCACGGCTGTGGCGCCGAAACCAATCCGCGTCAGGAACATTTTCATCTGCTCCAAGGTGGTATTTTGTGCTTCATCGAGGATAATAAAGGCATCATTGAGGGTGCGTCCGCGCATAAACGCCAGTGGCGCCACTTCAATGACATTACGTTCGATAAGCCGAGCGACCCGCTCAAAACCCAGCATTTCATAGAGCGCATCATACAAAGGACGTAGATAGGGATCGATTTTCTGGGCCATATCCCCTGGCAAAAAGCCTAACCGTTCACCCGCTTCCACCGCCGGACGCACCAACACAATACGGCGCACCTGTTCTCGTTCTAAGGCGTCCACCGCGCAGGCGACGGCAAGATAAGTCTTACCTGTACCCGCCGGTCCTACCCCAAAGTTAATATCAAAACGGTGCATATTGTAAATATAGCGTTGCTGGTTTGGCCCCCGCCCACGCACAACACCACGACGGGTTTTGATGATGATTTCTTCCACATGGGATTCAGCAGCGATAACCTCAGCCCCCGCTTCCTGGAGAAACAAGTGTACTTGCGCTGGGTTTAAAGACTCCGTCTCAGTAGTCCGGTAAAGGGCCTCTAACACAGTTGTTGCCACATCCACGGCGTGGGGGTTGCCGATAAGCTGAAAACGATTACCGCGGTTATTGATTTCAATGCCTAAACGGTTTTCGATTTGTCGGAGATGCTCGTCTAATTGTCCGCAGAGACTAGCAAGCCTTTGATTATCAAAAGGTTCTAGCAAAAAATCGCGACGGTGGCAAGTTTCCTCAACAGGCGCAACAGAGACGGTCATAAACCGATTAACACCTCTCGATCAATGTTCAGTTCTGCACAGGAAAGAAATTCTCCCCGCAACGAGTTAGGTCGCGTTTCGGTGATGTTCACGTCAACGAAATGTCCCAATAGACGAGGAGAACCGGTAAAGTTTACAACGCGATTATTTTCGGTACGCCCTGCCATCTGGCGAGGGTTTTTGCGGGAAGGTCGATCAACTAAAATGCGTTGGACCGTACCTACCATAGCGGTGCTAATTTTTTTTGCGTTGCCATCAATACTGGCTTGGAGACGGGCCAAACGCTCCTTTTTGACCGCTAAAGAGACATCATCGGGTAACGCAGCGGCAGGTGTTCCCGGCCGAGGGCTATAGATAAAGCTAAAACTTTGATCGAAACCTATCTCTTCGATAAGCGCCAGGGTGGCTTCGAAATCGACTTCCGTTTCACCGGGAAAACCGATGATAAAGTCCGATGAAAGACTTATATTGGGACGAATTTGACGCAAGCGGCGGATTTTTGACTTGTATTCTAGCACCGTGTAATTGCGCTTCATCAGCGCCAAGATGCGATCAGAGCCACTTTGCACCGGCAAGTGCAAATGACTGACCAATTTTGGCACATCTGCGTATGCTTGGATAAGCCGAGGCGAAAACTCCACTGGGTGAGACGTGGTATAGCGGATACGCCCAATACCGTCGATGGCGGCGACATACTGCAAAAGCAGGGCTAAATCAGCTTTGTCGCCATCGTGGGTGGGACCGTAATAGGCGTTCACATTTTGCCCTAGCAGGTTAACCTCCCGCACACCCCGTTCCGCTAACACGGCGATTTCGGCAATGACATCATCGAAGGGTCGGCTGACTTCTTCCCCACGGGTGTAAGGCACCACGCAAAATGAACAATACTTACTGCAACCTTCCATAATCGAGACAAACGCGGTTGCGCCCACTGTTCGCGGAGCTGGCAAATTATCAAACTTCTCGATTTCTGGAAAACTGACATCGACGACGGGTTTTCGGCTAGCCCGGGCTTCATCTAAGAGCGCTGGTAATCGATGCAAGGTTTGCGGACCGAACACCACATCCACAAAAGGCGCTCGCTCCCGCAGGGCATTTCCTTCCTGACTAGCCACACAGCCACCTACACCGATAACCAGGTGGGGACGTTTTTCTTTAAGGGTTCGCCATACACCCAGTTGAGAAAACACCTTTTCCTGGGCTTTTTCCCGCACAGAACAGGTGTTAAGCAACAAGATGTCGGCTTGGAGCGGATCGTCGGTGATTTCTATGCCATGGGAAGCATGGAGTACGTCTGCCATTTTGGCGGAATCGTACTCATTCATTTGGCAACCGTAGGTTTTGATATGAAGTTTGTACACCATCAGGGTGACAAATTGCTAACACGGATCAGCAGTCTAACACTGAGTTGATAGCGGTGCTAGTGTTGCAACCACAGAAAATGGTCTGTCTTTCATAGGATTCATACATTTTTGTCAACCTGTCTGCTTGTAGCAAAAAAAATTGCAGTTACTTTAAAAGGTCTAGCAGGAACTATGCCTCTTTTCCTCAGAGCCTTTGCTAAAGATTTAATTCAGTTAAGCCTTAATCAAATCCTGCTTTAAGTATGTTCTGTTTTCGATACTGCTTTGTTAGTGTGTCTTTTGTGACTAGGATCAGGTATCCTCGATTGTATGACTGAACAGGCAGGTAAATCCGCAATAGCTAACCGTTTTCGGGGATTTCTCCCGGTGATTATTGATGTGGAAACGGGTGGCTTCAACGCTCAAACCGATGCGCTTTTGGAAATTGCGGCGGTGATTTTGCGTATGGACAGGCGCGGACGGCTTTATAGTTTTCGTACTATTGCCCACCATGTTGAGCCTTTTTTGGGCGCCAATTTAGAACCTGCCTCAATGGCTGTAAACCGTATTGATCCTTACCACCCTTTTCGCAGGGCTGTCTCTGAGACAGAAGCAATCAGGGAAATATTCGGCGAGGTGCGCCGCGAAATAAAAAACGTTGGCTGCATTCGGGCAGTGTTGGTGGGCCATAACGCTTTTTTTGATCTCAGTTTTATTAACGCAGTAGTCGCTCGGAATGGCATCAAACGTAATCCGTTTCATCCTTTCTCAAATTTTGACACGGTCTCTCTGGGCGCATTGGCCTATGGACAAACGGTGCTTTCCCGGGCGGTTAACGCTGCGGGGATACCTTGGGATGAAAAAGAAGCGCACTCTGCCATTTATGATGCAGAGCGCACCGCCGAATTATTTTGTGATGTGGTTAACCGCTGGCAGGACTTAACCCGCCGCACCTGGTAACACTCCAAAAAGCCATTCACTCTTTCAAGACTTAAGCGAAATATCCTAAGTTATCCGGTGTTATTCCAGGAACACGGTGAATACCTCCGTGTACGCTCCATCGCCGTCTCCCAACGGCGAAGGTCCTTCCATAATACCGAATAACTGATAGCCAGGTACTTATGCAAAAAGGACTTAGCAAAGCTTGCGAAAGAGGTGTTAACGGCGTCCTCTGGAACGAGCTACGTAAGTCCTGCCTTTAGGGAGCAACCTGGGAATCATGGTTTTTAACGGCGTTTTCCATTAAGGTCTGCAATTCTCCTCGCTCGTAAAGCTCCAAGGTGATGTCACACCCCCCCACCAACTCACCGTTGATATAGATTTGCGGAAAGGTTGGCCAATCCGCGTAACGGGGTAGATTTTGAAAAACCTCGGTATCTTCCAGAACATTGACATAGGCGAAAGGTACGCCGGTGGTGGCCATGGCTTGAGAAGCACGGCTGGAAAAACCACACATGGGAAACTGGGGACTGCCCTTCATAAAAATAATAACTGGATTTGATTTAACTTGTTGATCGATGAGCTGCAAAACGTCACTCATAATTGACACCTCCATACCTTAATTGGCAGTTATTGGACCTTTTTGGTCCTATATAATTTGATCAGTGTAGATCGAAAAGGTTTTTCAAAAAACAAGTTTATTTATAGGGTTTTCGCGGCGTCCACATTGCGTTGCAACCAAAACTCCAACAGCGCTGCATGCCAGAGTTTGCTGCCTTGCAGACGAGTCAGATGAGTTTCAGGATTTGCCATCAACTTTTCCAAATAAGCGGTTTGGAATAAACCCCGCTCCCGGCAGGCTTTAGAATGAAGCACATCCTTCATAAAGGTGAGAAAGTCGCCACGCACATATTTTAGCGCTGGCACCGGAAAATAGCCTTTGGGACGGTCGATAATTGCATCCGGAAGCCAATCCCGAGCCATTTCTTTTAAAATATACTTGCCGCCATCACGGGTTTTCAGCGCCGGTGGCATCTGCATGGCAAGTTCTACTAACTCATGGTCAAGAAATGGTACCCGCGCCTCCAGCCCCCAAGCCATGGTCATGTTGTCTACCCGTTTGACGGGATCATCGACAATTAGTGTGGTGACATCGAGATGCAGAATACGATCTAAGTATTCATCGGCATGCACTTGGGCTAGCCGTTCGGATATGGTCTGCGACGTGTAGTCGGGACCGTGATAAGTGG
Organism: uncultured Candidatus Competibacteraceae bacterium; assembly: GCA_964527085.1. Lineage (GTDB taxonomy): Bacteria > Pseudomonadota > Gammaproteobacteria > Competibacterales > Competibacteraceae > CAYRGG01. Next base: position 14,698 of record CAZGON010000022.1, read on the forward strand.
GCGCTACGGTTGCTAAATATTCCTCGTGATCCCGATCAAAATAATGCCGTCGAAAACGCTCAAGATCGCTACCCTGCTCGGCCTCCATGTGAGGATACCAAAAATACCCCCCAAAGACCTCATCGGCGCCTTGACCTGTTTGTACTACCTTTACAGACTTAGACACTTGCTCCGCCAGCAGAAAAAAAGCCACTGCATCTTGCCCTACCATGGGCTCCGCCATACAGGTTACTGCTTCTGGAAGCCGCTGTAATACCTGTTCATTGGGAATCAGATAACGATGGTGACGGGTTGCGTAACGTTCCGCAACCGCATCAGAATATTGGAACTCGCTGCCCGTTTCTTCGGGTTGATCTTCAAAACCCACCGAAAAGGTCAATAAATCAGTGACGCCTGTTTCAGCCAGTAACGCCACTAACAAACTAGAATCTAATCCACCCGATAACAACACCCCTACCGGGACATCGGCAATTGTCAAGCGCCGTTTTACGGCCCGCTGCAAGCTCTCTTGCAACGCTTCTAGCCAGGCCATTTCACTACGGGGTTGGCTGGGACGAACGGCGTCTAAATGCCAATAAACGCGATGCTGTTCGTGACCCTGTTCGTCGATGGTTACCGTACTGGCCGGCGGAATTTTTCGAATACCCTGGAGGATAGTGCGAGGCGCAGGTATCACGGCATGAAGGGTCAGTTGATGATGCAGCGCGACCGGATCGATAGCGGTACTGACATCCGGGGCTTGCAGCAACGCTTGGGTATTAGAAGCAAAACGAAAACAACGGCCACCGCAGCGGCTGTAATAAAGCGGTTTAATGCCAAACCGATCACGGGCTAAAAACAATCGACGGCGGCGGATATCCCAGATGGCTATAGCAAACATACCCACTAGACGCTCTACGCTTTGCTCACCCCATTCGGCATAGGCTTTGAGAATAACTTCCGTATCACCCTGGGAAAAAAAACGGTAGCCTTTGCCGATCAGTTCCTGACGCAGCTCACGATAATTGTAGATAGCGCCATTGAAGACCAGGGCTAACCCCAGATCGTGGTCTATCATGGGTTGGTTAGAGCGATCGCTTAAGTCAATAACGGCCAAACGCCGATGACCTAGTACTAACGGCCCATCGGAAAAACAACCCTCGTGATCGGGACCGCGCCGAATAAGCCGCCCCAACATACCCCTTAGCAGTGCTAAATCCGGCTGTTGACCGTCGAGACGCAATTCCCCGCAAATACCACACATGGCGTTTTCACAATCCTCCGCTAGCGGGTATACAGTAAATTCGGCGCAATCACGTACCTGACACCCGGCACCCGACGGGCTACCGAGATGGCGCGATTGAAGGCCGGTGCGTTAGGCACATTACCACTCAGCGTCACCACACCTTGGTCAACCGTGACATCGATCTCCGCAGACGCAAACATTTCGTCTTCTTGTAAAGCGGTCTCAACAGCCGACGCAACTTCGCTATCACTGGGCGTAGCTTCCTCCACAGCCGCGTCGGAACCAGCCGTATCCCCATCGGGCGTGGCGCAACCACCTAGAAAAACTAACATTATTACTATCAGCACCCATAACGCGCTTTTCATATTGACCTCCCAATCGAAAACCTTTTTACACCCTGACGGCGTTAGGCTTATCAAGCATAGCACAGGTCTGCAACCCGCTGCGCGGGGTAGTAAAAAGGTAAAAAGGTTATACCTAATACGCAAACAGAACAGGCGGGCACTTTCTCAACATGGTATTGTCTGATTTTAGGTTTTAGACTTTTTTACCTTCATTTGTCTATACTGTTTTATCATTCCCATAGATGGATTGAGCAGCTACAGAATTAGACTTAGCCATTGGCCCTATGAGTCTAATTCTTTTTTAGGCAACGACAGTAACCTAAGCAACCTGTACGGAGAATAAACAGTTATGGCCCATGAACTACCTCCTTTGCCTTATGCCAAGAATGCCCTGGCGCCTCATATCTCTGAAGAAACCTTAGACTTTCACTATGGTAAACACCATCAGACTTATGTTACTAAGCTAAATGGCTTAATTCCGGGTACAGAGTTCGAGAACATGTCCTTGGAGGATATTATCAAGAAATCCTCGGGTGGTATTTTCAATAATGCGGCCCAGGTGTGGAATCATACTTTTTACTGGAATTGTTTAAGCCCAAATGGAGGCGCTGAACCCAATGGACCTCTCGCCGAGGCCATCAATAGCAAATTTGGTTCTTATGCAAAGTTTAAGGAAGCCTTTTCTGACTGTGCCGCTAACACCTTTGGTTCTGGTTGGGCTTGGTTAGTCAAAAACGCAGATGGCTCCGTCGATCTCAGCAGCACCAGTAATGCAAACACCCCGTTAACCGAAGGCAAAACGCCTTTGTTGACCTGCGACGTTTGGGAACACGCTTATTACATCGATTACCGTAACGCCCGTCCCAAGTATGTGGAGTCGTTTTGGAACCTCGTTAATTGGGACCATGCTGCTAAGCAATTTGCAGGCTGATGATAGATGATAACAGCTAAGTTTTGATTCATAAGCGGGCTCCTCGGGAGCCCGTTTTTGTTACGGGAAATGCTCTAAAGCAAATCGGCAGGATCCACGTCCAAAGACCATCGCACCTGACGGACCCCTTTAAGGTTTGTCAGCCGTTCTGTCCACTGATCTAAAAATTCATGTAACACCTGCCGTTGCTGCGCTTGTATCAACAGCTGTGCCCGGTAGCGTCCAGCGCGCCGTTCCATGGGTGCTGGCACCGGTCCCATCACTTCCACAGGACGCGCTAAACCAACGGCAAGATCGCGGGCTTCGTTAAGAAAGCGATAGACAGGTTCTGTTTTTGTGGCATCGGCCCGTAGTAGGGCTTGATAACCAAAGGGGGGTAGACAAGCTTCATAACGCTCACCCAAGGCAGCCTCGGCAAAGGCGGCGTAACCTTGCGTAATCAAAGTGCGCAGCAAGGGATGATCCGGGTGGTGGGTTTGGATCAGCACAACCCCTGGTTTATCGGCCCGGCCAGCCCGGCCGGCCACTTGGATAACCAACTGGGCCATGCGCTCGCTAGACCGAAAATCCACGCCAAATAATCCCTGATCGGCATCCACGATGGCCACCAGGGTTACATTGGGAAAATCATGGCCTTTGGCCAACATCTGAGTACCGAGTAAGAGTCGCCGTTCGCCCTGGCGAATCTCTTTAAGGAGCGTTTGCAGGCTGCCTTTGCGACGGATGCTATCCCGATCAAGACGAGCAACGCCCAGGTCAGGAAAAGCTTGCCATAAAAATTGTTCTATGCGTTCGGTGCCTTGCCCCAGCGCCCGCAAATCGATGCTACCACAAGCTGGACAAGCCTCGTCCACAGGCTGTTCATTGCCACAGTGGTGACAAATGAGTTTGCGGTCTTGCAAATGCAACGTCATACGCGCATCACAGCGCTGACATTGGCAAAGCCAGCCGCATTCATGGCAAATTAAAGTTGGCGCAAAACCACGCCGATTTAGGAACAATAAAACCTGTTCATCGCGGGCCAAATGGTTGCGCATCTCCGTGAGCAAGCGGTCCGACAGACCCTCTGTCATAGGGCGGCGACGCACGTCTAAAAGTTGTATGGGCGGTTCGACAGCGTCGCCGACCCGCTCAGCCAAGCGCAGCCGTTGGTAACGTCCTCGCTGGACATTGAGGAGACTCTCCAAAGACGGTGTAGCCGATCCCAGCACCACGGGAATATTGGCTTGACGCGCCCTGACTAGGGCCAAATCTCGCCCTTGGTAACGGAAACCTTCCTGTTGTTTAAACGAGGTATCATGCTCTTCGTCGACAATGATAGTCCCCAGCCTCGGCAGGGGAGTAAAAATGGCTGAGCGGGTGCCTATCACTACCGACGCAGCGCCGCTTTTCGCCATTAACCAAGCCTGCAAACGTTCACGTTCCGTCAAACCAGAATGTAGCACGGCTAACGGGCCGGGCAGGCGAGATTCAAAACGCGCCAATAATTGGGGGGTTAACCCAATTTCTGGCACCAATACTAACGCTTGCTGGCCCTGCTTGAAGAGTGACCAAGGGGCCGTATCGTCGAGATACTTGTTACTCGCTCTGACTAAGCCCAAAGCCGCTTCACAAACCTCGCTAAAGGCCACTTGATCAAAGGCCGACTGCACCCGTTTCCCAAGCGTC
>CAZGON010000022.1:18875-29072 GCA_964527085.1 uncultured Candidatus Competibacteraceae bacterium
GACGCCATCTAACAAAAAAGCGGCAAACCGGCCAAATCCTGTGCTGATGGCGGCAACCGCCTGAGACTGAGCGAACGAAAGAGTAGGTTGGGGCGATGGCGCCGACGGTTGTTGCCATGGGATTGCTAGCGCTTGCACCTCTTTTACCCAACCCTTGGACAACAATGGGCGAAGGCAATCTGCCACTCCAGGTATCCCTCGTCGCAACTGGTCATCGGCGACTCCTTCGGATGTTTGCGCCAAATACGTTAACACCGCTTTTTGGCGATGGGCTTTTTTGAGCCTATTCGCTTGAAGCACAGCAGTACCCGCTGGGGTAATTTGCCAAACACGGTTTAAAGGCAGCTGCGCTGGGCGACCTTGGCGCAGTAAGATCGGCAAAGCGCTGGCGAATACCTCGCCAGGCGGATGATGGTAGTAACGCTGCGCCCATTGCAAAAATCCCATCATATCAGTTGTCAATACAGGCTCATTGTCTAAAACACTAACGATCCCGCGCAGATTTTTCAGCGGTAATGGGCTATCGTTGCGCAACTCCAGTATAATACCTATCCGACAGCTGCGACCGAAAGGTACTTGCACACGCATCCCTGGGCAGAGCGCCGAGAACGACTCTGGCGCCAGATAGTCAAAACTTCGATACAAGGGTGAAGGCACAGCTACCCGAAGAATCCGAGGGCTCATACAACTATCTTGGTGACCTCATGATCAAAGTAGCGCTTGACTTTATCGGTTTGCGCATTACGCCGAAATAATCTGTGCGCCAAATAACTCACTTAACTGACATTTGTGGGTTTTGGATCAGTGCAGTCTAGGCTACACAATTTAACATCGATTATCATAGAAACTCTGCTATAAGATACCAGCCATTGTTAACATCGTAATGGTTCTCTTTACGTAGTAAAAACCTAAAGTTACCTAGTTAAAAACCTACTAAACACGTTGTTGAGCTAACCACTAGAGCAAGGCTAGCTTCTTATCCATAGAATTGGAAGGTTGTATATGAATGATATAGATCGACTGCAAAGTCATGCTTCATACGCTTTAGAACAGATTCTTGAGTGGCGAGAACAACTGATTGAGCCCATGGCTAAGCAACTAAAATTGCACCTCGGCCCCAAATCCATCATAAAAGCAAAACCGATGGTGTTGCTGTTAGGTAATCACAGTTCTGGAAAATCAAGCTTTATAAACTATTTACTCGGTCAAGAGGTTCAGGAATCAGGCGCGGCCCCCACCGATGATCGATTCACCATCCTGATGTACGAGAATCAGATAGAGAGCCATGTAATCAACAAAATTCCAGGCGACATGTTGGTGGGACGGCCGGATCTGCCCTTTGGAGACCTGGAAGGCTTTGGCAACAATTTAGTTCAACATCTAACCGGCAAAGCGCTTAATAATGAATTACTTAGAGATATGTATCTCATTGATAGTCCGGGGATGATCGATTCCTCAAAACAAGAAGTCAAACGACCTTACGATTTTTTAGAAGTCACCCGTTATCTTGCCAATATCAGCGATCTTATTTTGTTATTTTTTGATGTAGATAAACCAGGATCTACCGCAGAAACCCTAGCTGTTTTGGGTAAAGTGCTTATTAATCAAGATCAAAAACTAAGAATCTTGATGAATAAAGCGGACTCATTAAAAAATGCTCACGATTATGCCCGCGCCTACGGCAATTTATGCTGGAATCTGGCTTCCGCCCTTGCCATTAAGGATTTACCGTCTATTTACACTATTTTTATTCCCGGACAAGCCTACACTGATCGATTAAGTGGGCTCGATGTGGAAAAATTTAAAGATCAGTTAAATCGTTTAGAAAATGAAATAAAAAACACCCCTTTGTATCGAAGAAGTAATACGATTACTTTTTTCTCGGTTGAAACAGAGCGATTATATATTTGGTCGATATTGATGCGGGGTTTTTATAAAAGAATTGGAAAATCCCGATGGAAAATCGCTTTATTAACCGGATCAATAGCCGCCTTAGCCCAATTTACCCTTTCTCTATTTGTGGTTCCAACTGGATTGCCACCAGTTGTTTTGGGCATAATTGCTCTACCCATCGGATTCCTGTTGGGTTATCTCATATCATGCAGCAAAGAAGTCATAAGAAGATGCAAGATGAAGCATTTGAAATCTCTTGATGATATTTTCTGGAAGGATAAAGATATTACGTTACGCGTCATCACAAAATATGGAAATGAAAAAGGACATCTGGAAGGACAATTTGAAGAGATTAAAGAGGGAATCTACAAATCGCTAATAAAGTTTGAGCAAAAAGACATAAAACTTTTAAAAGAAGCGCAAATAGAAAAACTCAAAAAGCTAATGGATGAAGAAATTCCAGAACTGCGTAGAATTAGCAGTCAAAATTTACAAAGCATCTAAATAGCGGGTATTTTTGGTATGGTATCTAAGGTTAGACAGTATAGATTATAGGTTGCCTACTGCTCGTGGGTTTGCGTTTTGCTGTTTTTGCACCTATGCTCGGGGCTTACTCAAACAGGTTCACAAAATTGTCATAAAGAGAACGGTCGACTGATGAAACAGCAACGCATCATGTATATTTTTCCTGGTCAAGGATCTCAGTATAGAAGTATGGGTAGTGATATTTACCAGGAATTCCCATCAGTTCGACGTATCTATGACCAAGCCAGCCAAGTGCTGGGTTACGATATCGCTGATCTTTCGTTTAACGACCCCAATGACCACATAAACCTTACCCGCTTTACCCAACCTGCCCTGTTAACCCACTCCATGGCCTGTCTCGAGGTTCTCAAGGAGCTTACCGATAATCGGCTAAAACCGCACTTAACCGCCGGTCATAGCCTCGGCGAGTATTCTGCCCTAGTTGCGACAGGCGCTTTAAATTTTCAAGAAGCTTTACGCCTGGTGCAGCAACGCGGGGAACTGATGGGCATTCATGGGGAAGGCGAGATGCTAGCGTTTCCCCTAGAGGTGGATAAAGTTCGCCCTATGGCCGAGAAACATTATTGCGCCATCGCCGCTTGTAATCTTCGAGATCAAACGGTGGTGGGTGGTCGCAGTAGCGATTTAGACGCGCTTAGCCAAGAAGCTATAGAGTGCTTTCCCCGCAAGCGCCCGGTTCGACTCCAAACGGAAGGGGCTTTTCATACATATTTTATGGTGAGCGCAGCGCAGCATTTTCGTGCGGTGTTGGATGAAGCCCACCTTGTCCCACCCACCGTTCAGATATTATCTAATTACACAGGGGACTATCACGCAGCGGATCCTGCCATGATTAAATCAAAACTCTTTTTTCAGCTTTTTCACCCTGTCTTATGGATTAACAACTTACAAAGAGCTCTGCAAGATGGAGTTACGCTTTTTATTGAACTAGGCGGTGGTATTGGTTCCGGCGACACTCCCTCGGCTAAACGGCCTAATCTGGAAGGGGTTATCAAGAAAGCTATGCGAGGCACTGATCACCAGGTTCCTTATCTGTCGGCTATCAACAGCCAAACTCTTGGGGCAACAGCGGATGTATTACATACGTTGGAATAATAATAATGCTTACTTTGTAAATCATTACCCTCTCAAAATTCAACTCCCCGCTGACCTTTAATACTTTTTTCCTTGTAAGGATGCTTCACGGAACGGATATCGCTGAGCAAATCCGCCGGGGCGACCAAATTTGAGAAATGCTGAAAAGCCTACCTTTCACCTAGCCATCAAAAAAGCGATAACGTAGTAGGTTTGGCGAATTAACCGCATAGGTGTTTACTTGCTTTTCGGTCTAGTGGATCAGGGTCTAATCCTAAATAAGTCTTACGCAGATAGTCCCACATGGCTAAATGCTCCCAACATGGCGTCTTTAATACCTTTTGTTCAACGGTTAAGTAAGGATTAGGCAAAAACACCGTCATTTGCTGTTCATCCTTACCGTTGAACAAACGCAATCCCCAACTACTGGGACGATCGTCTTCCCGCAGCATCCGGTACAACTCGGCACGGCCAGTACGACGGTGCTGCGCCAGTGCTAAACTAACCGGATTGCGCACCGTACCCTTGTGCTCGCCGATACATAAATGAAAATGCCAATAACCAAAATCCACGGTCAAATAGCCATCCAAAAAACTGATGCGGCGTGGCGCATTGGGCGCTCTTACTTCCCAGACCGCACCCTGTACGGCAGTGCCAAAATAAATTTGATCCCAATACTTATCAAAAACATCGGTGATCAATTTCTGTAAAAAAGCGCTATCCGTTGGCAGTGGAAAGATCTCTAAGACGCCGTTTCCCGGCTCTGTAACTCGAATAGATTGACTCATTACAACACTTCCTCGCCGTGCATAATGCCTAGCTAACACACCCCTACCTCAGCCGACCTAATCGGCGCAGTTGCAGCGACGCAAACACGTCTCAGGGCAAACGCCGATAATATTTCAAACAATGCTTGGGTAACCGCTCAGGATGGAGAATTTTAATCACATCCGCCAAAATAATATGGGGTTCCATAATACCGCTTTCCCAGTAATCGTTGCCCCCATGGAGATTCAAACGTACATTGTCATTGGGGCAGGTCGCTTGTGAGAGTTTACTGATAGCCTACCTCCTTCTGGTGGCGCAATGCCAGCACAATCACTAAATCTTTTTCAAGTCGGTAAAATGCGGGCGGTCGCGACTTTGGCTCAACAGATTTTGCGACTGGTTGATACCCGTTACACTGGTTATGGTCGCGGTTATGTGTATGTATCCGGTCAAGCGAGCCTGTTTCCTCTACTATTTTTAAAACTCGATTCCCGGTTGTGCTTTGATACCTTGTTCCCGGAAGGGATGCTTAACGGAACGGATATCGCTGACCAAATCCGCTAGGGTGATCAATTCGGCGGGGGCATGACGGCCGGTAACGATTATATGCAGTTGCTCGCGGCGGTTGGCCAACACGTTAAGCACCTTTTCTAGATTCAAATACTGATATTTAAGCACTATATTCAACTCATCCAGAATCACCATGGCGTAGCGGGGATCTTGCAACATCCGCTCAGCTTCCGCCCAAGCACGTCCAGCGCTGGCGATATCCTGTTCGCGATTTTGGGTAACCCAGGTAAAACCGTCGCCCATAATGCGAAAATCCATATTTTTGAAACCCTGAAAAGCCTGCTGTTCACCGCTGTCCAATGACCCTTTTATAAACTGCACCACCCCTACCTGCAGACCATGCCCTAACGCACGCAACGCCATACCAAAAGCAGCGGTTGACTTGCCCTTACCGGTACCCGTGTGGACAATAAGCAAACCTTTTTCCCATGTAGCGCGAGCTTGTTTTTTTTCATAACCCATCTTCCGCTTAGCGATTCTGCGCTGATAGATGTCAGTATTACGTTCGTCGTCGCTTGGCATAAATTTATCTCGATAGTGTGAACAAAATTTAGGTATAGACATCTACTGGCAGGGAAACTGCTTTAAAAGCGGCCATTCAATAATCTTATTTTAAAGGAGCACTCAACATTGCTTAACCACGGCGGTGCCTTACGCCTTGCTGCCCAACGTTATGGTATCCCATTGGAGCACTGGCTGGATCTTTCCACCGGCATTAATCCCCACAGCTGGCCGGTTCCGCCTATCCCTGCCGCAGTATGGCGACGGCTGCCGGAGGTGAACGACGGTCTGGAACAAGCGGCAGCAACTTATTACGAGACACACGCCGTGCTTGCTGTCGCCGGTTCGCAAGCAGCGATTCAAGGGCTGCCAATGCTGCGGGAACCGAGCCGAGTCGGTATCCTGCATCCCGGTTATGCCGAACATGCTCATGCGTGGCGTCGGCATGGACACAGGGTAGTACTGCTACAACAGGACACAATAGCAGCGGCCGTAGATCGTCTAGACGTGGTGGTGGTGATCCATCCTAATAATCCAACTGGCGCTGTTTTTGAACTGGATGTGCTGCTGGAATGGCGGGATAAGCTTGCACAACGGGGCGGCTGGTTAATAGTGGACGAAGCTTTTATGGACACCACGCCGCAACACAGTCTGGCCTTTGCAGCGGAGTCGCCAGGTCTGGTCATTTTACGCTCCCTGGGAAAGTTTTTTGGGTTGGCAGGTGTACGCGTTGGTTTTGTGCTGGCGGCTTCCACCCTTCGACAACGTCTGCAAGAACACCTGGGTCCCTGGACCGTCAACGGTCCAGGCCGTTGGATAGCCACCCAGGCGCTGTTGGATCAAACTTGGCAACAGACCATGGGCAAAACATTGCAGCGCGACAGTATCCGTTTGGCAGCTTTGTTGGACAGCCATAGATTGCCTGTGGCAGGGGGAACCGCCCTATTTCAGTGGGTACAGCACGACGATGCAGCCTACTGGCACGATGCGTTGGCACGGCAAGGCATTTTGGTGCGCCAGTTTAGCGATCCTCCCAGCCTGCGTTTTGGGTTGCCGGATACGGAGGCTGCTTGGCAGCGTTTACAGCAAGCCTTGGTGAACAGTCAAACATAGCCATTGGTGACACTGTTAAACCGCTAAACCGCTCGGGAAAGTACTGCTCAAGGCAAACGCCGATAATACTTTAAACGATGGCTAGGTAGACGCTCGGAATGAAGAATTTTGATCACGTCCGCCAGCAGAATATGGGGCTCCATAATGCCGCTTTCCCAAAAATCATTGCCGCCCTGCTGGTTCACCCGAACATTGTTGTTATAAATGCGACCGTTTTGAAAAGCCTTGAACAGTCTATAGCGCTCATTGGCAGCGAGCAGATCGGCGCGGGTCATCCAGTCTAAGTCACTGGTAAACCAAATATCAGCGTCTACAGCGCGTTCAAAAACCGCTTCAAAATTGAGCGGCACACCCCCCCGATGGGAATCGGCGGCCCATAGATAACGACCGCCCGCAACGGCCAGTAATTCCGCCATGTAACTAGCCCCGCCGGGCATATACCACACGTCCCGATACAAGGACCCCACAAACACGGTGGGTTTATCAACAGGTTTTATATCTTCAGTCAGCGCAGCATAGCGCTGAAATTGTTGGGCAATATCGGCAAAACGGTGCTGGGCTAAACCGTCTTTATTAAAAAATGCTGCCGTAAATTTTAGCCATTCACTACGTCCCAATAAAGAAGACTCCACCGACTCGGCGTTGATAGCCACCTGGACGTCCGCCTGTTGCAATGTCGAGTAGGTCTTATCTTGCGGCTGAAGATGGCCAACGACGATTACCAGATCCGGCGCCAGATCGAGCAGGATTTCTGTATTGAGTACCGGTCCATGACCGATATCGACGAGCTTATGAGCAGCGATTTTGCGGCGTACCGCCGGTGTATTGACGTTTTCAAAATCGCTGACAGCCACCAAACTGTCCAGTTCGTTCAGCAGCGTCAGATGGGGTAAATGGGTGGTCGACAATACGGCAATACGCTGCACGGGTATGGTAATGATTTGGGCGTCGCTAAAGCCTTCCGGCACCGGTGCGCCACACTGTACCAACACATAGCGGAATGTTTTGTTAGCCCCAGGCCAGGGCTTTAAAACATCTAGCACTTTGTAGTGCTTGAAATAGGTTAGGGTAAACCCTTTTGCATAGCGTACTTGGGCTTTTTCAGGAAAGTAATCGATAGTGGGATCATAGCTTTCCAGACAACCCGTTGTCGTGTTGACAGTCGGCGCACTCGCTTTAGCAACAGGTATTGAGCAATGGCATGTCAATAGGCCGAGTAAAATAAAGAGGTATAGTAACTTCATGGATTATGCTTGTTTGATAACCATCGGCGCAGGGTCAAGAGGTGTAAAAGTATCGGCTGGCTGATCTTTTAAATAAGTTAGTACTTGAGACAACGTCTGGCATTCGTAACGTCTTCCAACCTGACTGATCCGCCAGGTAATCTGGTCTGTCTGATCCACTATTTGAATGCACACGGTCGACCCTGGTTTGCCCGGATGGTTGACAGCAAACCCTTCCCGTTCCAGCGCCCGCGCCGTCCATAGGGCCGCTAATCCCTCGCCTACCAGATCTACCTGGCCCACAACAGGCCGATGAAGTTTAAAAGCCCCGGCATAAGGATCGAACTCCACCCCTTCACTGTGAAAGACGTTCTGAAAAGCGCCGCTCAGTACCAGATCCTCTGGTACGCCCACCTGGATCGGTCCACCTTGGGGCAGTAACCAAAGCTTATCGGCGCTGCGCAGAGCCAGATCCAGATCATGGGTGGATAGTAAAATTCCTTGCCCTGTCTGCCGGGCTAGTCGGCGTAAAATACCTATAATTTCCACCCGGCGCGGCAGATCCAAAAAGGCAGTGGGTTCATCCAACAGCAACACCTTCGGTTGCTGGGCTAGAGCCCGAGCAATCATGACTTTTTGGCGTTCGCCGTCGCTCAGTTCATTGACTGGGCGAGCAACCAATGGGGTTGCCCCAACAGCGTTGATAGCTTGCTGCACACAGGTCTCGTCCAGCGCCGTCAAGCGACCGCTCCAGTCCGTGTAAGGATAGCGCCCCAGGGCCACCAGCGCATAGACGGACAAAGCGCCCACATCGCTTTGTTCAGTCAAAACCACGCTCAGCTGACGGGCGATGTCACGGGGATGCATGTGGGGCAGATCCCTGCCCAATAAGCGTATCTGACCCTGCAGAGGACGCTGCATACCACACAGGGTACGCAACAAAGTGGATTTACCGGCGCCATTGGGACCCAATAGGCAGACCAGTTCCCCTGGATAAAGACCGACGCTGAGATGGTGGGCGACGACCTGTTGGGAACGGCCCTGGCCACCATAACCAATGGCCAAATCAGCGCTTGTCAGTAGCGGCTCCAACCTAGTCGACATAGCTTCAGGAAACCAAGGTCCGTTGCAGATTGTGACGCCGCAGAACAATCCACACCACCACCGGCGCACCCACGAGCGCCGTAATGGCATTTAAGGGTAGGATCGCCTGGCTGCCGGGAACACCTGCCACCATATCAGCCAACAACGCCACCACACTGCCCATCAGCAGGGTAGCTGGCACTAAAATCCGATGATCGGAGGTATTAAACAACGCGCGGCAAAGATGAGGAATGGCCACCCCTAGAAAACCGATAGGCCCACAGTAAGCAGTGATAGCGCCCGCCAACACCGAAGCGCCGACAATGACCCAAAACCGCACTCGGCGAATCGGTACCCCCATGCTGTGGGCATAGGCTTCCCCCAGCAGCAAGGCATTGAGGGGTTTGGCCAACAACCAGGCCAGTCCTAGCCCAAGGCAAACTAGCGGCGTCAGAATCCAAAGCTGTCGCCCGGTGACGCCTCCGAAGCTGCCAAAAGTCCAGGCGATATAGGCATGGATCTGCTCGGGCGCACTGAAGTAAATAAGTACGCTCACCAGTGCCGAGGTCGCATAACTGATCATCAGACCCAAAATGAGTAGTGTCATGGCGTGCCGCACCCGGCGGGCAATGATCATCACCAAACCCGTCACCATCCCGGCGCCCGCAATGGCGGCACTGACCACACCTAAATCGCCCAACATGCCCATACTGGCGAGAAAACCGGTTGCTGCGCCGGTAGAGAGCACCACTAAGGCGACGCCAAAGCTAGCGCCCGCGCTAATGCCTAAGATAAAAGGGTCGGCCAGCGGGTTGCGAAACAAGGTCTGCATCTGCAAACCGCTTACCGCAAGGGCAGCGCCCGCTAGCACAGCCGTCAATGCTTTAGGTAACCGGAAAGCTAGCACGATATGGGTCCAACTGGCTTTGGCCGGTTCGCCACCGGTTAGAATCGCCAAAATATCGGACAGGGGAATGGTGACAGAACCCACCGCCAGACTCAGAATAAACACCCCCATCAACGCTAACGCCAACATACCCAGTAAAAACCGTTGCCGACCAGGATGAAATTCGGTTAATGGAAGCGACGACCCTATAACGCCCTGCTCCGTCGCAGCAGGTTTATCAATAAAGGTGCTGCTCATGGCAACCGTCGATAATATTTCGGAAGCAGATATATCATCCCGTGGTTTTATGAAGCTAAAGGGAAAGACCCCATGCGCCAGGGTGAACTGCTCCGACCAGGAACCGATGAAGGGCAATCGTTAAGGAATTGCCGATTAAGCAGACAGTGGCGCACAGATTGGCGTCACCAAAACGGGAACCGCACCCACAAGCACCCCGCTTACGGGTAGATGACGCAGTCGACGGCAGGTCTCCTGGCTTACGGGTCTTCGCGAAACATCCAGCCTTCCCGGCCATCGCCA
>CAZGON010000023.1:0-11732 GCA_964527085.1 uncultured Candidatus Competibacteraceae bacterium
CCACTTCCACGCCTTCGGAACGACCAATCCAGTTCCGCTGCATGGTGCGCACCGCTTCTGGCCAGCCCTCCAAACTATCCAAATTAGCCAACAATTCATCCGCATAGGCGGTAATTTTTAGAAACCACTGAAGAATTTCTCGGCGTTCCACTAGCGCACCCGAGCGCCAGCCGCGACCATCAATCACCTGTTCGTTAGCCAGCACAGTTTGATCCACCGGGTCCCAGTTCACCACGGCGCTTTTTTTGTATGCCAGACCTTTTTCAAAGAGTTTTGTGAACAACCATTGTTCCCAACGGTAGTAATCGGGCCGACAGGTAGTGACCTCCCGCTCCCAATCGTAACCAAAACCCATGCGCTTCAATTGGTTGCGCATATGGGCAATATTTTCATAGGTCCATTGGGCGGGCGCCATGGCGTGCTTAATCGCCGCTCCTTCAGCGGGCAGACCAAACGCATCCCAACCCATGGGTTGCAAGACATTCTTGCCTAACATGCGCTGAAAGCGGGCAATGACATCGCCGATGGTGTAGTTGCGCACATGGCCCATGTGCAGCTGTCCGCTGGGATACGGAAACATGGAGAGACAATAGAATTTCTCTCGGGTGGGATCTTCCGTCACCCGAAAAATCTTTTGCGCTTCCCAGTAAAGCTGAGCCTGTTCTTCAACGTCGTGTGGGTTATAAACAGCGGCAATCACGGTGTTTTCCTAGTTTTAAAACAAATTAAGCTGCAAACCTGCCATCAAAAAAGCAAGAATAGCTTACCCAAGCCAGCCGAAACAACCGTTATTGTTTATGGAACAGCACCGTATCATCTACGACTAGGCAACTGCTCCATGATGAAGGCACATACTTTTGGATTAGTGTGCTGCTGTCCTAAACTGGGGCAACAGCTGAAAAAGGTCAGGGCTATAATTAGCTAACCAATCCGATATTAACCGTAAAATATAACCATGGTCATGGGTTCGGATGGCTAAATCAGGCGAATAATACACATGAAAGGGAGCATCGCGATATTTAAAGCTACGGATTTCAAGGCTTTTTTTGTTCATATTAACTCTCCAAAAAGTTACCCCGCTAAGATTACCTCTTTAAAAGTTATGCACTATTAATGCCACTAAAAAACTAAAAAAAATCACAAAAAACATCAGTCATTTGCTGTGAATAGAGTCTGCACGATGCCGTAACGATACGCCCGAACGCTGGGTAAGCACCGCTTGAATTTCGGCTATGATAGCTAGCGCTACTTCCTCGGGGGTTTCTGCACCAATATCGAGCCCCACTGGTCCATAAAGGTGCTTAAGCCTATCATCCGATAGAGTAGTCATACCGGCCTCTTGGATTTCTTGCAGTAAACGCTGGGTGCGATTTCGAGGACCTAACGCGCCTAAATAACAAACCGGAGAGGCTAATAAAGTTTCTAAGAGCACCCGATCCGTCATATAGTGATGGGTCATAATCACCGCCACGGTGCGGTTATCTAGGGCCATCCGTTCGGTTACCAGTTCAGGCCGACTCAAAATAACCTGATCGGCCATTATAAAATGTGCTTGTTTGGCATAGGCTGGGCGATGGTCAACCACGGTCACATGCCAACCCAGCCCTTTGGCGAGCTGCGACAAAGGAACTGCATCGGGACCTGCGCCAAATATGATTAACGGTGTGGGGGGCGTGATAATTTCCAGCAGAACTTCTATTTTCCCATTTTCTGTAGTGAATGTTTTGACGACTGAGCGTTGCTCTGCCAGTACCATCTGTGCCGCCTCAATGATGGCCTGAGAACCCATTAACGCTTCGCTAGCAAATATTATCCGACCCTCAGCATCCATCATCAGATGAGTCCCAATGGGAATCTGAGCGGCTTCTTGTGCCGTAAAGACAGTGGCGAGCACCCCGTATTGGCGACGTTCAAGGCATTCTGCGATAAAATCAAGATAACTGGAATGGCGCGGGTCAACCGGTTCAATAAGGGCATGTACGACGCCGTTACAGCCGAGCCCCATACCCCACACGATATCGTCCGGCGAGGCGCCATCGTAGGTCACTAAGGTGGGTTTCCCACTAGCCAACACTTGCTCGGCATGATCTCGAACCGCGTTTTCGAGACAACCACCGCTCACCATGCCAACGCTGCGGCCATCGCTGGCTAATAAAAATCGTGCCCCAGGACGCCGATAAGTAGAACCACTGGTTTTTACTACCGTCGCGATAGCGGCTTTGTCACCGGATTGGCGTAGAGTCTGGTAAGTTTGGATAAGTGCGGTTAATTCATGCATAGCTAATTTTCCAAAGAGGACAACCTGGATTATGAATTTTACAATATCACAGCAGTTCGCCCCATGGGTTTAGTCCAAATCCATGCTAAACAGGCTGCTGGGTAATTTCCTGCCGACTTGGCAACAGCCGTAAAATAATTCCCGTACCGACTCCCCAAGCGCCATTGACCAGCAATGCCGTTAACAACAACCCTAGCGCCCAACCGCCACCCATTGGCCCGCCTTTGAGGGGCACGACAATCAGTAGCGCCACCAACGAGGGCAATACGGCGCCGAACAAAAAAGCCGCTGCCCAATAGCCAACTCCTGACGGAAATACGTTATGGATCAGCGCATACAGCACACCCCAAACCCCACCCCAAAACGCCAGCGAAAACACCGCCGGGATACCGAAGGGCTGGGTTGCAGCCATCGGGAATGGACCGAACGGCGCGACGCCGATATTCCATAGCAGCACCAACGTGAGCTGGTGAAAAATCAGAGTAGCTAGAAAACCGGCGATAAAACCAAATATCAGCCGCAACAAAAAGCTGGCGGCAGTTCTCTGAGCCATGGGTAGGGTCCTTATCGGTCGCGTAGGTGCATTTTATGCACTAAATAATCTTAATCTGGTAACAAACTCAGAAGTTATATACATCGAGAAGCCTGTCATTGCTTTTCGGCACAGTTCTTTTAGGTAAGTTCAATTAACCTTTCACCTCTAATGAGCGCTTGCTCAATGACTGGTAGCAATCGCTCAAACCAGGCAAGCAATGCCTATTTTCGAGTATTGCCTACGCGAATCCAGACGGGCCAAAACGCTCTAGTCCAAATGAGTGCCAGCAAATGGATTACAGATTTGCAAAGTTCCGATAGTCTGGCCATGCTGCAAATCCTCTGTCCACAAGTAATGGGCATTGGCGGCAATGGCGGTTTCGATGATCAGGCTGTCCCAGAAGGAGAAACCCGATGTCTCAACGCGATGAATGGCTCGCTCGATTAGCGGTACGGTAATCGCCACCACCTTTGCGATCACCGTAAAGTTGAGTACAACGCGGCGGGCTTCTGGCAGGGGCAGTCCCTGTTTCGCCGCTTTGGTCACCGTGACGAAAAACTCCTGTAGTACCTGAGTGCTGATAATTGGGATGGCCTCATCGGAAGCGCTTTGCCATAGCTTACCTGCCGCTAATTGCTTTTCCGGTGTCTGTGGATCAAATAGATAAACGAGAATATTGGTATCAAAAAACCACCGCTCAGCGTTCATAAAGTTCATCCCGGCGCCAGGGCCTGTCGCCACGGTTGATGGGATGCGCCAGGGCCGTTTGTAAAATTTTCTGCAACGCCTCTTGGCGGGCCTGCTGTACATCCTTCATACGAGCATATTGCTCCAGATAGTCGTTCAATATGGCGTTGACCGACGTATTGTTCTCAAGAGCACGGATACGGGCTCGTTTGAGAGTTTCGTCGTTAACGCTGATCGTTAAGTTACCCATATCGTAATACCTCTTAAAAACACAGTTACACGATTTCAGTGTAGCACGATTAGCGATAGCAGATTTTCACCACATAGTAGACAAGGCCCAAGGTCACGAGAAAAATTACTTTAAAGTCTTGACAAGCAAAACTACCTACCACATGGTAGACACCATGAAAGTTGAAAACACCCGCAATAAAATTCTCGATACGGCCAGGCAACTGGTGCAGACTCGATCTTTCCACGGCTTTAGCTTCCAGGATATTGCCAATACCATCGGTGTTCGCAAACCCAGCTTGTATCATCATTTTGCGTCAAAAGACGCCTTAGCCATTGCGTTGCTTGAGGACTATCGAGCGGAGTTTCGGGAGTTCATTCAACAGATACAGTATCGACCTGTCCCCGAGCAACTGGATGGCTATTTTGCTGTATTTGCCGATTTCCTCCACGCCGGCGAGCAGATTTGTCCGGGGGCTGCCTTTATAGCCGGTTGGGGTAGCATCAATGAGCCTGTTAAACAGCAAGTGGATAGGCTTATTCATCAGCACCAGAACTGGCTGACAAAAGTAGTTAAACAGGGACGTGAAACTGGTGAGTTACGCGATTACCCTAGCGCGCCGGAGGATGAAGCTTTGTGGATCTACGCTACTCTCCAGGGTGGTTTGTTAATGGCGCGGGCCAGTGGTCAACAGGCTGTTTTCAAAAAAGTCATCAGCTTGCTACGGGCAGCCGTAATAGCAAATTAATTTTTTTTGAATTGTTTGGCTACCTTTCGGTAGGTAGTTTTTTAACTCCTACAATGAGATAATCACTATGCGCCTCTTAACATCTTTTCTTGACTTATTGCAAGGCTGGTTCAACTGGCGTCGCCTATTGCCTCCGTTGCTTATACTTATCATAGGCACATTATTAGCAAGCGCCATCCAATGGCGCAAAGCGACTAGTCAAACGACTGTCACCGCAGAGCCTCTCCCGGTTACCGTCGTTCGCGCTACCGAGATTCCTCACTACACCATTACCCGCGCTTTTACGGGCCGACTTGTGCCGCGCCGCGCCAGCGAGGTGGGCTTTGAGTTAGGCGGACGTATCGCTCATCTGGCAGTGGACGATGGCAACCGGGTCAAAGCCGGACAGTTGATGGCCCACCTAGATACAGAGCAGCTGGTGATTCAAAAAGCGCAACTGCAGGCCCAATTACGGGAAGTTACCGCCCGTTTAGAACTTGCTCAGGTGCGGCTAAAAAGGCAACGTCGACTGCAAGCATCCGGCCATGCGAGCCAAGACAACATCGATGAGATCCGTTTTGAAAAAGCAGCGTTAGATGCGCAACGAGACAGCATTAAAGCTAATCTCCAGTCTGTTAATACTGACTTGAAAGATGCTGTCCTGCGAGCGCCCTTCGACGCCGTCATTGTCCAGCGCCTGGTGGATGAAGGCAACGTGGTCGACACCGGTGCGCCCATTTTTCGGCTTCACGAAACCGGCCATCCTGAAGCCCGCATTGGCATACCGATAGATTATGCCCAACAGCTGCAAATCGGCGATCAACATGACCTGCAACTGGGTCAAAGCACTGTCATAGGGACCGTAACAGCACTGATTCCTGACGTGGATACCGCGACCCGCACCATAACCACCGTATTTACGCTAGATCAGGACGACGGCGCAGCCATAGCCAATGCACTGGTTCGGCTTAACCTCACTGATGAAATTCCGCAAGCCGGTTTTTGGTTACCCACAACCGCTTTAAGCGAGGGACGGCGGGGTTTATGGACGGTTTATGTGGTGAACCAAAAAACGCTGTCGTCCACTGCCGTTCATCAGCAACAGGTGCTTCGCAAATCCGTCGAAGTGCTCCACACCGAAACAGATCGGGTCTTTGTACAAGGCACGTTATTACACAACGACCCTGTCGTGACCACCGGCACGCAGCGGTTGGCCCCAGGTCAGTTAGTTCAAATCATCAAACGCTCTCAAGAAGCGGCTGAGCAACCTGTCGCCCTTGCCGATTAGGAGAACGCACCATGGCTATCATCCTTTTTAACAACCTCCGTCTGCTCAGTTTAGCGCTCCTATTTATAGGCGTCGCTGGCCTGACCACCTTGTTGACGATTCCTCGGGAAGAAGATCCCACCATCACCAACCGCACCATGGTTATCCTCACCCCCTACCCTGGCGCCAGTGCGGAACGGGTCGAATCCCTGGTAACGGAAAAGCTGGAAGATGAGCTGCGGGAACTCTCTGAAATCGACACCCTTGAATCCGACTCTCGCAATGGAATTTCGGTAATCACCGTCACATTCCAAGAAACCCTTAATGACATGGAAGGGCCCCGCAGTTCAGTGCGAGATGCAGTAGCCGATGCCGTAGGACAATTTCCAACAGGCGTCGCAACCCCCATTATCGACGAGGACCGTTTTTACGCTTTTACGCTTATTGTTGCTCTCACCTGGGATTTGCCCACCTCACCCAATCTGGCGATTTTAAGACGCCATGCCGAAGAGCTACAACATCGCCTGCGCAATATAACGGGCACCGAATACGTAAACCTCTACGGTGCGCCGGAAGAGGAAATTTTAGTGCGGGTTGACGAAACCCAGTTGACGTCCATGGGTTTAACGTCTGAAGCCGTTGCCAGAGCTATTGGTCAAGCCGACGCTAAAGTTGCTGCCGGCCGTTTACAGGGTGCAGATAATGAGTTGCTCCTGGAAGTACGGGGCGAACTGGATTCCCTAGACCGTATTCGTCAAATCCCCGTGAGCCGTTCTGCAACAGGTACGTTGCTGCGGGTAGGTGATTTTGCAACCGTAAACCGAGCACTCCAAGATCCCCCCGATGAACTGGCCCTGTCCGGTAACCAAGCCGCCGTTATGGTCGCGGCGCGTATGCAAACTAAGCAGCGCGTCGACCGCTGGGCAGCCGCTGCGCAAAAAGTACTCACGGATTTTAAACCGGAACTCTCTAGCGGCATCAACATGAATCTCGTTTTTGATCAAAGCCGCTACACCCGTGAACGCCTGGGTGAGTTGGTAAAGAATTTACTGATGGGCGCTGTGTTAGTGGTTTTGGTTTTATTTTTCACCTTAGGTTGGCGTTCCGCAGTGATCGTCACAGCGGCGATTCCGTTAACTGCGTTCATCGCCCTCACTGTTTTAAATTTTGCCGGTATCTCCATTCATCAAATGTCGGTGACGGGATTAATCGTCGCTTTGGGCTTGCTGGTAGATAGCGCCATCGTTATGGTGGATGCCATCCAGCGGCGCTTGAAGGACGGCATCCCCGTGACGGAAGCGATTTCTGTTTCGGTAAAACGTCTGTTCACGCCTCTGTTGATCTCGACCCTTACCACCGTATTGGCGTTTCTGCCCATTGCTCTCCTGCCCGGTAGTGTCGGCGAATTCGTCGGCACCATTGCCATCAGTGTCATTGTCGCCTTGTTAGTCTCGTTTGGGCTGGCGGTTACCCTGATTCCCGCCCTCGCAGGCCGCTTTCTCGGTACTACTCACCTGTCAAAAAAAAGCCTTGCACAAAACCCCGCAGCATCGAATTTACCAAATGGAAATAACCGTCTTAATAGGGTTGCGCAACTTTTCCAAGGTTCTTTGACCCGGAGTCTAGAGCATCCCAAAACAGCCATCATAGCGGCTATGTTATTACCGCTATTGGGCTTTTTTGGAAAAACCACGTTAACATCGCAGTTTTTCCCCGAGGCTGACCGCAATCAATTTTATGTTCAACTGCACTTACCTACCCAAACACCCATTGCGCAAACCTACCAGCTCGCCAGACAGGCCCATGAGCTGATCGCTAATCATAAACAAATTACCTCTGTGCATTGGTATATGGGCAAAAGCGCCGCAAAGTTTTATTACAATCAGCTTATGAACCAAGACGGGGTTACCAACTTTGCCGAAGCTCAAGTAACCACTACCTCCATCGACACGGTTCGAGAGATGGTCCCTAAACTACAGGCCCAACTGGATCACGCTTTTCCCCA
Organism: uncultured Candidatus Competibacteraceae bacterium; assembly: GCA_964527085.1. GTDB lineage: Bacteria > Pseudomonadota > Gammaproteobacteria > Competibacterales > Competibacteraceae > CAYRGG01. Next base: position 7,729 of record CAZGON010000023.1, read on the forward strand.
GGCCCAGTTTCTAGTGCGGGAACTGAAACAAGGACCACCCACCAATGCGCCTGTAGAAATCCGCCTGTTTGGTCCAGATATCCTAGCGCTTAAACGTCTCGGCGAGGAGGTGCGTCTGTTGTTATCCCAAATACCGGAGATCACCCACTCGCGGGCCACTTTAGGCGGTGGCGAGCCAAGGCTCTGGCTTGACGCCGACGAAGATGAGGTCCGCTTAGGGGATTTGCAGTTAGTGGATGTGGCGCAAAGCTTAAGCAATCAACTGGACGGAGTTATTAACGGATCACTGGTGGAGACAAGCCAGGAATTGCCCGTGCGGATTCGCGTGGCAGATCAGCAGCGTAATGATCTGACCACTCTCGCCTCTCTACATGTCGCAACGCCTGGTGGGGAAAACCACTCGGTGTTTCCGGGTATTCCCCTGGCATCCCTCGGCACACTTACCTTAAAGCCAGCAGCGGATAACATTACCCGTCGCGACGGCGAACGTGTCAATATCATCTCGGCTTATCTTAAGGCAGGCATGCTGCCAGCTACAGCATTAGAGCAATTCCAAATCCTATGGAACGAACAGCGCCTACCCCTAGGTTATCGCATGGAGTTTGGCGGAGATAGTGAAGCCCGCACTGACGCATTGACCGATTTAGTCCGTTCGGTCCCGTTGATTGTTACCTTATCCCTGGGTCTGTTGGTAGTGACCTTCAATTCCTTCCGGCTAGCAGGTGTTATCGTCTTAGTGGCCACCCAGGCTTTCGGTCTTGGTCTGCTTGCTCTGACTATTTTCCAATATCCCTTTGGTTTTCAGCCGATTATCGGCTTGATCGGTTTAACAGGCGTGGCTATTAACGCTGCCATTATTATCTTGTCGGCGTTGCGTCTGGAACCTTCAGCGGTGGCCGGCGACATTGGCACGATCCGCGCTACGGTAATGAGCAGTAGCCGCCATATCATATCTACAACCATTACTACCTTTGGTGGCTTTCTACCCTTGATGCTCGCCGAAGGGGGATTTTGGCCCCCTTTCGCAGCCGTTATTGCCGGTGGAGTACTCCTGTCCACGGTGGTATCGTTTTATTTCGTACCACCGTGCTTTTTAATATTAACCCGAGGACGCGCCATAAGAGCGTCCTACTCGGGCAACCTTTTTACTGTTACTCATCAAGCATAAATTTAAAAAAATGAATACATTGATGGCTCAGCAAAATCTCAACGCAGTGATTGCAAACGGCTTTCGGCTAGGCTGGCAGCTTGTGTTCTGGGATACGTTTGAACAAGCTTCTGCAAAACCTCGCGCGCTTTGGCTTTATCATCTAAAGCTTCGTAAACGTAACCCAGTTTCAGCATGGCATCCGGTAACCGGCTGTTATCTGGATAATTAGTACCCATGGCTATGAAAGCTTGCCGAGATTTAGCAAAATCTCGATTAACATAATAGGCTTCACCTAACCAATATTGCGCATTACCGGCTAAGGCGCTTTCGGGATGTTGCTTTAAAAAATTTTGAAAGCCTTCAATGGCCTGTTGATAATTCCCTTCTCTAAGGCGATCAATGGCGGCATCGTACACAGCTTGTTCTGTGCTGGGCGATGATCGAGAACCTCGTTGTTGGTTCAACGCTGCCGACTGATCAGGCGTCGACGAGGGTTGTTGTGAAGCACCGCCTGGCGTAATACCAGCAGATCCACGAGGCCCGATGGGGAAGTTAGATTCAGATCTATTAGGCGGATTAGAAGGTCTGTTGGGGGTTTGACTAGGTTTGGAAGTATTATTACCAATCTGTTCTTCTAATCCTTGCAAGCGACGATTGTAATTCTCTTGACCATAACGGTACATTTCTAGATCGCCACGAAGTTGCCGAATCTCACGCTCAAGCTGCTCAATACGATTGAGTAGTTCAAACATGAGTTGGTTGTCTGGCGCCCCTTGCCCCAAGGTTTGGCAAGACCAAATGATTCCTGCTAGAAATAGGCTCCTCGTCGCAAACGCAACAAAACGCCTGCGCACCGGCAACTTTTGCATCATTTTTTTCCTGGCTCTGCTAGTAGACAATCTCGACGCGGCGATTCTGAGCATAACTCGCCTCGTCACTCCCCGCCACTGCAGGGCGCTCTTCACCATAACTTAAGGTATGCAGCTGTTGTCTAGTGATACCGTATACACTCATTAATTGCCTTACCGTTTCCGCTCGGCGATTACCTAAAGCCACGTTATACTCTCGTGAACCCTGTTCGTCGGCATGTCCTTCCAAAATTGAGACAATATCGGGATTTTCTTGAAGATAACGGGCATGGGCTTCGATAATAGATCGATATTCTGGCTTAAGTTTAGAACTATCGAATTCGAAATAAATAACCCGTTTGACCACACCAGAGCCATCTTCCGATTGACCTGCTTGGGGACCTGCGCCACCAGACACGCTTTGTCCACTACCAGGGCTACCAGGAGTTTGTGCGCCGAACTGACCACCTTGTGTACCTTGACCACCTTGATCTGCTGGCGTTTGACCTCGGCTACCACTAGGACCTTGGTTGGCGGCACAAGCCGATAACAGGACTACAGTAAAAGCTGTTGTTATTGCTACAAATAATCTATGGCAAACGCTCATGATAAGATCGTCCTACGAATCTACTGAAAAATCTTTATGGAAGAAAGGGTGACCAGGCGGGTTCCCGCACATCACTGTTTCGAGAAACTAGACTCTGTTGCACCCGTCCGTCAACCGATACGGCAGCTAAAATCCCCTGCTCAGCCTGCTGGGTAGCATAAATAATGATGCTGCCATTGGGAGCAAAACTTGGCGATTCATCAAGTCGGCCTGGCGTTAATAGGTCTATGTTTCCCCTTTCTCGATCCATAACAGCAATATGAAACTCTCCTGCCCGCCGATGCACCATGGCTAACAGTCGGCCATCGGGAGAAAAGGCTGCATCCGCATTGTAATCTCCCTCAAAGGTCAAACGTTCAGGCAGACCACCATTTACACCCATACTATAAAGCTGCGGCCCACCGCCACGATCTGAGGTAAATACAATACTGTTACCGTCTGGCGCCCAGACAGCCTCGGTGTCGATGGCGCTATTGTAAGTCAACCGACTCAAGCTACCATTGGCCAAGACGTAGCTGTAGATCTCAGGGTTACCATCTTTAGAAAGGGTTAGCGCCAACCGTTGACCATCTGGTGACCAAGCAGGAGCACCGTTAAGTCCGGGATACCGAGCAATTATCTCCCGCTCACCGGTATAAATATCCTGCACGACAACCTGCGATCGACGACCCTCGAAAGAGACATAGGCCAACCGATTACCGTCTGGCGACCAAGCCGGAGACATGAGCGGATCTGCAGAATTCAAGACGGTATGAGAATTGTGCCCATCGGCATCTGCCACCACTAAACTGTAACGACGTCCGCCGTTGGTTGCCTGGGAGGCTGTAATATAGGCTATTAAAGTGGTAAAAGCGCCACGCTCGTTGGTCAGCGTCTCGTATATCAAGTCGCTTATTTGGTGGGCCACGCGGCGTAGCTCGTTGGCAGGCACATCAAACGAGTAGCCAAGTAACTGCTGCCCTTTAATGGCGTCAGCCAATTGAAACCGCACCCGGTAATTACCGTCGCCGCTTGAGCTGACCTGTCCTACAGTAATGAAATCCACTTTCAAAGCCCGCAGACTTGGAAAATTAACTTGCTGAACGGTGGTAGGACGCGCTGGCAGCAAATCGGGCGATACAGGATTGAAAATACCGCTCCGCGCAAGATCGGCCAAAACAATGGCGGCGATATCTTCTGGCAAATCCCCTTGAGAACCAAACGGTACGACCGCAATGGTCGGCGCCCCTTCTACGCCCTGGGTAATTTCGATGGTCAATTCTTCGGCATGTACTGCACCAAAACCTAGCAATAAAATGATTAGCGTAAAGCACCTCAACGAGCTAACCTCCGGGATTGAATTGAAAGTAAAAAGAACGAAAGGCTGCCCTTGCCTCTTCATCGGAGGGCAAAGGTAATG
>CAZGON010000023.1:11807-29017 GCA_964527085.1 uncultured Candidatus Competibacteraceae bacterium
ACCACTGCTTTCCACTATTTCAACGGATTCTATATTGTCATCGGATCCTAAGACGATTCTTATCCTAGAGAATAGGTCTTGTTGACACCCCGGTGGTCGTAGCCAATTTCGTTCTACTCGCGTTTTGATAAGCGTTGTATACCTTTCAATTTCGACTTGAACTTGGCGATTGCGGACTTCCTGGTTTAAAGACGTTTGCAGTTGCTGCCTAAACTCTGCTAGTTGGCGCGACTCCTCTGCCTGACGTTGAACTTCTGCTTCTGCTTCTGCTTCTGCTTCTACTTCTGCTTGACGTTGGGCCTCTGCTTGCGCTTCTGCCTCCGCCTGGAGACGAGCTTCTTCCCGACGTTGGGTCTCTGCTTGCGCTTCTGCCTCCGCCTGGAGACGGGCTTCTTCCCGACGTTGAACTTCTGCTTCTGCTTCTACTTCTGCTTGACGTTGGGCCTCTGCTTGCGCTTCTGCCTCCGCCTGGAGACGGGCTTCTTCCCGACGTTGAGCTTCTGCTTCTGCTTTAATACGTGCTTCTTCCTGACGTTGGGCCTCTGCTTGCGCTTCTGCCTCCGCCTGGAGACGTACTGCTTCTTGCTCCCTCATAAGCGCTTCTTCAGCAGCCCTTTGCCGGGCTTCTCGTTCAGCTCTTCGCCTCTCCATTTGGGCAGTAAGCTGTACTTGATCGATCACAACGGCTTGTATCATGGGTTCAAGGGTTGCTTTACTTGATTGGCGGGCAGCTTGTTCCGAAAGATTAACAAGCAAAATGGACCCCATCGCCAAATGAAGTAGCAAAGATAGAACTGCCGCAACAATATTGTCAAAGAAGCCGCCACGCATAAATTAAATTTGCCACACTATTGGTCATCGGGCAAAGTGGTCAGCAAACCCACTTCAGCAGCCCCCGCTTGTTGCAATAGAGCCATTGCTCGCATCACAACGCCATAATCGACAGTCTCGTCCGCTTTAACCAACACAGGACGTTGCGGATTTTGGCTTAAAGCAGCAGCCGTGCGGGTTACTAGTTCTTCGGCAGCTATTGATTGGAGCGGGTTATCGGCAAGATTTAGGTAATAAAGACCACTGCGATCAACACTCAGCACAAAAGGTTCTTGTTGGGTAGCAGGAAGAGGTTCGGTGGTGGCTTTAGGCAGATCGACGTTTACACCCTGACTCAATAAAGGCGCCGTAATCATAAATATCACTAATAATACCAACATAACGTCGATATAAGGAACAACGTTGATGTCTGACATAAAGCGCTTACGGATACGTCGTCTCAGCATCTTTTAAAGTAATCTGCTTTTTATGGGTTGGTTGTTGATAGAATTCATAGGTCAAACCTGTGGATTGGTAGAATTGCTCCGCAAATTATAAGATTGACGTTGAAGAATGTTAGCGAATTCCTCCATAAATGTATCGTAGCGACTAATTAAACGCTCCACCTCGTTTGCGTAGCGATTGTAAGCCATAACCGCAGGGATAGCAGCAATCAACCCCATAGCGGTAGCAATTAAGGCTTCAGCAATACCGGGGGCTACTTGAGTCAAAGTGGCTTGACCGGCGCCTCCTATGGCGAGAAATGAACTCATAATACCCCAGACAGTACCCAACAGACCTATATAAGGACTGATAGAGCCAGCCGTGGCCAGCATGGGAAGATAGGTTTCCAAGTCATCAATCTCCCGAGATAACGCAGCTCGCATGGCACGCTGTGGCGCTCTAATGGCTGACTCTGCATCTATTTGCGACTGACCTTGTAAGCGTAAAAACTCTTGAAAACCCGCTATAAAAATTGCCTCAATTCCGTAGATGGGTTCATTACGCCGTCTAATTCGGGAATAAAGCGATGATAAATCCGCCCCTGACCAAAAATCGTCTTCAAAATGATTAGCCTCTGCCAGAGCTCGAGAAAGCGAGCGATATTTTTTAACAATGGCCCACCAAGAGACCCCGGAAATAAGTACCAGCAAACCCATAATCCCTTGCACAAAAAGGCTGGCATTTAAAATTAACTCGGCGATGGACTCGTTAGTGATCAACAATAACCTCCGCTAGAATCTTTTCAGGAATCTGTTTTGGCTTCAAAATATCAGCGTGAACACAGACGATCCTTACGTGTCCTTCACAGAGAAGGTCCTGTTTGGCATTTAAAACGTGTTGCTGAAAAACGAGACTTGCCTGCCGAACTTCGATGATTTGTGTAATAACCTGCAGTAAGTCATTTAAGCAGGCTGGTTTTAGATAATCTATTTGCACAGCGCGTACCACGAATAGAAGGTTATCATCGCGGGCTAGCACATCCTGCTCAAAACCCAGGGTACGTAGCCACTCTGTCCGAGCCCGCTCCATAAATTTCAGGTAGTTGGCATAATAAACAACACCACCACTATCGGTGTCTTCGTAATAAATACGAACAGGCCAAATAAAATGCTTCATGTAAGAAAATGAGCCTAAGGTCTTTCAACCGTTACTTAAAAGCGACAATAAAGTCCAGATAAATAAGTTAATTGCAGCTTTGTTTAGAAAAGCGTCTGCATAAACCGACAGATAAAAGGTTTCTTTCTATCTCTGTTGCATGTTTTTTACGGTTTTATAGGATATTAATTTTAAATCAATTTTTTAAGTAAATGGTACGGATATTGCGAGTAGTTAATAAACGTGATGCCGATGGGTCACGATGACTTTACTGACTGTTAACTTCCATAAGCAATTTTAAGGAGACAACCATGCAAAAGATTTTATCATTCACTTGCTTGCTTATGGTTTTTATTTGCTGGATCCCCTTAACGACTAAGGCCGTTAGCCCCAGTTTCGCAGAAATCGACGCAGATATGGACGGTCACCTGAGCCAAAAGGAGGTAGCCCAAATCGAGCAACTCGACTTTGCTGAAGCCGATGAAAACCAGGATGGCGCCTTAAATCTAGAGGAATACGTCATGGCGACCACCAAAGCTATTGATGAGGTTGAAAATGAATAGTAGCTGTGAATCACTCAAATTGTATTTACGATTATTCTGGAATTGCTACTCTTTACGCTTTGTCTTTAAAAAGGGCTGCATTGAGTTGATGGCGATTAAGTAGTTTATAAAAATCTGTTCGATTACGCTGTGCTAACCGCGCAGCTTGCGTCACATTGCCTTCAGTAAGCTGCAGCAATTGCACCAAATAATCTCGCTCAAAACGATTGCGCGCTTCCGCCAGTGGCAAAATTTCGGCACCTTTGTCCCGCAAAGCTTTTTTTACTAAAGAAGCCGGAATGATGGGTGTCGGTGAAAGGGCGACACAGTATTCGACAACATTATAAAGCTGTCTTACATTGCCTGGCCAATCATGACTCATCATGATTTCCAAAGCTTCCGGTGCAAACGCGTTGACATCCCGATGGGTTTTTATACTTAAATCTTCTAAAAAATGATCGGCTAATAAGGTAATATCTTCGCGTCGTTCCCGCAGAGGAGGTAAAACCAAATTGACGACGTTGAGTCGATAGTACAGATCTTGCCGAAAGTGGCCTTCCTTTAGCAGTTCTTCTAAATCATGATGAGTCGCAGAAACGATTCGCACATGGACAGGTAGACTCTGCGTAGAACCCACCGGACGTACCTGCTGCTCCTGTAACACGCGCAACAGTTTGGCTTGGAGCACGGCTGGCATATCACCGATTTCGTCGAGAAATAACGTCCCCCCGTCAGCCGCTTGAAATAAGCCTTGATGAGAAGCAGTGGCACCCGTAAAGGCCCCTTTAGCGTGGCCAAACAGTTCAGATTCCAAAAGCTCAGCAGGAATAGCACTGCAGTTGATAGCCAAAAAGGGTTGTTGACTGCGTGGACTGGCAAGATGTACTGCTTTCGCCAATAATTCTTTGCCCGTACCACTCTCACCGTTGATCAACACGCTGGCCTCACTCTGAGCGACTAGCCATGTCTCACGCAAAACAGCTTCTAAGGTCGGACTGCGGGTAATGATTTTAGCTCGCCATTCCTCGTGATCACCATCGACGCTGGCGCCCCCACCCCCCAATGCCAGACCTTTATGAATATGTTCTAAAAGCTCTTTACTATCGAAGGGTTTACTGAGGAAGCTAAACACACCAGCGTGGGTTGCTTTAACCGCATCTGGAATGGTGCCATGAGCCGTCAAAATAATGACAGGAATATCCGGGCGCTGCTTTTGTAATTCTTGAAATAGCGCCATACCATCCATACCACCCATGCGCATATCGGTAATAATAAGCCTTGGCTGGACAACGCTAAGACAGGCCAAAGCCGCCTCTGCGCTTTGCACTGCTTGCAAGGTGTAGCCAGCGGCTTTTAAACGCAACGATAACAACCGCAGCAAACTAGGATCATCGTCTACTAAAAGAATATCCCGTTGGTTATCGCTCATTGCCTTTGTTCTCGATTTTTTAGGCTTTGCTCAATGGAGGTTAAAGCCTCAATTTTCATTTCAAGGGTTTTGATTTCCGTGTTTAAAGTCTCAATTTTTTCCCGCAACAGTTTGCCTTCGCGGCGCTCCGTCAACATTTTATAACGCATGGCTGTGAGCTGCTCGTTGAGCATCTTGTTGTGCTCAACGATATGTCGCCATTCGTAAATATAACCTTTGAGTAGTGATCCTGACGAATTGGCCAGAGTTTTATCTAATAAAACCCTAGCCTTATCATAATCCGCTAAACTGGAGTCGACGCCACTTAACAACCAGGCTAGCTTAAGACATGTCTGGTGTTCTTTACAATCCGGCAACGCTTCCTCTTCCTCTACAAGGGACTGATATTCCTGGCGCAATCCTGTTTCATCGAGATCTCGCAAGCGCTCGGCATAATCATATAACCCAGCAATAATTTCCGTGTCTTTTTGTTTAGCAGAGACAAACGGTGTTTCTCTAAAGATAGGCACACTTGAATGATCTCCCACCAACCACGAGCATCCTTGCACCGCTGCAACGGTTACCAAACAAAGTAACATCCAGTGGCGCACCATTAAGCTGGCTCCTGCAACAACGGTAAGACAAGCCGTACACAACCTCCAGGTTCAGCAGGCTCCTCCACAATTTCCAACTGCCCTTGATGGGCAAGGGCATATTCTTGAGCAATCGCCAATCCTAATCCAGACCCTTTTACATGACCGTCAGCGACGGTGTGCCCTTGGTAAAAGGCTTCAAAAACTTGCATACGATCTCTCGGATCAAAGCCCGGTCCAGAGTCTTTTACGTCCAGTAGCACACGGTCCCTCCTAACATTAAGCGTTATCTTTATAGTTCCACCCAGCGGCGAAAATTTGATGGCATTGGACAACAAATTATCCACCAGTGTGGCCAGTTTTTCCCGATCACCCTTAAACAATAACGGGGTCAAATGGGTTACAAGTTGTAGTTTACGAGCCTTCCAAGCCATGCGCTGGGTTGCTATGACTTGTTTAACCAGCTTGTCAAATTCAAAAATTTCCGTACGTAACTTTAAATTGCGCGATAGCGCTTGGTTAAAGTTGAGCAAATCTTCGATGAGGCGCTGCAACTGCATACTGTTATCTCGTAGGATGGCGGCAACTTCCTGTTGTTCAACATTGAGTGGGCCAATAATCTGGTCGCTCAACAGTTCTGCGCCTTCCCGCAACGCCGTGAGAGGTGTTTTTAATTCATGGGATACATGACGCAGAAAACGGACTTTTTGATCGTTTAACTCCGCCAACCGACTTCGCAACCAATCTAGCCTTTTACCTACGGCTTCTAAATCGCGAGGACCGTGAACCACAATGGGGCGGGTAAAATCTTCCCTACCCAGACGATGAATAGCCCGCACCATGCGTTGTAAGGGACGTACAATCAAAAGGGTAAAAATACCCGTCAATACCAGTACAGCTGGGATAACGGCAAACATCAACCAACTGAGTCTTAAGGTTGCCTGTTCGGCTAAGGTCTGCAAACGCATCACTTCCCGATCCACCCAACTGGCGCTTTGATTTAAAAAGTCGCGCACCAGTTCCAACATTTTCCCAAACTCCGCCACTCTTACCTCGATAACCATCGGTTTTTCCCGAGGATAAGCAAATATTTCAAATAATCCCTGTTCAATTTCCTCGATCTGCTCCACAATGTTTCGACGTTTCTTTTCCAACTTCAATGCGTTGAGACGCTCTAAGGTACGGGCAAAAGCAATATGCGCTTCCCGATAAACATCCAGCAGTTTGTCATCCCGCAATACTAAATACTGGCGCGCACTCCGCTCCATGGCAGTCAATTGACTGCTTAACAGGCGTCCACCCTGCGTAGCCTCCACCACTTGGAAGACAGTGATTTGACTCTGTTCCGTCAAGCGTTTCACTTGTATAACGGCCAGACCCAACGCGAGAACTAAGGGAAGCAATGCAAGCAAATAGCCAGTTAGAATAAGGCCAAGAATTGAATCGGGCCGAACCAAGCGCACTATAAATTCTCGAAACCAAACTCAGGCGCTGTCGTCAAACAGCTCACCAGTAGCTTGCGGCATCTCTTTAAGCAATCCAAAATGACGATAGGCATTTGGAGTGGCCATGCGGCCTCGGGGGGTACGCATGATAAAACCCTGCTGGATTAAGTAGGGTTCTAAAACATCCTCAATGGTACCCCGCTCCTCACCCAACGCAGCGGATAGGGTATCTAATCCTACGGGACCTCCTTGAAATTTATCGATTACCGTGTGCAACAAACGGCGATCCATCTCGTCAAATCCACAATCGTCTACTCTCAATAACGCCAGCGCTTGGCGTGCCACCTCAGCATCGATATAACCATCGGCCCTGACTTGCGCATAATCCCGCACTCGTCGTAGTAATCGATTAGCGATACGCGGGGTGCCCCGGGAACGTCTGCCTATCTCTGCAGCGCCCTCAACATCTGTCTCCATATTTAAAATGCGGGCCGAGCGTTGCACGATCAACGTCAACTCTTCGGCACTGTAGAACTCTAGGCGCTGCACGATACCAAACCGATCCCGCAGCGGTGAGGTGAGAAGACTCGCTCGGGTCGTGGCGCCAACCAGCGTAAAGGGTGGCAGATCAAGTTTTATGGAGCGGGCCGCAGGTCCCTCACCGATCATAATATCCAGCTGATAATCCTCCATGGCAGGATAAAGCACCTCTTCCACCACCGGAGACAAACGATGGATTTCGTCTACAAATAGCACATCGTTAGGTTCTAAATTGGTCAACAGGGCGGCCAAATCGCCAGGACGTTCAAGGACTGGTCCTGAAGTTTGCCGCAAATTGACTCCCATTTCGCCAGCAATAATAGCCGCGAGGGTCGTTTTACCCAAACCAGGTGAACCAAACAACAGGACATGGTCTAGCGGTTCTTGACGGGCACGGGCAGCGCTAATAAAAATTTCCAGCTGTTCTCGCAATGCCTGTTGACCGACATAGGCAGATAATGTTTTCGGGCGAATAGCTCGTTCCACAGCTACTTCATCACCCGTGGCCGTGGCTGTAATGAGACGCTCAGATTCAATCATAACAACAGGATGCTCATGGATGAGATTTAGGTTGCGTGCGCACAGTAGCTTGCAAAGCCTGGCGGATGAGTGTTTCGCTGGAAAGTCCTTCGCTATCAATAGCCTTAACCATTCGGGCGGCATCTGGCAGCTTATAACCTAAGGCAACCAGAGCGTTAATCGCGTCATCGATAGGGCTAGCAGGCGCAGATGGTGCTCCATCCATGCGTTTAATGTCGACGGCATCCCAGGATGTTACATCGCTAATACGATCGCGCATTTCCACCAGCAAACGTTCGGCGGTTTTTTTGCCAATACCAGGTAGTCGAATAAAAGCAGCGACATCATTCTCCTGAACGCAGTGGGTGAAATTTTCCACAGTCATACCCGACAATATAAGCAAGGCAAGCTTAGCGCCAACCCCACTAACTTTTATCAAACTACGAAATAAGCGACGCTCTGATAAAGCGGCAAACCCATAAAGCGTATGAGCATCCTCTCGCACAGCCAGATGGGTATATAGAGTAACCTGGGCGCCCACTTCAGGTAACCGATAAAAAGTCGCTAACGATGCTTCTAAGTCATAGCCTACCCCTTGAACCTCAATCATCAAATAGGGCGGCTGTTTATCCACCAATACCCCTCTTAAACGACCAATCACCGTTTTCTCCAAAGCAACGCGGCCTTACCGTCTAACCGCTTCAGAGTATGCAGGGTATGTCCATGGCAAAGGGCGATGGCGAGGGCGTCGGCCGCATCAGCTTGAGGATAGGCTTTTAGTTGAAGAAGTGTGCAAACCATATGTTGCACCTGCTCTTTAGTGGCGCCCCCGTTACCCACCAGCGCTTGCTTAATAGCCCGAGGCGCATACTCGTTAATAGGCAGATCCGCCATGACGCCGGCACAAATAGACACACCCCGTGCTTGTCCAAGCTTGAGGGCGGAGTCGGGATTACGGTGCATAAATACCTGTTCTATAGCCATAGTATGGGGTTGATACTCAGCAATAATGGCATTGATGGATTGAAAAATCGTTTTTAACCGTTCTGGCAAAGCTTGCTTGCTGGACGTGCGAATACAACCACAATTATGATAATGACTTTGGCTGCCTTGCATATCGATGATGCCATAACCGGTAATTTGCGAACCAGGATCAATACCGAGAATACGGGTCATAGGATTGGCTTAAGGGACTGCAAAAACCGCATCAAAGCTGCTCCATGATGTCATCGGAAATATCAGCATTGGAATAAACGTTTTGCGTATCATCGAGATCTTCCAACATATCCAGTAGCTTCACCATTTTTTGGGCATTATCTAAGTCTAATGCGGCACTATTGCTAGCGCGCATGGTAACCTCGGCCTGCTCCGGTTGGAGATCTGACGCTAGCATAGTTTGTTTAACCGTCTCGAATGCCGTAGGCGTTGATAGCACGTCTACCGATCCATCGTCATTGGTTACCACATCATCTGCCCCCGCTTCCAGCGCGACCTCCATAATCCGCTCCTCATCAGCACCAGATGGAAAACTTATGATGCCGGTTTGATCAAATTGGAAAGCCACTGAACCACTGGTGCCCAAGTTTCCACCACATTTGCTGAAAGCGTGGCGAACCTCTGCCACCGTGCGATTTCGATTGTCGGTCATACAATCTACTAAGACAGCTACTCCACCTGGACCATAACCTTCATAACGTATTTCTTCGTATTGCGTATCACCGGCTTCACCGGAACCCCGTTTGATAGCCCGATCAATAGTATCTTTCGTCATATTTGCCGCGAGCGCTTTGTCGACAGCCAAACGCAAGCGAGAATTGGCGACCAAATCTGATCCGCCCATACGGGAAGCAACGGTGATTTCGCGAATCAAGCGAGTAAACAGTTTGCCACGTTTAGCATCTTGTGCATTTTTGCGATGTTGAATATTTGCCCATTTACTGTGTCCAGCCATTCCAGCCTCTTAGAAATTTCATTTAAATAACAAACAGGTAGTGTAGCACTGTCAATTAAAACTTCCCAAGCCTTAGAAGTTGTTTCTGTTTAATACATTCTTTCATGGCTCAACGCTTTAATTTTAATTGCAAACCAAAAATCACCTCGCTCTTTTTGTCAAAAGAACGTCATTGTTTGGTCACGGTCTTGACATAGTGTTTTTAATACACCATTATTTAGTGTTTCTTTGACACTAAATGACGTTTCATGGTACAGCAGCCTGGTAATTTATTTGCTATTTCCACTGACATCACCCCTTTTAGCATTTGGGAGGAAGGGCTGCGGGTGCTTTTGGCGCCTGAAGAAAATGAGAAGTGGAAATTACCCGGTGGTTATATTGCAGCCAATGAAGAGTTAGATACCTGCGCTCGACGACATTTATATGATCAAACGGGATTAAAAGATATCTACCTAGAGCAGCTTTATACCTTTGGTTGCCCTGATCGAAACCCTCAACAACCTACCGTAGCTGTCACGTATTTTGCCCTAGTGCCACCAGAAAGTTTGCAGAGTTGCGCACAGCGCCATGGCAACCGCCTATTAGGTTGGTTTTCGGTACACAATCTCCCTTTACTCATTCTTGATCAAAGCCATGTCATTGCTATGGCATACAAGCGATTAGCCGCTAAACTCAGCTACTCTACAATTGCTCTGCAGCTTATGCCAAAGCAATTTACCTTGCGCGCTTTACAATCAGTCTACGAAACCATTCTGGAGGCATCTTTAGATAAACGAAATTTCCGCAAGCGGATGCTGGCCATGAATTGTATTGAGGCGACCAGCGGGATGCTGCGTCAGGGTAAACACCGTCCCGCTCGCCTATATCGGGTCAAGACGCCTGGTAAGGTTGAATTTATTAGGTAACGCGATTTACCAGAATTCCCGGAGAAAAGCTATGAATGCAAAAATTAATATTGCTATGCCTTTCAACCTGCGTCCATTACCCGAACAGATTCCAGACGTTGTAGAAGAGCTGCTTGAACCAGCGGAGAAAATTAAGCTTGTCCGTCATATTGAGAAACTGTTGAAGACACAAGACGCCAAGTTAGTTGCCCATTACTATACGGCGCCCGAATTGCAGGAATTAGCCGACGCCACTGGCGGTTATGTGTCTGACTCTTTGGATATGGCCCAATTTGGCCATAGCTGCACTGCCTCCACATTAGTCGTAGCGGGCGTTCGCTTTATGGGTGAAACCGCTAAAATCCTTAATCCCGAGAAACGGGTGCTGATGCCGGATCTAAAGGCGACTTGTTCGTTGGATCTCGGTTGCCCAGCAGAGATTTTCAAGAACTTTTGTGACCAACATCCAGACCGCACTGTGGTTGTTTACGCCAATACCAGTGCGGCGGTAAAAGCACGCGCCGACTGGGTAGTCACGTCGGGTATTGCGCTTGACATCATCCGTTATCTAGCGGATCGGGGTGAAAAGATTTTGTGGGCGCCGGACCAACATCTCGGTAAATATTTACAGCAGGAAACAGGCGCTGATATGGTTTTGTGGAACAGTGCATGTGTGGTTCATGAGGCTTTCAAAGCTGAGCAGTTGGCAGAGCTGCGGAGTGTGCATCCCGATGCAAAAATTTTAGTTCATCCGGAATCGCCTGCCGATGTCATTGCGCAAGCTGATGTGGTGGGCTCGACAACGGCGCTTATTCAAGCCGTCCGGCAACTTGATGCTAAAAAGTTTATCGTGGCAACCGATCGGGGTATTTTTCATAAAATGACACAGGCTGCTCCCGGCAAAGTTTTTTTGGAGGCGCCAACAGCCGGTAAAAGCGCCACCTGCAAAAGCTGTGCTCACTGCCCATGGATGGCCATGAATAGCTTGCGACAGGTAGCTCGAGTCTTGGAGACGGGTGAAAATGAAATCGTTATCGATGAAGCGGTTCGCAAACAAGCTGAAAAATCTATCCAAAGGTTACTCACTTTTGCCAAGCAACGAAATAAGGTAGTGTTGGGCAACAATGATGCCTAAAAATATAATCTCATTAAAGGCTGCATTCGTAGGGTTTTAACCTTTTCCCAATGGGGTTAGATTTAGATCAAAATTAATGCCTGTCTTTTGCTTCTTTATTATCAAACGATAGGTAGATAAAAACTAATAATTTGCATATATTTATTATGCACTACAAACGTCAATGCTCTTAAATTTTAAAAAAAGTAAACCTTTAATTAAAATCATCCGTTAATCCAAAATAAAGCATTGAAAACATCTTATAAAAATCATGATTGTGACATAGTTCAAAACGATGAAAACTCGTGAACGAATACTCCAGGCTAGTTTAGATGTCTTTAATCAATATGGAGCACCTAATGTTACAACTAATCATATTGCAGATGAATTAGATATAAGTCCAGGAAACCTTTACTATCACTTTCGCAATAAAGACGAAATTATCTACTACCTGTTCCTGCGTTTTGAACAGCAAATATCAGACGCATTAGAAGCACCGGAAAGCCGGGCATTAAACATGGAAGATATGTGGCTTTACTTGCATCTTGTGTTTGAAAGTATTTGGCAATACCGTTTTTTGTACCGCGATTTAGATAACATCCTCAGTCGTAGTCGAAAGTTACGGATGCGTTTTAAGAGGATTTTAGAGCGTAAGATTGCTACTTCTATCACCATATGCAGGGGACTTGTCAAAGCTGAGGTTATGAACGCCAATTCTGAAGAAATCGAAGCATTAGCAAATAATATTGCTTTAGTTGCAACCTATTGGATCAATTTTCAAAATGTTTGTAGAAATGTTCATAGCGTTGATAATGTTTATAATGTTGATGATATGGATGGCAACCACCTTGGGCATGGTGTTTTCCAGGTAATGGCGCTAGTATCCCCATTCTTAAGAGAAGATATGCGGGCTCTACTCAAAAGACTGAGCCATGACTATTTAGACTGAAAAGTTAAAATAAAAACATGCCTAACTGTTACGTCGCTTTTAACTACAACGTAAAAGCGAAAAAATAGATTAACAAAAAATCTTTAAATGGTTTTAGTCAAATCTTTTATATTTTTGGTGAGACTTTCTATGTGTTTACCTAATTCCTCAACATCTTCTTGAGTAGGCACACCTAATCGATTTAGAACACGAGCCACACGATCTTCAAACACCTGCTCCAACCCTTCCCACGTATCTGTTGTTTTATCTCTCATCTCTTCCATAGCAGTTTCGACCTTGTCTTTCATGGCATCGACTTTGCTTTCTGCTATTTTTCTTGTATGCCCCTCTACTTCTTCACCCTGTTTGACCAAAACTTCGAATAACTTACTACCTTCTTCTTCAGCGGCTATAAATGCGCCTAAACCAGCTAACCAAATCTGCCGAGCAGTACGCACCATCGTATTGACTGTTTTTGCTTCATTTTTTTTATTCTTTGACTTTTTTTTTGCCATTTCTATTCAACTCCTACATATGCCTATATGTATAATTTGAGGTTATCGTACCTAACTCGGCTTAATTAACTAGGCGTCGCTTTCAACCATTCTTCAGACTTAGTCAAATTTGGTAAAGATTCACTCCCATTACTATTCATTAGATCTTCAACTGCTTCAGCCATCACCGGATCTTCATTTTGCAAATCCGTACTAAAATGACGATCTTTGTCTTCTAAAATATCCATACGTAAAGAAACACCATGGCGGTTTAACAACGCACCCAATTCATTATGTCGCGCTAACAAATCATGGCGAGTTGTTTGATAAGCATGCTCACAAACCCATAATCGATTAGAAAAACTAAAGACATTGGCAAAAAACACCTTTGGATCTTCCCGGTTTGGCTCAAATAGAACCACATCTGCATTCTCGTATTGAGTATCGTAACTAGACATACCCACCTCTAATCGGGAATGGATCATGGTTCGAAACGCTTGCGATAAAACCACACCAAGCCCTTTTTCAACAAGACTTTCGTGTTTTTTCAAGGTGCCAACGTGGGTGGCCAGATTAGCATCGAAAGGTACCAATGGATTGACACAAAAAACCAGATCGGCGCCTTCGCTAAGTGCTACTGAAGCATGCATTGTTTTGGTCAACGCGCCATCCACGTAGTAACGTCCATCGATTTTGACAGGTGGATATAGACCTGGCAGCGCCGTGCTCGCTTGAACAGCTTTAGCTATCGGCACATGATCATAACCTTTGGAACCAAATCGCACAGGCTCTCCTGTATCTAGATCCACCGCGACAACATAAAGCTTTTTGCGCAGCTCACGAAAATTGTTGGTTCGTCCAGTGACGCTATAAAGCTGGTTTAGATAGTTAAAAATTGCTTCGTTATCGAAAACACCGGTAGGAAAGGCTTGACTCAGACTGGCCAGAGATTCCACTAAAGTTATATCAAACGGGTTTTTTGCAAACCGCCAGACTGATTCGGCAAACAATTTAGGCACTGATAAAAGACGCGTATAGTATTCTTTTAAAGCAGGTTTCAAGAACACATCGGGATTGAAGGGATGATCAACTGCCTCACCACGGATAAAAACACGACACATTTGAGCCGTCGTCAGTTGATTAGCTAAGTTAGCGGCAATGGCTGCCCCTGCGCTTACCCCAACATAAACGTCAAGGTTGTTGAAATCAACCCCCTCCAGGGCTTCATCAAGTGCTCGCAAGGCACCAATTTCGTAGATCATACCGAGGGGGCCTCCCCCAGCAAGCGCCAAGCCAATCCGAGGCATATTGCTTCCTACATGGGTAACAAACGATTTCTCTTTCATGGTACCTCCTTAGGCTCGCTGAGCGACTAGTATTTTAGTGCGCCGGGGGCAAATCTAGATAGACAGTAAGCGACCTAAGATATTTTTTTAGACGTATTATTGTTTTCTCGATCGCCTGGTTTTTCACAGCTAAGGCTTATTAAGGTACCATAACAATGCTTTTAACCCTATTTTATCTACTGTTCTTTTTATGACACTAAAAAAGGTAAAAAACAGTGTTGTGCGGGGTTTTTAAACTTTGTTCAGATCTTTAACGCTTTCGTTCAATGCCTCTACCCGTTTTGAAAGATCGGCAACATCATCGTGAGTTGGTATCCCCATTTTATTTAAAAGGCTCGCTAATCGCGCTTCAAAGGATTCTTCCAATTTGTCCCATGTATCAATCGCCTTATCTCTTACTTCTTCAACCTTACCTTTCACATCATCGATTTTATTATCAGCCATCTTTTTTGTTTGATTTTCAAATTTCTCGCCTTCTTTGACTAAACTTTCAAATAAAGCACTACTTTCTGTTTCGACTTTAGAAAAAGCGCCTAACCCTGCTAACCAAATAAGTCTTGAGCTATCTACAGCTCTAGACAATGCTGCCTGTCTTTCGCTTGTCTCAGTCTTTAGTTTTTTTACCATTTCCTTCTCCCAAAGTAGCTTAACTATAAAAAACCATTCAAGCCAAATATTACTATTACAACAACTTTTTATTTTTAGTAAAGTAGACAATAATTAAATCTATAATCATAAAATAGCAGCATAAATTAGAATAATCACACTAATTCAATAACATATTTTACATTTTTAGAGTCATAGAAAATCTATTTTCAAGATGTATCCTAGGATTTTATAAAACCTAAAGCAGATAGAACTTTGACGTCACAAAGTATAAATACCTGGAAGATGCGCTTTTTAACGCCAGCAGACTACTAACGCATAAACTAAGAAGGATTTACTAAGGTCTTAGCTTCTGGTTGCCCATGCCAAGGTTGCATCATCACTGCCAGTAAAACTTTCTCGAACTCCATATTAAAGCGTTTGATGACGGTGTCAGGATCTTTAACAAGTCTTGCGTCTGTTCTAAGTCCAAAGTGGACGCGACCGTTGTAGCTAAATATGCTAACTCCCATGCCCACTGATCCCGACTGAGGAACCCAGAACATCAATTCAGAAAGTTTTGCACCTCCCATATAAAGAGGTTTATCGGGACCCGGAACATTACTCATTACCGCCGTGGCTTTTTTAGTCAGTGCTTTCATGGCCGATGCTTGAATGAGCTTAGGACCCACGCCTAGAGTGCCTAATAAACCTAGGGTCAAGACCGCTTGATAAGACCCTTTTAGCTCCATCATACGCTGCTTAACGGTATACACCCGTTGCACAGGATCCGCCACACCAATAGGCAATGACAACAGCACTAAACCAAAGAAATTTCCTAGATTCTTGGCTTTTTCTAAAGAACGCAGGTTGACGGGTACAGCAGCGCGTACTTCCAAGCCATCCCGGACAGTATCACCTTTCTCCAAAAGGTAACCCCGTAGCGCACCCGTCACACAAGACAACAACACATCATTGATAGAGCAGCCTAGGGCTTTGCCAATAGTCTTCACTTCCTTCAAGGACAAAGGTTCCGCCCACGCTACCCGTTTAGCGACACTCAGCTTACCTCGAAAACGCGTTACCGGGTCATCGGGCATTACAGTAAATTTAGCCGCCTCCGAAAGCAGCCCTAAGCCCTGCCGGGCATAGCCTAAGGTTTCGCTTGGATGACGCACTATATCCACACCATCTCCCAACAGATTCCGCCCCGCTTTGATAGCTTGGGTAACCGCTTCACTGACCGGCTCGAACAATTGTCGGAAAATGTCGCCACGGGCCTCTTCACCGTTATGGCGGGATATCAATGCTGCTGGACCAGTGCTATCAGTGGGGATGCCAGGCGCCATGTTGGTCAGCGATAAAAGTACCTGGATCATAGCCATCCCATCACCGTAACAGTGTTGAATACGTACAATCAGAGCACTGCCGCCTTGGTAATCTTCTACCAGATGAAAATCCCATAGAGGTTTACTAGGATCCATGGGGGTACTAATCAGATTGCTGACCAACTCCTCGAGTTCTTCTTTGCCACCGGCGCCGGGTAATCCCATCCGGCGCACATGACTGCTCAACTCAAAGTGAATATCGGTCTCCCAAACATAACCACCAGACGTATGAATAGGCCGCTGACGGAAACGCTTGTAACGTATCATGTGGGCTTTGACCAGTTCTTTAACACATTCCAGGTCTAGCCGATCCTCGAAAATAAGGACGCCATTGATGGCCATTATGTTGTAGGGACGGTCCATTCGTAGCCAGGCCGTATCAATGCTTGACATACGTTCACGGTCGGGATGAGCCATGCTTTTGAAATCCACCGTTATGCTGGAGTTTTGGATAACGATAACAACGCCTAATCGCGTTATTCTCTTTTTAACTCTGGACGCAACCACTGAGCGTCCTAACAAAGTATTTTAGTTGTACTTTACTGATTAGCTAGCTTGCACGATAGCTGAAAATCCTCTACAAATGAGGTTCCACCAAAGCGTGGAAAAATTAACCGCATCAATTACGAGTAGGAGCAATTATGTCCGATCTACAAGCCCGATTCCAGCAAGCCTCTGCAGAAAGCACCCAATTGAGCAAAAGACCTGATAACAATACGCTACTTAAACTTTATGCGCTTTACAAACAGGGCTCAGATGGAGACGTGCAAGGTGACCGTCCTGGTTTTACCGATTTAGTTGGTCGCGCTAAGTATGACGCTTGGGCGGCCCTCAAAGGCACACCTTCCGAGGATGCTAAGCAACAATACATCGATTTGGTTGAATCCCTCAAGAAAGAAGGATAGTCGTGGCACTTTGGTAGGTCAAATGCCTATTCTCTTCCCTTCGCTAGACGCTTATTAGTATGGCGAAGGGAAGCTTTAAACACAGGTTGTTTAAAAAATATGACAAGAAATAGTGAAGTAGGGAATAGAAATACGACTAAAGGTTAGTATTAAGGAATA
>CAZGON010000024.1:0-3374 GCA_964527085.1 uncultured Candidatus Competibacteraceae bacterium
GGGCAATAACCTTACGGGATAATTGCGACACCACGTCTAAAGAACCATGGCGAAGCCCTGTGTCAATGGCTTCATCCGCCAGGTTTCCACACTGCTGGCGCACCCGCGGTAAATCGTCTCGGCATAACATCGCCCGCATGATGGCTTTATCGCGCTCATTGAGGGGTGTATCATCCTGTGCCAACATATAATCTCCCACCACAGGGTCCATTTTTGGTTGATAGCTTTGTACGGTAAACACTGTGGGTCGCGATAACACTTCTTGCACGTCGCGAAACCGGGTGACAATTACCGGTCCCTGCTTTCCCAGCAGAAAAAAAATCGGTTGCTGTTGACGCAGCTCTGCAAAGAGTTGCAATGGTTTAGTGTCAATCCAGTGTTTAAAAATAGCCTTCTTTTTAGATTTTTCCGCGCATGCTATTTGCTTTAAAAAAGACATCAAACGACTCCTTAATAACTTATATTTTTTTAGCTAACCGGTGTTGTTGGTAGATCCGCTGAATAAACTTGCCTGACGGCCGTTCTCGACAGGCCTTGACCACCTCCTGCATAGCAGGCGGGGTTTGTTCTAGGGTAGGTAATGGCGCCCCATAGCGGGGTTCCAAAACGCAAGGTGCGCCATTGGCGCAGAAGAGAATATCGATGATGCTAAGACGATCTCCCAATAAATAGGGGCGGCCGTCGCTCAGCAATTGATCGGTGCGATGGAAAACGCCTTGGAACTGGTCGGTCATCTTTACAGCGGTTTGTGGACCAATGTTAAGTGCTTTTTTTACTAGACCCGTCAACCCCCCATAACCATAGCGATAAGCGATGCGTTCCATCCTAGGCACGCCTTTCGTCAAAACCTCCCCCATTACCTGTTTATTGGGCAACATATGGGCGTAAATCCAGCGGGCCGTCGCACTGCCCAGCTCCTTATGAAACTGTGGCCACAGCTCATCCATGCTGGCTTGTTCTATCGAGTTAGCGGCGAACAAATGTTGGCTAGCTGGCTGCGATTTGAGAAATTTCATGATGGCGGAGGTGTCAGCGAAACGCTGACCTTGGAAAACCAGCGCCACATAGTACGCTTTGATCCCCACACGTTTAAAAGCGAGCAGATGAAGTACCGGTGCATGGGGTTCTTCGGCAAAAGATATGCCTGCATTTTTCAGAGTCCAACGAACCAGTTCAGCGTTCATGGAAGGAAGCAGCGTGATTAATCGATAACGGGTAGCGGTCATTAGTCTTGATAGTGCCCTTGGTAAAAAATTTGGCCGAGGAATCTGCTATAACAAAAACAGAAATAGTTGATTTATCAGCGCGATTCAAGACAATCATTCGCATCCCTATCATTCTATAACAAGGCTACCTGGATCAAAAAAGCCAGCGTGATCCGTTTGATGATAGGCTGTTGGCGAGGACTGGCCGCAAAAACACAGGAGATTATATTTGCTTTCTAACGGGCTAGGCAGTGAAAAATATCACTAAAATTTTGTGAAATATTACCCACAAGGCAAGTAAAATATTGACTCGCTAATTCTTGGTAAGAAAATTGCACACTTTAACCGAACATGTCAAAACGTTGGCGTAGTCGTTGCCAAGGTTATCAGAAACGACTAATGGATTGACCAAGAATACTTTGTAGAAGCCTTTGCCGCGACCACAAAGGTCACTTGCTGACATTAAGTTTACAGCCGTGACTGATGCGATGCGGTTCCCAGGCTCACCGTATCCTACTAGGGACACGACTTACGCAAAAACAGGACTATCGTTGCTCGTGAAAGAAGTGTTGGCGGCCTGGATGGCCGTCGTCAAGCCCACAGGGACGTGTTCACGGCGTCTTCTGGAACGAGTAGCAATAGTCCTGTAGGGATTGAACGATTCGGAGATAAACATGACGCAAGACAGAAGACGCTTTAGCCGCATTCATTTTGTTACGGATGCAAGTTTGCAGGTGAGTAAATCTCACTATGAAGCGCATGTTATTGATTTATCCTTAAAGGGTGTTTTATTACAGGTTCCTAACTTATCAAATCCGCTTTTGAACTCCGAGGCGATGATGGAATTTTGCTTAGCGGGGTCAGATATAGTTTTACGGTTTCGGGGAATACTTGCTCATTGTGAAGATGACCGGTTGGGCTATAAATTTGTAGAGATGGATTTAGATTCTATGAGTCATCTGCGTAAGCTGTTGGAATACAATCTTGGTGATCCCGTCCAGCTAAAACGCGAGGTCCAAGCGTTGTGTGACGAACCGACGCAGAAAGCCGTTTAGTCTTAAGTGACTAGAATTTTGGATAAGACTTACCCACAAAGTTTTTATTACTAGGGAAAGGTGGTGATGATGACAATGCGCCATGCAATGGTTGTCGATGATTCTCGGGCAACTCGCTCGATTCTTAAACGGATATTAACAGGCATTGGCTTTGAGGTTGCCGAGGCTGGTAATGGCTTGGAAGCCTTAGAACACCTCAAGCAAGGCACTAAGTTCGAACTGGCGTTAGTGGACTGGAATATGCCGGAAATGGACGGCTATGAGTTTGTCCGGGCGGTGCGTGCCGAACCGACCTATCAAAGTGTCTGTCTGATGATGGTTACTACGGAATCAGAGTCTACTCAAATGGTAAAAGCGCTAGCAGCAGGGGCTAATGAATACGTGATGAAACCCTTCACGAAGGAAATCATCCTGGATAAATTGCAACTTCTCGGTATTTCTTGAGGAGTGCTGTCGACCGAGCGTGGCTTATTTTTTTTGGTTTAGTTTGGCGGCGCTGGCGAAATAGTTTTCGAGGCTGCGCCGGTAGCCGCGCTAGGAAGGAATGCCTATCTCTACGTAGTCGTTATAGACACGAGTAAAGATCAGCATTCTAAAGACAAAACATGGAAAAATTCGATGTCTAAAATCAATGTTTTTATTGTCGACGACGCCGTCGTCGTGCGTCGCTTGTTAACCAAGGCTCTCGCTCAGGACCCCGACATAGAGGTGGTTGGCAATGCCGCCAATGGCCGTATTGCTTTAAGCAAAATTCCCCAGGTTAACCCTGATGTCGTTGTGCTAGATATCGAAATGCCGGAAATGGACGGTCTAGAAACCCTCACTGCCCTTCGCAAAGACTATCCGCGTCTACCGGTTATTATGTTTAGCACTCTGACCGAGCGCGGCGCCATTTCTACCTTGGATGCCTTGGCCCGGGGCGCTAGCGACTACGTCACAAAGCCGTCTAACGTAGGCAAAGTAGAGGAAGCCTTCGAACAGATTCGGGATAAATTAATCCCAAAAATAAAAACCTTTTGTCGTCATGCCGTAGAACCGAGAACAACCCCTACCAGGCCCGCGATGACAGCCTTGCCCAGCAAGGTTCGGCCAATGCCAAGAACGACACCGGCAC
>CAZGON010000024.1:3384-28364 GCA_964527085.1 uncultured Candidatus Competibacteraceae bacterium
GGTGGCGATTGGTATTTCCACCGGCGGTCCTAATGCCCTGGCAACCCTGTTACCCGCTCTACCGGCTGATTTTCCCGTACCCATTGTGATTGTCCAGCATATGCCGCCGTTGTTTACCAAACATCTCGCCGACCGCTTGACGACCCAATCTGCGTTACAGGTCTTCGAAGGGGTATCAGGGGTGCCGCTGCGACCTGGTCAGGTTTGGATCGCGCCGGGTGATTTTCATATGGTGGTAAAACCAGCCGGCACTTCTACACAGCTTGATTTGCATCAACAACCCCCAGAGAATTTCTGTCGTCCATCAGCCGATGTGTTATTTCGCTCGGTCGCCAAAGTGTATGGCGCCCATGCCCTTGCCTTAGTGATGACCGGTATGGGACAAGACGGCTTGCGGGGTTGCCAGGCGATCCAAGAAGCCGGTGGTCAAGTGCTGGCGCAAGATAAAGCCAGCGCCGTGGTTTGGGGTATGGCGGGTTACGTAGCTAAAGCAGGTCTTGCGGATGTGGTGTTGCCCTTGGATCAGTTGGCCAATGAGCTGATGACCCGAGTAAAAATAGGCCGTGCAAAGCCATTACCCGCAACGACGTTGCGAGCCAACGATAGGTGGACTTAACCATGCTCAACGGGACTGATTTTGACTATATTTGTACCTTTATACGGCAGCGTTCCGGTATTGTATTGGATGCTGAAAAAGATTATTTGGTAGAGTCGCGTCTATTGCCAGTAGCCCGGAATGAAGGGTTAGCTACCTTACCAGAATTGGTAAATCGGTTGCGGATGCAAAACACTCAGCAATTGCAGCGTAAGGTGGTGGAGGCGCTGACCACTAATGAAACCTCTTTTTATCGGGATCTACATCCCTTCGAGGCCCTCAAAAGCCAACTTCTGCCAGAATTCCAAAAAAAATTATCTGCCGGACAAAAGCTGCATATTTTGTGTGCCGCCTGTTCCAGTGGTCAGGAACCCTATAGCATTGCGATGCTCATTCGTGAACACTTTCCCGGGTTGGTCAATAGGGTAAAGATTGTGGCCACAGACCTCTCTACGGATATTTTAAATCGCGCTAAAAAGGGTGCCTATAATCAGTTCGAGGTCAACCGTGGGTTGCCTGCCATGTTGCTGATGAAGTATTTTGAGCGGCAAGGTTTAGAATGGCAAGTCAAACCGGATATCCGCAGTATGGTGGAGTTCCGCTTGCTTAATCTGTTAGAGAATTGGTCGGTATTGCCCACCGTCGACATCATTTTTTTGCGTAATGTATTAATCTATTTTGATGTGGAAACAAAAAAAGCCTTACTCGGTAAAGTGCGTCGTCAATTGCGACCCGGCGGGTATCTGTTTCTGGGTGCTGCGGAGACAGTGATTAATCTGGATAATGCGTTTAAAACGGTTTCGATCGACAAGGCTAGATGTTATCGTTTAGCTGACTGCTAAGGATGAAGGATATGCAATTTTCGAAGGAAACTATTTTGCAGATCGCTGGAGATGTCTGGAACTTGGTTTTAGAGTTAAGCATCGAACCCAGCGACGACGTGGTCATACCTGCTGTTAAGGCGGGGTTTGTGACCGGCTGTGTCAATATCAGTGGCGCCTGGGAGGGTACTGTAGTGCTGGATTGCGCTGCAGATATGGCAAAACAGGCCGCTGCCATCATGTTTGAGATGGAGTTGGAAGAAATTGGCGAAGAAGAAATAAACGATGCTGTGGGTGAGCTAGCCAACATGCTGGGCGGCAATATTAAAAGCTTGCTACCTGAGCCCTGCAAGCTGTCATTGCCCGTGGTTGTGCAAGGCGCTGGGTATAGCACTAAAATACCCGGTAGCAAAGCCCTGGCGCAAGCGACTTTCCTGTGCCAAGGCCAACTTGCACAGGCTATGTTGCTGCAGCAGAGTAGCTAAGTGCTGCTGAAGTTAGAAAGTAACTCCGCTAAACTTTTTGTGGGCGGGGATCACAATGGATACTAACACACATTGTAGTATGCGGGATTAGCATACGGGAGGTGCATATTAACATTTTAATTGCTGACGATAGCAGCGCTATGCGTAGAATCGTCAAAAAAACCCTGCGCAGCGCTGGCTTTGACGGGCACGATGTCCAAGAGGCCAATGACGGTGCCGCAGCCCTAGAGATGATTCGACAGGAGACCCCTGATTTGATCCTGTGTGACTGGAACATGCCCACCATGTCGGGGTTAGAACTGCTGGAAACCTTGAAGGCTGAAGGTCAGGACATCCCGTTTGGTTTTGTGACCACCGAGGGTTCTCCGCAAATGCGTACTAAGGCAACTGAAGCGGGTGCCAAGTTCCTTATCACTAAACCTTTTACAGCGGAGACGTTTAGTAAGGTATTAGCGCCTTATATTAAAGATTGATCTAAAAACGTTAACATAGATAGTCTGTCTGCCCTAAGGGACAACTTAGTAACCCTTAGGAAAAGGCTTATGTTGGTAAATTCCGTAGTAGGGGCAGGTTCATGTCAACTTATACTGTGCCGAGCACAAGCGATACCGAAGAAACCTTAAGTATGCTGTTTGGCGACGATACCTTGATAAAATCAGGGAAAGCGCTAGACATAAAAGCTGGCAATGGCAACTTTGTTGCTATTTATGTCAATGATGACAGTTCTCCCGTTGCCGCCAGTGTTTGCGATGTATCCTTTGCGGCTTTCGCGGGGTCTTCCCTGTCGATGATTCCCGCCGGAGGGGCGAGGGATGCGGTAAAATCAAGAGATTTATCCGTGGATATGTTAAATAACCTCAACGAGGTGATGAATATTATCGGTAGTCTGTTGATGGATAAAGATACGCCTCACTTGCGGTTGGAAACTATCTACGCGGATGCTGGAGAACTGCCGGAAAATGCCCTTGCTATAGTCAATGCTCCAACAGGACGGGCCAATTATGAGGTTGATATCCCCCGTTATGGAAAAGCGTTACTATCGTTGTTAGTGACCTGAAAAGCCGGACAAAAAACCTGCTGCTTTTGCGTCCGGTCCAGCTTTCCCTGTGGGCAACCAGTTGCCCACTTAGCAGACTTTGTAGCCCGGATTTCGTTGCACTTCATCCGGGCTACCTCTTGTTGATTATCCCAGCTTTGTTCTAAAGCATTTCATAAGCCGCCCGATAGGCATCCGACAGGGCATCCATATAAATGTCGCTGATCTGTTCGGCAGGCAACTCTAGCATATCTAGATTATCCCAATCGCACCGCTCATAGGCCAGGGTGCAACTTAAGATACGTCCTAACAGTCCTTCATAATTAAGCAACGCGCCACTAATTTCTTCCGACAGAGGCAAGGATTCTAAAATATGTTCAAGGGGCGACTGCATAAGCACATCCAAGATGGACAACAGACCTACAGTAAAGCTGGTTTCCGTAGCAGGTAACTTTTTGGCTTCGGCCAACGCCTGGCACATTTTAGCTCGGACCAGGGCGGTATTCATGAGATCACTGCAATGTTCACTGGCGGTTGCCAAGGAAATGACCGTTGCCCAAGATCGTATACTATTGATCCCTAACAGTAGAATGGCTCGATGAATCGAGTCGATCTTGTTGGGGAGACTGTAATACGCCGAATTGATATAGCGCAGCAGACGGTAACTTAACGAAGCATCTTGCGCAATCAACGTTTCAATCTCTTTTGTCGTGGTATTTGGATTGTTAAGTTTGCTAATGAGTTGAATCAAGGTTAGCTTGTTGGTGGGTAAACGACGAAATTTAAGCACTTTAGGTTGCGAAAAATAATAACCCTGCAGGTGATCAAAACCTAACTCCATGCAAAGTTCCATCTTTTCATGAGTTTCAATTCGTTCTGCCATCAGGTCTAGCTTGTGCTGGCGCAGCACAGGAACTAAGCGACGCATTTCGTCTTCCGAGGTAGTCAACACGTCGATCTTCACATAATCGGCTATTTCCAACAGAAACTGGTTCGCCTCGTTGTCCACGTAATCGTCGATCACAAAACGCAGTCCCTGTTGGCGTAAATCACGCAAAACCTTTAACAGGGGTTCGTCTACCGTGATATCCCCGACAATTTCTGCCACAACCGGACGTCCTACGAAGGACGCTAGGTTACCGCTAATAATAAAATTGCGCGCTACATTAATAAAAGCAGGCTGATCACCCACCACCGTGCTGAGATCCACCTCATTAAGCACATTTAAAAGGACTTGAGAGGTGGCGGTATCACTGTCAAGAAATTCTGCGCTTTCCACATCGGCATGGCGATAAAACAGCTCATAGCCTGTTAATTGCAGCTCGCGGTTATAGATCGGCTGACGTGCAAGAAAAACATCACTCATGGCTCTATTTCAACTGTATGGCGTTAGCGTAAACGGATAGTCATTTAAGTTAATGATGATTCTTATGCAATAAAAAAGCCAACGTTATTCCCACGCCGGCGGGAATCTAGCAAGCAAGTAGCAAGTGGCTCGGATGGAATATAAGGGAATCCGGGCCACTCATGGGGTTTTGCGCCATCTGCCCGTTACTGTCAACTACTGCTAATATTTTGACAACAGGCTTGTTGTTACCAGTCAATTTTTTGTCAATCCTTAAGCGCTTTCCTATGGATTAATAATATACATCTGAAATTTATAGTTATTTTTTATGGCGCGGTATTTGCTAAATGAGCTTTAGTCAAATTACATTAGTCAGAGGTAAGCTATCGTGGCAAAGAAAGAAGAGGTTAAAACGAAACCAGGCTCAAGCTTTAAAAAAATGCTTGTCTTGGGTTTGATTGGGTTATTGGTAATGGGTGGAGGCGCCGGCGCTGCCCTCTATTTTGGTGGATTTCTTAGTGCTGGTGCTGCTACGGCTCAGTCTGGAGATGAGGATACTGCGCCAAATCCTATCGCTAGCAACGAACCACCTAATTATCTGACCTTGGATCCGCCCTTTATTGTCAATTTTGGCGATGAAGCGATGCTGGGTTATCTACAGGTGGGTGTCGCCGTCATGACGCGGGATCAGGCTATCATTCAACAAGTGACCAATAACCTGCCCCACATCCGTAACAATTTAATTATGTTGTTTGGCAATCAAGATCAAAACGCATTGAACTCAACGGAAGGGAAAGAGACGCTGCGCCGTCAGACGCTAGAGGAGATACAGTCCATTCTTCAAAAAGAGATTGGTAAGCCGGGTGTCGAAGACGTTTTTTTTACTAGTTTTGTGATGCAATAGGGAAAGGCGACAAGCGTCATGTCAACGGACGAGTTTCTAACCAAAGATGAGGTGGATGCCCTCAAAGAGGCCATGAATAGCCAACGTGAGCCATCTTCCTCAGTCCGGTTGGAGGAGCCAGACGAGGTGTTGGCTTATCGATTGGGAAGTTCAGAAAATACTATCACTGGCATCCTTCCCATCCTTGAAGCCATTCACGAACGCTTCTCCCATCGTTTGCGGGTGGCTTTGTTCGAGCTACTGCATCGTGATGTGGAGATTACCATCGATGGCATGGAAACTCGTGGTTACAGTGACTTTATCGCTACCCTGGAAGCGCCCAGCAGCGTCAATATCGTCACCTTGGAACCCCTCAATGGGCCTGGTTTGGTGGTTTTTGAAAAACGGTTGATTTTTGCCGTCGTGGATATGTTTTTCGGTGGTCGCGGACGGATGGAGAACCCGCTTCAGCCACGGGATTTTACCACCACGGAAAACCGCTTTATCCAACGTTTATTAACTATAACTTCACGGGCTGTAGAAGCCGCATGGGAGCCTTTTCTAGCGGTCTGTTGGAAACATGTAAGCAGCGAAAGTAATCCGCAATTTGTCACCGCCATCAATCCCCAAGAGGTTTTGCAAGTGATTACTGTGCGTATTACGCTCCATGAGGATGTCACGGTAACACTCTATTTTGCCTTACCGTTTTCTATGTTGGAATCGGTGCGCGGTCCACTATTGGCCAGCCTTCGAAAAGAACATGCCAGCCGCGATAAGCACTTAGCCAAGCGACTTCGGGAAGGGGTTGAGAACAGTGAGATTACCGTGCGTGGTGTTTTGGCGGAAACCGAGCTGACGGTAGACGAGCTTTTGTCTCTCAAGGTGGGTGATTTTATTCCCATCGAGGTGACTACAAAAGCAACGTTGGAAGCTGAAGGCGTTCCCGTTTATGTAGGGCAGTATGGTGTCGCCCAGGGCCGCAGAGCTTTGCAAATCGATCATAAAATTACTCCCCTCGGGGAGCCAGCGCAAGAGGACGCAACCTAATGAGCGATCAGGATACTCAGGATACTCAGGATACTCAGGATACTTTAGAGCAAAATCCCTTATCCGATGACAGCAAACTGGACAACGTTCGCCCAGCCGATTTAGCGGCCAACCAATTCGATGAACAACCTGTGGCGGAGGGTGTAGTACCTGGCAACCGCGACCAAAACTTGGAACTCATTCTCGATGTTCCCGTGACCCTGTCCATGGAGCTGGGACGTTCCCGGATCAGTATTCGGGATTTGTTACAGCTTAACCAAGGTTCTGTGGTCAAGTTAGATCGCCCAGCAGGAGAACCGCTGGATGTATTGGTCAACGGTTGTTTAATTGCCCGGGGTGAAGTGGTGGTGGTGAACGAGCGTTTTGGTTTACGCATCACGCAAATTGTAAGTCCTGAACAACGAGTGAAAAAATTACAATGAGAAAGTTACTGCTCATCATTTTATTATTGATGCCCCTATGGGTATCCGCTGCCCCTGGTGAGTCTGCCGGTCCTGAATTGGATATGGTGGGTAGCAGCGCCCAAATGCTGTTGGGGTTAGTGGTGGTGCTGGGGCTTATGGCGGGGGCTGTTTGGTTACTGCGCCGCTATACGCCGCTGCAACGGGGTGACGGCGCCCTCAAAATTGTCGGTGGTTTGGCGCTGGGCACTCGGGAACGATTAGTGTTGGTGGAGACCGGCGGTGTGCGGCTGCTGCTGGGGGTTATGCCGGGTAAGGTGGAAAGATTGCATGTTTTTGAAGCTACCGATACGGATAATTTTGCGGCGCACTTGGCGAAATCAAGCCACTCGACGGTATCCCACGAACAGGAAGCCAGTCGATGAAATCCTTGAGGTTTAATGATAGGACTTATCCTTTGGGCGTAAGTCCAGATAAATGGATTTTGCTGGTTTTGGGGAGCCTCGTATTGTTCCTGTTGCAGAGCGCTCAGCCAGTGCTAGCCCAGACGAGTTTACCCATCGCTACCATGACCCCCGAACCCAACGGCGGTGAAACCTGGTCGTTAAGGTTACAGATTCTAGCGGTGATGACCGGGTTAACCCTGTTGCCCGCCGCGTTACTGTTGATGACCGCCTTTACCCGCATCGTGATTGTGTTGTCGTTACTGCGGCAAGCCATAGGCACGGCCCAAACACCGTCTAACCAGATTGTGATTGGTCTGGCCTTATTTCTAACGTTTTTCATTATGACGCCGGTTTTCGAAGACATTCAACAAGCTGCGCTGACCCCTTATCTCAGCGAGGAGCTTAACTTTGAGCAAGCTATCGACAAAGGTCGCCAGCCCCTCCAAGCGTTTATGTTAGCCCAGACCCGGGAAACCGATCTTGCCCTGTTTGCCCGTTTATCGGGTCGCGATGGTTTGGAATCGCCCGATGAGGTGCCGTTTTCTCTGCTGTTACCCGCTTTTGTAACCAGTGAATTAAAAACCGCCTTTCAAATTGGTTTTCTGGTGTTTATTCCGTTTTTGGTGATCGATCTGGTGGTCGCCAGCGTCTTGATGGCCATGGGTATGATGATGCTCTCCCCCATGATGATTTCTTTGCCCTTTAAGTTGATGTTATTTGTATTGGTGGATGGTTGGGCCCTGATCATGGGTACCCTAGCGTCTAGTTTTTATGTGGCCCCGTGAGACCAGGAGACTGATCATGACCCCAGAAACCGTACTTACCCTGGGTCAGCAGACCCTGCAAACCGCGACGCTACTGGCAGCCCCCTTGCTGCTAGCAGCCCTGGCGATTGGCTTAGTAGTGAGTTTATTTCAAGCTGCTACTCAGATTAATGAAATGACCTTGAGCTTTGTGCCCAAGCTGTTGATCATGGTGATTACCCTATTGATAGCGGGTTCTTGGATGCTGGAGTTGTTGATGAGTTTTACCCAACAACTTTTTAACGAGATACCCCACTGGATCGGTTAGCCGCCATGCCCTTAACCAGCGCCGAGATCACCGTTTGGGTAAATGCTTTCCTGTGGGCCTTGGTGCGGATTGGGGCATTGCTGAGCGTCGCCCCTGGCTTTGGTCATCGGGGACTGCCCCGACGTGTCCGGCTAATGCTAACGCTGGCCATCACCTGGGCCGTGCTACCCTTTATTCCCCCGGTTCCTCTGCTCGATCCCATCAGCCCAGTCGGGTTTCTGGTGACCGGTCAGCAAGTGTTGATTGGTGTGGCCTTGGGTTTTTTATTACGGTTAGTGTTCGGCGCTTTGGAAGTGGGCGGACAACTCCTCGCCATGCAGATGGGATTAGGTTTTGCCACCCTGATAGACCCGCAAAGCAGTAACCCCATACCCTTAGTGAGTAGTTTTTATAACCTTCTGGGAACGCTGGTGTTTTTAAGTTTGAATGGTCATCTGGCGGTTTTACAGATGTTGATTGAAAGCTTCCAGTTGCTACCCATCGCCGCCGAAGGTCTGCTGCCCGAGAATATATGGACGCTGGTGAGTTGGGCAAGTCATCTGTTTGCCGGCGCTGTGTTAATTGCCTTACCGGGGGTTGCCTCGCTGTTAGTGGTCAACTTGGCCTTTGGGGTAATGACCCGTGCGGCCCCGCAACTCAATATTTTTGCGGTGGGTTTTCCAGTCACCTTGCTGATGGGCTTATTGGTGATATTTTACAGTTTGCCAACGCTGCTGCCCCAACTTGAAAGGCTACTGGAAAATGCCTTTCAGACGGCTGGGCAAATGCTGACTTGATTTTACTTCGACACCATGCTTCAAGTATTAGGTGCTTATTCCGGAAAACGCTGTGAATACATCCTTGTACGCTTGACGGCGGTATCCAGACCGCCAACATTTCCTTCACAAGCACCTAATACTTGAAGCTTCTTTTAAACTGACAGAACACTTTTAAGACTTACGCCCAAAGGAATTGCGTAGCTCGTGAAAGAGGTGTCGACGACCCGGAAGGCCGTCGTCAAGCCTATAGGGATATATTCACGGCGTCCTCTGGAACGAACTACGTAAGTCCTAACTTAAATAGCAACTTTAGGATATTCAAGGAGGCGAGGCCATGGCCGGCGCCAATGAAGGTCAAGAACGCACAGAACAAGCGACCCCGAAACGCTTACAAGACGCCGCTAAAAAAGGTCAGGTGGCCCGCTCTCGGGAGCTGACTACCTTCGCTTTGTTATTAGGCGCAGCCGGGGGGTTGCTGCTGTTTGGACCGCTGCTATTAGAAGGGCTGGTGGATCAGATGCGAGACAGTTTGCGCATGGATGGTCAGGCGATTTTCGATCATATGACGTTGCCCACTACCCTGCGTCAGGCCATTGCGCGGGGGGTGTGGCTCATCGCGCCGTTTTTAGCCTTACTGTTTTTGA
Source organism: uncultured Candidatus Competibacteraceae bacterium (assembly GCA_964527085.1). Lineage (GTDB taxonomy): Bacteria > Pseudomonadota > Gammaproteobacteria > Competibacterales > Competibacteraceae > CAYRGG01. Next base: position 12,917 of record CAZGON010000024.1, read on the forward strand.
TCGCGTTGGCCGCACCCATTGCCCTAGGTGGCTGGAGTTTTAGCAGCCAATCCTTAGCTTTGAAATGGGAGCGCATTAGCCCTGCTAAGGGGCTTGGTCGAATGTTTTCCTGGCGGGCGCTGATGGAGTTGGTGAAAGCGCTGGCCAAATTTTTGGTAACCGCCACGGTGGCGGTAACAATTTTATGGATTAAAGAGCCGGAATTGTTGCACTTGGGTAGCGAACCGTTACTCCCCGCTTTGGCGCACACTGCGCAACAGCTAGGTTGGATTTTTTTGCTTTTAACCTTACCTCTCATGTTAGTGGCGGCCGTGGATGTGCCCTTTCAATTGTTTGATCATGCTCGTCAATTGAAGATGACAAAACAGGAAGTGCGCGACGAGAGTAAAGACACCGAGGGCAAACCCGAGGTAAAAGGACGTATTCGCCGGTTGCAACAGGAATTTGCCCAGCGCCGCATGATGGAGAAGGTGCCGGGGGCCGATGTGGTGATCACCAACCCGACCCACTTTGCCGTGGCCCTGAAATATGACCAAGAAGCTATGGGCGCCCCGGTGATGTTGGCGAAAGGCACTGAGTTAACCGCCCTGCGGATTCGCAGTCTGGCAGGGGACAACCGGGTGCCCCAGGTGGAATCACCGCTGTTGGCGCGCGCCTTGTATTACAACGGCGAGCTGGATAAACCCATTCCCAGTGCTCTGTATCTGGCGGTTGCCCAGGTGTTGGCCTATGTCTTTCAATTACGTCAGGAACAAGGTGTCAGCGATGATCCTATCGTCATGACGGACGTTCCCGTGCCCTCCGAGCTGAGAACTCAATAATGGATAAAACCCTTAACTTTTCCGAGACCCTGGGCAGTTTGGCGCGTAGCGGCTTAGGCGCACCCATATTGCTGATCGTCATCCTGATGATGGTGGTCATCCCCCTGCCACCCTTTGCGCTGGATATTTTCTTTACCTTTAACATCGCCCTGTCTTTAGTGGTAATGCTAGCCACTGTGTACAGTCGACGGCCCTTAGACTTTGCCGTGTTTCCGACGGTTCTGCTAATCACTACCCTGTTGCGTTTGGCGCTGAATGTGGCCTCTACCCGGGTAGTGTTGCTGGAAGGCCACACCGGCCCCGATGCGGCGGGCAAGGTGATCAAGGCGTTTGGTGATTTTGTAGTGGGGGGTAATTTCGCGGTTGGTTTAGTGGTGTTCGCCATATTGATCATTATCAATTTTGTGGTGGTGACCAAAGGCGCCGGGCGTATCTCTGAAGTTAGCGCCCGTTTCACCTTGGATGCGTTGCCCGGTAAACAAATGGCCATCGATGCGGATTTGAACGCTGGTCTTATCGACCAAGCTGGCGCTAAACAGCGCCGCGCTGAGGTGGTGCAGGAGGCGGATTTTTACGGCTCCATGGACGGTGCCAGTAAATTTGTGCGGGGCGATGCCATCGCCGGCATCCTTATTTTATTTATCAATATCCTCGGCGGATTTGCAGTAGGCACCTTACAGCACCAACTGCCGGCAGCCTCCGCGTTAGAAAATTATACCCTGCTCACTATCGGTGATGGTTTGGTGGCGCAGATTCCATCCCTGTTATTGTCCACTGCCGCCGCCATTATGGTGACCCGCAATTCGGGAACCGAGGATATGGGTCAACAGGTGGTGGATCAACTGTTCGGCAGCGCCCAAACCCTAGCGGTCACCGCCGGTATCATCGGAATGTTAGGGATGATACCGGGGATGCCCAATGTGGCTTTTCTGGGTTTCGCGGGGGGCTTAGGTTATTTAGCATGGCGTATCCATAACCGCCAGGCGACAGCGGCTTCAGTAGAGGAAAAACCCCAACCCAGTGATAAAAAACCGGCGGAAAATCGTGAGGTGGGATGGGATGATGTCCCCAACTTAGACACCATCGGTATGGAGGTGGGTTATCGGCTAATTTCTTTGGTAGACCGAAATCAAAACGGCGAATTATTGGACCGTATTCGCGGTGTTCGTAAGAAACTCTCCCAAGAGCTGGGGTTTCTTATTCCACCGGTCCATATTCGGGATAACCTGGATCTGACACCCAATAATTACCGGATTACCTTATTAGGAGTGACGGCTGCTGAAGCAGAGGCGCACCCCGGCAAGGATCTGGCTATTAATCCAGGGCATATTCAAGAAACCTTGGCTGGCATGGCGACCCAAGATCCGGCCTTTAAACTGCCTGCTGTGTGGATCGAACCCTCCCTTCGGGAACACGCCCAGACCTTAGGTTATACGGTGGTGGATACCAGCACCGTCATCGCCACCCATTTGAATCAATTACTCATGCTGCATGCCCATGAGCTTTTGGGTTATGAAGAAGCTCAAGAGCTACTGGATCGACTGGCTAAATCAGCGCCCCGTTTAGCACAGGATTTAGTCCCTAAGATTTTACCCCTACGGGTGGTGGTCAAGGTGCTGCAAAATCTGTTGACCGAAGGGGTATCCATCCGCGATATGCGCACCATCGCCGAAACTTTGGCGGAAGCGGGAGCCAGTAGTCAGGATCCCGACGTCCTGACCACCCTGGTGCGCATCGCTCTAGGACGGATGATTATCCAAAATATCAATGGCTTAACAGATGAGTTGCCGGTTATCACTTTAGATAGAAATCTGGAACAGATATTGCAAAATTCAGTGCAGATGCAAAAGCAAGTTTCTTTAGAGCCCGGCCTTGCTGAACGCTTACATACAGCGTTATCAGAAACCGCTCAGAAACAGGATCTTGTCGGACAACCCGCCGTTTTGTTGGTTTCCGATGCCATCCGGGGAACTTTGGCACGGTTTGTGCGACACGGTATTCCAAACCTTCATGTGCTTGCTTTTGCCGAGATACCTGAAGACAAGACCTTGAAAGTGATTGCGACGGTAGGACGATAATTTAACGGACTGCGGCTTTCTGAATACTTAGAAAGCCTGCTGTTGAGGCACTCCATATGAAAGTTAAGCGATTTTATGCGGCCAATATCCGCGAAGCCATGCGCAAGGTACGCGAAGAGTTAGGTGCTGAGGCGGTTATCCTCTCCAACCGTCGCGTCAGCGATGGACTGGAAATTATTGCCGCCATCGATTACGACGAAAAGCTTTTAAAAAACCCACCCGTGGACGCTGATCCAGCGAGTGAACCCCCAGCGCCACAGCCCGCACCTGCGTCGCCATTACCCAGCAAAACCACGCCTGCTAGCTTAACGGCTGCGCCTACGATGACTAAGCCTACGGCTATGCCTACGCAAACCCCTAAGCTCGCCTCGTCTCCCGTAGCTTCTCAGCCGATACGACCTGCTGCCGAAAAAGCTCAGGTGGTGTGGTCGCAAGATCCTATGTTGGTGGACATGCAGAATGATATTAAGCGGATGCAGCACATGCTGGAACAGCAACTTTCTGGACTGGCCTGGGGCGATTTAGGACGACGTCAACCGCAGCGGGCTGATTTATTAGAGAAGCTGATGCATTTTGGGTTGACCGCAAAATTGAGTGTTCAATTAGCCGACGCTGCGGCGGATCAGCCTGGACAGGGTTGGTCGATGGCCCTTAACGCCCTCAGCCAGGGATTGATGGTTGGCCAAGACGAGATTCTCAGCGAAGGTGGCGTGGTGGCCTTAGTGGGGCCCACCGGGGTTGGTAAAACCACCACCATCGCTAAATTAGCCGCTCATTACACATTACGCCATGGGCCTCGCCAAGTGGCGCTGATTACCACGGACAGTTACCGCATCGGCGCCTTTGAACAATTACGCACCTTCGCGATGATCCTAGACCTACCAGTACGTCTGGTCAGCAGTCGAGAAGAATTACAGGATGCCATTGCTGGTTACAGCGATAAGTCTTTGGTGCTGATCGATACGGCGGGGATGAGTCAGCGAGATATGCGTCTGTCGCAACAGTTTGCCTTGTTCGATGTAGCGCCCGCCATTAAGACCTATTTGGTGCTTTCCGCTAATGCCCAAGTGGCCATGTTGGAAGAAGCAGTGATAGCCTTTGGTAAGGCGCCTCTAGCAGGCAGTATTCTTACCAAAGTGGATGAGGCAACCCGCTTAGGCGGTGTTTTCTCGGTTTTATATGATCACAAGTTGCCGTTAGCCTATGTGAGCAACGGCCAGCGAGTTCCGGAGGATCTTCAAGTGGCTCAAATCGACGAGCTGTTAAATTTGGCGGAGCGGTTTGTGGAGTTGTACAGCAGTACCGCTGACAATGAAGCGCTTGCCCTGACGTTTGGCAGGAGAATGGTCAATGCTAGCTGAAGCGAGGTACGACACCATGGTCACTCCTGGCCCTGTCCGACAACGCCCAGTACGCGCCATCTGTGTCGCGAGTGGCAAAGGCGGCGTAGGAAAAAGCAGTATTGTGGTGAATTTGGCGTTTGCCCTCACCTGCCGACAGAAAAAGGTGATGTTGTTGGATGGCGATTTGGGTTTGGCCAATCTGGATGTGATTTTAGGACTGCAACCGCACTATAACTTGTCCCATGTTATCAATGGAGAACGAGCCCTCAAGGATATTATCATCGAAGGGCCCTGGGGGGTGCGGGTAATCCCCGCCGGATCTGGTATTAAGCGCATGGCGGAGCTAAAACCGCAAGAAAACGCCGGCATTATTCAAGCTTTTAGCGAGCTGGAAGACGATCTCGATGTATTACTGATTGATTCTGCAGCCGGTATCTCGGATAGCGTGGTCGCCTTTAGTCGGGCTGCCCAGGATGTTATCGTGGTGATTTGTGATGAACCCGCTTCGCTGACCGATGCTTATGCGCTTATTAAACTATTGAGCCAAGATTACGGGGTTGAGCGGTTTCACGTTATTTCTAACCGGGTTGCTAACAACAACAAGGGTCGTGAGCTTTTTGGCCGCCTCCTGCAGGTCACCGACCGATTTTTAGACGTGGCGTTGGATTATCTGGGTTGTGTGCCTGAAGATCCTCAGTTGCGCAAGGCTGTACAAGCGCAACGGGCGGTGGTGGAGGTCTTTCCAGGCAGCCGTTCCGCAGTGGCTTTTCAGCAGTTAGTGGAACGGATTCAGCGTTGGCCTGTGTCCTGTGCGCCCAGTGGTCATCTACAGTTTTTTATTGAGCGCTTAGTGAATCCAGCGTATTCCCAAGAGGTTGCCGAGTAATGAGGGGCTTGAGTGCCTATGCCCAGACCAGCGGACGCGAGACAGACGATTTAATCGCACAATCCGCGCCCTTGGTAAAACGCATTGCTTATCATATGTCAGGCCGGTTGCCTGGGTTTGTCGAAGTGGATGATCTTATTCAAGCGGGGATGCTGGGTTTAATGGAAGCGGCGCGTCGTTTTGACGCCACCCGCGGCGCTAGTTTCAACACCTTTGCGGAACAACGTATCCGCGGCGCTATGTTAGATGAGGTCCGCCGGAACGACTGGACGCCACGTTCGGTAAACCGCAAAGCGCGAGATATCAGTGGGGCGATTCAAGCGGTGGAATCGGCCACCGGTGAGGAAGCGAAAGACGAGGCTATCGCTGCTCAACTGGGTTGGTCCATGCTGGAATACCACAAGGCATTGGCGGATCTGCGGGGCCAGAAGATGTTATCCCTAGATGATTCAGGCGAAGAGGGTGAAAGTCTCGGCGACCAGTTGATAGATCCCCAGGATGAACCTTCGGAAACCGTCCAAAAACAGCATTTAATCAGTCACTTGAGCCAGGCCATTGATCGTTTACCCGAGCGCGAGCGTTTAGTGCTTTCCCTTTATTACGATGAGGAACTCACCCTCAAAGAAATCGGTGAAGTACTAGGTGTCAGCGAAAGTCGAGTTAGTCAACTGCACAGTCAAGCGCTATTGCGTTTGCGGTCTTGGGCCAACTAACGGTCTATGGTTGGGTTACATTTTATAAGGGGGAAAAAGCCATGGATATGCTCAGTGTCACAGGGCTGATTTTAGCCTTCGGCGCTATTGCTGTGGGGCAGACTTTAGAGGGTGGCCATTTAGGATCATTAATTAACGGCTCCGCCTTTGTGATTGTCATAGGTGGTACGGCAGGGGCTATTTTGCTACAAGCGCCAAAACCGGTTTTCGAACGTGCTTTACGGCGGGCCCCCTGGGTATTGTGGCCACCGGTGCATTCCTTAGAAGACACCATTGGCAAGCTGTTGGGGTGGAGTAGTATAGCTCGTAAGGAAGGGCTATTGGGGCTAGAACGGTTTATGGATAACGAAGCCGACGCCTTTGCCTGCAAAGCCTTGCAGTTATTGGTAGATGGTAACGAACCAGGCGACATTCGCCATGCTCTGGAAATGGAGCTTACCCTATGGGAAGACAACGAATATCAAGCCGTCCGGGTATTTGAAGGGATGGCGGGTTACGCGCCCACCATCGGTATCATTGGTTCCGTGCTGGGTCTTATCCATGTGATGGAAAATCTTGCCGATCCCAGTAAATTGGGTGGCGGTATCGCCGCGGCTTTTGTGGCCACTATTTACGGGGTGGGGTTGGCTAATTTGATTTGTTTTCCCTTGGCGAATAAATTAAAAAGTATTGTGCAGCACCAGTCCCGCCACAGTGAGGTGATTATCGAAGGAGTTATCGCCATCGCCCAAGGTAGTAATACCCGCACCATCGCCTCTCGTTTACACGGCTTTTTACAGGATTAATAGGATTAATATGTTCAGAACTATTGCTGCTCGTTCCAGAAGACACCGTAAATACGCCCGTGTAGGCTTGACGACGACCGTCTAGGCCGCCGACACCTCTTTTATGAGCAGCGATAGTCCTGATTTTGCTTAAGTTTTGATAGGATTAATATGGTTAGAAAGCGTCGCCAGCATCACGGGCCAGAAAACCACGAACGGTGGATGGTGTCCTATGCGGACTTTGTTACATTACTATTTGCTTTATTTGTGGTGATGTATGCCGTATCTTCCGTCAATGAAGGAAAATATCGGGTTTTATCTGAAGCTATGGCAGACGCTTTTCGTCCTGTTTCAATTAATAATAAGCGCCAGTGGGCATCCGCTGAATCCCCGCTGCCTGCTGATCTTTTAGCGCAAACTGTAGTAACCCCGATCTTGCCTTATCGCATTGCGCCGGATTTACGACCGTTGCCGATGGTGGCGGTTGCTCCTGAAGAGGCTGCTGAGCCCGCTGAGGCTGCCTGTCCAACCCTCGAAAAACCCGTTGTCAGAGAGCCGCCGGTTATGGATAAAAAGCCGCTACAAGTGGCCATGGCTGTAGACGCGCCTGACCCAGACGAACAGAAAACAGTTGTCGAGAAACCGCCTGCTACCCCTATTGCGGAGGAATCATCTGGGCAGGTAAATGACGATCCTATGTTGACCCTGGCAACCCGTTTAGAAAACTCGGTAGCGGATCTCATTGAGGCCGATTTGGTTCGGATACGTCGGGAAGGATCTTGGGTTGAGTTGGAAATGAAAAACCATATGTTGTTTGACAGCGCCAGTAACCTTATCAATACGGATGCTGTGCCCGCTATCCGGCAAATCGCCACCGTGTTGCGGGATATACCCAATCGTATTCATGTGGAAGGTTTTACCGATGATATTCCTATTAACACGTCTTTGTATCCTTCCAACTGGGAGCTTTCAGCAGCCCGGGCCGCCAGTGTGGTGCATTTGTTGATGGATGAAGGTCTGGCGCCAGAACGTATGGCGGCCGTGGGCTATGGCGAGCATCGTCCGATTGCTGATAATGCCACGGAACAGGGGCGTATCCAAAATCGGCGGGTAGTTTTAGTGATTCTAGACAATGCTGATATTGACCGCCGCATCCATGAGGCGTCAAACTTCGCCGGTATGGGTAATAATAACCCTTCAACCGCCGCCGACATGGAAACGCGGGAGTCGTTGGTGCAACCGTGAGCTGGAAGATGGGCCAGATAAAACAAATTAGTCCCTTACGGCCAACGCCGCCAGTGCGGCCTAAAATAAAACGTCAGCGCCAGACTCCAACGCCTGCTCAAGAGGAGCCTGGAGATTCAAAATCGGTAGAGGAAAATTCCCACGACCAGCATATCGACGAATTTATTTAAGCGTTTATGAACGATATTTTGCTTTACGGTATCGCCATTACCGCTCTTTTGGTCAGTGATGTCATCCTGGTGCTGCTGGGTGCGTTGATCTATCGTGTTTATCGTCAGTCCCAAGCCCAGGCCAACGACCAGAACGTCTCTAGCCAGGAGTTGCGTCAGGATTTAAAGGGTTTAGGCGTGTCTCTAAGCGTCTTAGGTGAACGTTTGGCCCGTCTGGAAACCCAAATGGGTCGTCTTGAGGATCGCCAAGGACAGCAGACCATGTCCAGTAACAAAGAAGCGGATCATCGCTCTTTCCAGGTTGCCACTAAGATGGCTTTGCAAGGGGCTAACGTGGAAGAAATTGTCGATGTATGTGGTTTGACACGGGGTGAGGCAGAGCTGGTGCGGATGCTTCATGCCAAGCATCAGGCAGATCAAGACACACCCTCTCAACCCATCAAAAAAGCTAGAATTAAGGATAATTACTAGAAACTGGTGGAAAAAATCTGTTTCATCATTCCCACAAACTTTTTTAGCTAATCACAGCACTACCTATAGACTCACAGACTCACCCAAAAACCAAAAATCGCCTACGCTTGGCAAGTTGATCAACCCCTACCTGAATGCGTTGCTCGATGTCGTGGTACATCTTTTCTACATAATCCTTGTCATCGGCCCGCTCAATGTCCGTGTCAAGCTCCACCGGTTCCAAAAACTCGGTACGGATTTTTGCCGGTAGCGGAATATGGGTGGGGAGAGGCTCCAAGGTAATTCCGAAAGGCATACTCAGAGTAATCGGGGCAACTTCACTACGAAAATACTTTTTAAGACCCAGCAGCTTGGCGATGCCGCGGCCTTCGGAAAGCACAAAAAAGGTATCGTGACCACCGATAGTAGCCACCGGAACGATGGGTACGCCTAAACGAATCGCCAAACGAATAAAACCCTTGCGACCGCCCAGGACCACATGGTCACGCTTAGACCAAGCACGGAAGGAGTCCACCTCCCCCCCTGGCCAAAGGATGACATCATGCCCTGCAGCGAACGCTGCTGCGATGTTTTCCCGGGTTGGCGAGATGACCCCGTTGCGGCGAAAGTAAATCCCTAAGCCGGGAATGTTCATCAGGGCATCGTGGGCGGTGCCGTGGAGGATGCGGCGTTCCTCAAAATGTTGCCACCAGGCATAGATGAGGGTCCAGGCGTCCATCGTTAAGGCTCCGCCTGAATGAATACCCACTAGCAGCGACGGTCGCTCCGGCAAGCGTTCCCATCCCCCGATCTCTAGCCGGAAGTAGTATTTTATCAACAAATCCCAGAGACCAGATTGCGCCTTCATCAAACGGGGATCTAAGCTATTGACCCCCACCCGCTTAAGGTCAGCCACGCTACCAGCTCTAAGAGAGTCGATGGTTTTATCCAATTTCTCTAAGGATGCCCATAGCTCGTCTGCCGTGGACTGTTCTAACGATTCTCCTTTGACTGCCGCTGTGAGGGTGTCCATAGGAATTTCGTCGAGACTTTTCACCAACCGCTCCATACGCGCGGCAGACCAGCCGATTTTTATGGGTGGCTTGACAATAGCGGGTTTATACTGAGGAGTTACTATAGGTTTCTTGACGATCTGAGGCGGTAAATTTGTCAGTTCAACTTGTAATTCGGCGAAAGCGTCACCCAAATAATCCGCCAACACGTTCACGTCCGGAAGCGCTTCGCGGCAGGCTAACAACCCAAAATCCAGACAATCGGCATGGCTGGTAATGGTCATATTGAGAGCCAACCCATCGACCAGCATAGATAAGGGGTACTGAGCCACTAGCTTAGCGCCATTGAGATAAAGCGCTTGGCGTGGACCTGGTAAATTGGAAATGACCACATTGGCCGCTGGTGCAATGGGTTTACTCAAGCCAAACTGCTGGGTGAGCATTAACAGGCCGCCCAGTAACAAGGTCTGTTGACTATTGACCTCGACAGAATGTTCACTAAACTGGGCCTTGGCCGCGTCGGCCGACCCTTTGATGGCATTGAAGCGCTGCCGCGGATCGGCCAGATCGGTGGCGAGCGAGCACAGCATAATGGCTACCTGATTACCGCCGTTATGGTTTTTTGCCAAGCGCACAGAAACCGGCATCCACGCCACCAGAGGGTGTTTGGGTAACCCCTGGCGAGCATCCAGATAACGCCTTAGAGCGCCGGCGCAGATGGCCAAGATCACATCGTTCACCGTGGCGTCTGCCGCCTGGCTTAGGGTTTTGATGGCGGTTAGGGAGAGGCTATGAACGGCGAAACTGCGTTGTGCCGAAACCGGCTTATTCAGTAGAGTTTTGGGTGCCGTAAAAGGAAGCGGCACCGGGCTTCTCTGTAAATGCAGCGCCTGTAAACCGGTTTTCGCTAGGGTGGCCGAGAGTTCAGGTAAAGCGCGAATTTGGCTGAACACGTCGGCGTAAATTTTGCCCACTTTGGCTAAAAAGCTGCTCGAATGCGCTTCTCTGGCTACTGCAACGGGGGGCTGCCAGAGGGCTCGGGTAATGCGTGTTTCAGCAGCAGGGCTAAAGGTATTCACCATCAGCTCTAGACCGGCAACACCATCCACCAGCGCGTGGTGCATCTTAAAATAAATGGCCACTCGGCGACCCTGCAAACCCTTAAAAAAGTAAAGCTCCCACAAGGGTCGAGAACGATCCAGCAAGCGCCCATGAATACCCTCAACCTGGGTCATCAGTTGGATCATGGTGCCCGGTTTAGGCAGGGTTTTGTAGCGCACATGATAGTCTAGATCCACCTGTTCATCTTCTATCCAACTGGGTAAATCGAGCTTGGGCAAAGGTGTTGCGAGTTTAAGGTTAAAGGGAGGGGTAACGGTCTGCCAGTCAGCCAGACCTTCTATCAGATCACGGAAAAAATTACCGCGATAGCCTTTCGGTAACTGGAAGATCCACAATCCAGCTACATGGGCTTGTTTTTCAAACGTTTCTGCTTGCAGAAAGGACCAATCAATCAGACTTACCTTTTTCATCGCTTCTCACCTGAACTCAGGAGAGGCGTTACGGCTCCAGGTTACGTAGGTTTTCAAAAAAAAAGAAATATAACCAGCAGCTACGCCAAGAAGCCTAAAAAAACCACCTCATTATATCGCCTATCTATACTACCAAAAGTGATATAACTCACTCCGCTAAATCATTTCTTTATTTATTTTTTAAAGCAAGTAGTGATGGTCGCAGAGCGTAAAAGAAATAGCAACTTTTCTTTGCCTAGCATACCGAAGCGTCGCGCCTGTTGTTTGGATACTGTTAGTTTATATAGAAGAGATTAGCCGAAATCTGCAATATGTCTGTATGGTCTTGCACATATAGGGTTAGGTGCCGTCTACATGGGCTATTAAAGTCGATGGATTTCCGTTTCCGGACTACAGTTGTCGAGGAAAAAGTATAACAACACCTATGGCTACGGCTGCGCTTTTGCTATGTAGTCAACCACACTAGTTCAAGGTAATCGGTTTTTTTGCTTTACCAGGATTATAGAGAAGCGTTTGAATATGAAAACGGCCTATGGCCTCTTCCAGTGCTTGTCTATGGTTTTCTACGAATAAGCCTAAATTTCTAAAGAAACGATGTAAGAGGGGGTGGTGTTTTGCGTTCGTGCAAAGCCCCTCATAGAAATTATAGGTTTCGTCTTCCATCTGCAATGCTGTCTGCAAGAGGGTTTTCGCCATGTCGTCATTTATCACAAAAAAGTTCTGTTGATCGGCATCATTATCAGCTGCTTGATCAGCTGCTTGTGTGCGTCTCGATCCATAAGAGGGTTTGAGGCTCAACGTATCATTTTCCAACGCCTCACAGATGAGCGGCATAAGTTCTTTTTTTTGTTCTTCTTCTTCGGCTTCTAAGGTTGCAAACAAGCGGCTCGTAATAGCGTCAAAAGGACGAAAACGACTGGAACATGTTTTGTAAAACCGTTTCCGGTACACATGTTCATCGACCATTAAAATGGCCATGTAACTAGGTAACATAGGCACATAAAAAGTCATAAGAAAATCTCCTTTGGTGGTTTTGGTATCTTTTTTATAGCACTGATTGTTTTTATAAACGGGTGTGGATACCAAAACTATTGGTTATTTTTTAACCTATTATCATAGGCAAAGTTAACCGATATCTGCAATACTGTCTGTGCGGTAGCGCACGGATAGTATTAAAATATGCTGTATGCTGAGCTTCTAAAAAGATTCCTTTTGTCCATGCCGTCAAAAACTTAGGAGCCCGATGGCCACAGTTGAGAGGTTACCGATGCCTGAGCTGTACAGCCCTCGCCAAAACCATCTGCTGGCCGCGTTACCCGTGGAGGAATGCCAGCGGCTCTATCCCCATTTGGAGCGGGTTGCCATGCCGCTGGGTAAGGTTCTTTATGAATCCGGCAACCGACTACAACACGTTTATTTCCCCACCAACTCCATTGTGTCTCTGCTGTACATTATGAATAATGGCGCGTCCGCCGAAATCGCCGTAGTGGGCAAAGAGGGCCTCATCGGGGTGGCTCTTTTTATGGGCGGGGAGACCATGCCAAATCGAGCAGTGGTGCAGAGCGCTGGCAATGCCTATCGATTGCCGGCAAAACATCTCAAGCAGGAGTTTCATCGCTCCGGGCTTTTACAGCAGATGTTGCTACGCTACACCCAGGCTTTGTTGACACAGATGGCGCAAACCGCGGTCTGCAATCGGCATCATTCAGTGGATCAACAACTTTGCCGTTGGCTTCTGTTAAGTCTTGACCGTTTGTCTTCCCACGATCTCACCATGACCCAGGAATTGATTGCTAACATGCTCGGTGTGCGCCGCGAAGGCGTTACCGAGGCAGCCGGGAACTTGCAGAAGGCCGGTTTGATTCACTATAGCCGTGGCCGTATTAGGGTGGTGGATCGACCAGGTTTGGAGGCACGGGTGTGTGAGTGTTACCAGGTTGTAAAAAGGGAATTTGATCGTTTGCTTCCTCCGTTGAACACGGAGTAGTCCGTTGCGCTAGCGCCAAGTCGCAAGTCAAGCATATTAACCGTGCTAAACCGATGGTATTGCGTATACTAGGGTCTACTTTTTTACATTACCAACATCCGACATCGGGATAACCCTGGCATCCTTTCCGTGTGCCGTCTGTTGATTCCCAGACCACTGCAGGAGAGTCCTATGTCATCCCCGCCACATGTCGTCGCGGCTAATCGTTTGTTGGCCACCCTACCTTTCGAAGATCTGCATCAGGTTCTGGCAAATTGCGAACCGGTGGAGCTTATTTTTGCCAATGCGCTCTACCAACCTGGCGAGCTTATTCACCATGTTTATTTTCCCACTGACAGCTTTGTTTCTCTAGTGGCTACCGTGGATAACAATACCAATCTAGAAGTCGGCCTGGTGGGCAACGAAGGAATACTGGGTATTCCCCTGATACTCGGGGTCACCTCTACCTCGCTGAAAGCCTTAGTGCAGGGTGCAGGCCCGGCGCTGCGCATGAAGGCGGAGCTGTTTCGCTATCACATGGAACAAAGTCCCGCCCTGCGGCAAGGGCTTCACCGTTATCTCTATGTATTATTTAGTCAGCTGGCGCAAACCGCCGTGTGTACCCACTTTCATAGGGTGGAGGCGCGGCTTGCTCGCTGGCTCCTGATGACCCAAGATCGGGCTCATTCAGATACATTTCGCCTCACCCACGAATTTCTAGCCTATATGCTGGGTGTCCGTCGCGCTGGCATCACGAAAGCTGCAGGTTTGCTACAAAGGCAAAAGCTTATCCGCTATAGTCGCGGCACTATCACGGTTCTCGATCGCGATGGTCTGCAAGCCGCTTCCTGTGGATGTTACAGGGCCGCGCAAGACATGTATGATCATTTCTTAGGTTAGTCCACCTTGAATTCCATATATAGATGGTTTTTCACCTGCGCCGGAGCGGCGTAGAGTCGATTCGATATAATGTCACACTGTCGCTGGTTTCATTAGCCACTACCAGCAAGGGGTGATCAACAGGGCTTTTTTGTTTAGGGATGAACAGTACACCTTCAGGCCCCAAATCACCGCCTTTTCCGGTTTCTGGATCGCCATTAAAATTTCGGTTATTAATGTACTGCACAAAACGTCCAGCGTGAGGATCGGTAATGTCGTAGACCATGATCCCCCCAGTGCGCTCTAACAGCACAAAGGCGTAGACACGGCCGACCACCTTACCGACGGTGATGCCCTCCGGTTCCGGTCCTTTATCATCGCTACGGCTATCGAATTCATTTCGATCATCCTGAGAGTTAAAACCCTCGGGCACAGCAAGCCGTGTAATCTGCTCAAATTGATCGGCGCTGTCGAACAGCAGCTCCCCTGTTTCTGCTGACCAAATAGAAAAAGAACGGCCGCCATAAGCCCAAAGCTCGTCGAAATCTCCATCATCATCCATATCACCGTTAACGGTGCTGATTTTAAGTCGTCCTAGGTTAGCGTCTTCCTTTAACAAATCAGCGTCCGGAAAAGCGTTTGCGTCTAACACTATTTCGTCATCACCGATACGCGCCTCTTCGCTAAATCCATCTTTGTCGCGGGAGTCGCCTTCATTTGCGGTGACCAAATAAGATTTACCCTGGATTTCATAGACTGCAATGGCATCGGGTTGATACATACCAAATACCGGCCAGGGCCGGATGTTAATAGCGTCGTCTATATCACTGGCGTCCAATCCATTGCCGGGCAAGCTGTAATCCTTAAGACCCAGCGGCAGAACATCGGTCACTTGGCCATGTTGGATATCCACGATAGCTAAAGCATTATTTTCTTGGAGGGTTACCCAAGCCGTTTTACTATCCTGGGACACGGCAATGTATTCTGGTTCAAGATCCTGAGCCGCGCTCGCGCCAGGGCCATAAATACGAACCCCCTTTGCCATCAAATCAGCTTTATTGAAGGCTTTAAAGTCAGCAGTGACTAAGGTGGCATTACCGACGCCTCGGGAAATATCGATAATACCGACGCCACTTTCCGGATCAGGGGTGTTGTCTAAATAATCAATGGGTTCACCCTCAATAGCCACCAGCACATAGCGGCCATCAGGGGTAAAAGTCACCATATCTGGGACAGCACCAACGCTAATGGCGTTGCGTTGCGTGCCGTGGACATCAAAAAAAACCACCCTTCCAGAACCCGCTGGTTCTAATGCATTGATCACAGCCACCGCGACTTTCCCCCGGCTAACCGCGACGCTAGTAGGCGCGCCAAAGGCGGAGACATCGATGGGGAATAAAAAGCGCGGCTGAGAAGGATTGTCGATATCCAGCACATCGACAGTGCGTTGATCGCCGTTGACGATAAATAACCGCTGCGTGCTAGGGTCATGGGCAGCGATCTCAGCAGCGTTAGTGTTAAAGGTATTGTTCCGATAACTCAGTGAGGTAAGCCCCCGGCTCTGCCGGGGGACTCACCGAGGTTTGAC
>CAZGON010000025.1:0-8436 GCA_964527085.1 uncultured Candidatus Competibacteraceae bacterium
TGGATACCCCATATTCCCTTTGTTCAAGCCCAGCACAATCTAGGGGAAGGGGCTTTAGGATTGGCGCTTCTATGTATTGCCCTGGGGGGATTGGTGGCCATGAATGTCACCGGTTGGCTGATTAGCCGAGTCGGCAGCCGAGTTATCACTACCACGGCGACCGTGCTATTTTGTGTGCTGTTACCCCTGCCGGTATTGGCTCCCACGGTCAGCTGGTTAGTGCTAGCGCTGCTTATCTTTGGTGTTGCCAACGGCGCTATGGATGTGGCCATGAATACCCAAGGCGTAGCCGTTGAACACGGTTATGGTCAACCGGTGCTTTCCTCTATGCACGCCTTGTTTAGTATCGGTGGATTGACGGGCGCCGGACTTTGCGGGCTGGCCTTGTCCATAGGGCTAGCGCCCGCGACCCATATTGTTATCGCCGCTGTTGTGTTAGGTATTCTAGGGATTATAGCCGCATTTTGGTTACTGCCACCGGCGGCTGATGCCAAGTCGGATGGCGCAAGTTTTGTGCGACCGAGGGGGCCCTTATTAGGGCTTGGCATCTTGGCTTTTATTTGTCTCATGGGGGAGGGCGCTATGGCGGATTGGAGCGCTGTTTACTTGCGTTTTGTGGTGGGTACCGATGCCGCCATGGCGGCGGTAGGTTTTGCTGCCTTTTCAATGCTCATGGCGGTTGGTCGTTTGCTAGGGGACAGGTTGACCCACTTATTGGGTTCTGTATCGATGCTGCGGTTTGGTAGTCTGTTGGCAGCGGCAGGTTTTGCCCTTGCCCTTGTCGTAGCTGATCCGTTATTTAGTATTGTTGGCTTCGGATTGGTGGGATTGGGTTTGGCCAATGTCGTGCCCGTTCTCTTTAGGGCAGGTGCCCAGGTGCCGGGAGTGGCGCCGGGTACCGGCATCGCCGCAGTCGCCACATTAGGGTATTGTGGGTTTTTAGGGGGGCCGCCGCTGATTGGTTTTACTGCCGAAGTGATTACCTTACCGGGGGCGCTGGCGCTGGTTGCTTTGTCGCTGGGGCTTATTGCTGTGCTTGCCAAGCTAGCCAAAACGGCAGATTGAACAAGGTCTTTTTTGATTACATCAATTTAACTGCGAAAGTGACCGGGTTTGCCGATAGCTAACCAATCCTGGAAGGCCGCTTCAGTACCCATATCGCAACCGTATTCACAGGATTTGAGATAGCGATGATGCAGCAGATCACAATAAGCCTGAATGGGTTCGACAATACCTGTTATTGCCCGCAATCGCTCGAGCATGGGCTCAAATACACCGATCCGCCATTGCACGGCGGCTACTGCCTTGCCAGTGGGGGTGCAAACGCCGGTCTGGGCATGATAATAGTGTAAATCCGAAAGAATCTGTCGGGCTTGCCGGTCCAGGGCGTCGATACCCGTCAAGCCTTTGAGTTTGGCGGTGTGAAAGCTGCGCCCGCCAACTTTCACCTTCATACGCAAACGCCCACCCCCTTCAGCTGGAACAAGATCCACCTCGTCTACATTAAATCCTAAGTCATTGAGACGCTGAATTTTTTCTGTGATTTTGTAGCGTTCATCCGGAGTAATAATTTCAGGATCGTTAAGTTCTTGCCAGAGCGCTCGGTAGCGTTCGGCGATGTCTTCCCCCAAAGTCAAATCAGCATCGTCGATGGCTATACCTTGGGAAGCAGCGATATCAGCCATGCCGCCGGCGACATTCATGATCATGATCTGGAGGTCTTCTTCCCGTTGCCCAGCAGATAGAGTGTCACGAATAATGGAGGTTTCAGCATCGATCATAATGGGTTCAATGGCCTCGGCATCGTATCGATAGAGCACGTTTGCCAATGAACAGTCCCCCCAAAAACAGCCGGCCAAATGCAGTTCCACCAGGAGTTCAGCAAAGGCATCTAGCAACTGGCTACGGCGTGTACCAAACCCCGGCCCCTGAACTAATTCTTGATAAGAAAAAGAAAGTTCTAGATAACGACTAATCAACGCTGCGGACCTCTCTGAACCGAAATCAGGATAGCGGCCCTCGATGATGCCTACAGGAACAGCGGTTGCCACATCTTTAAGTTCCAGCAGACGCAGCGCCTCATATTCCTGACGGGCGGCAGCGGTGGGTAGTTCCTTGATGACGTAAATACCTTCGTCATAGAGGATAAATTGCACTTGATGCCGAGAAGGTCCCCGAGGAAAATCCACAAACCGCTGACAGTCCCAATCGGCGAGGGATTGTTCCCAAGGTAAATCCAAAAAATCCGGATGGCCTGGCCGGATTCTCAGGTTGACGGTTTCAAATTCCTTCATAATGAATACCGACAGTTAAAGTTTGAAGCTATAGTAGGTTTTTTTAGCAACCTGCTGCAGGTAACGACGAACTTAAATTATTGAACCGTTGAGTGATGTTTTCAATATCCTTACATCAGGGGATATGTTTTCACACTAGATCGTTAGGTTCCACACCTAAATCTCTCAACCGTTGCGCCAGTTTTTCTGCCCGCTCGTGTTCTTGTTCTGCCCGCTCCTGTTCTTGTTCTGCCCGCTCACGTTCTTGTTCTGCCCGCTCACGTTCCTGTGCAACCTTTTGACGTTCTAATGTCGCTGCTTCAGCAGGGGTAGGAACCTTATTGCCTTGCGCATCAAAATAACGTAGCTCGTTATTATCAACACCGAGATACAAGCCCAGCACGTCGCTCCAACGCCAGCCTCGTGTATCTACTGGCATCGTTTCATAGTGTCCCATGGTCAACCGGAAGCCAGCGAATTCCAGCGTTTGCGGCGAAAACCAAAAATATTCTGGTGTTCGAAAGACGTTTTGATAAAGGGTCTTTTTCTTATTTCTATCGACGCTAGCCGTAGAATCCGACAATAACTCGATGATCAAATCCGGGTAGCGGCCGCCTTCTTCCCAGACGACCCAAGAATTACGTGGTTCGCGCTTTACATGACGCACGAGGAAAAAATCGGGTCCCCAAAAAGCCCGTTTGCGTAATTGTTGATGGTTGTAATACACGGTGAGGTTAGCGCCGATAAAAAAGTCATTGCGCTGTTGCCAATACCATTCCAAACAACTGACTAATAGCGCTAATTGTTGATAGTGTAAAGAACTTTCCATCTCTGGTTCGTCGCTTAATAATTGTCGGCCATCCGGCATCTGTTCGGCTAATTGTTGAGCAGTAAGGGACATGGTGGCCACCTGCATTGTGTTTGCTAAACGATACACGCCATCATATCAAGATCATCTATGAAAGCTAGCGTTAGCCGTGAAAGGTAATTTTATGAGGCCAAAACTAACTTTTGAAAATTGCGCTATAGGCTTGCGCTGCGGCACGAATATCGGCATTTGCAAAAAGGCCACTGATCACCGCTAAAAAATCGGCCCCTGCATCCACCAATGCCTGGCCATTGTCAGGTGTAATGCCACCGATAGCGACAATAGGTATAGAAAGATATTGTTTGGCCTCATTTAGCAAGGAGATATCCGCTGGTACTGCGTCAGGTTTTATAGAGGAGGGGAAAAAGCTTCCAAAGGCGACATAGTCGGCACCCGCTTGGGTGGCTTTGCGGGCTAAGTCTAGACGGTTATAACAAGAGACGCCGATGATGGCTGCATCACCTAAGCGAGCCCGGGCTACTTGCGGTGAGGCATCGTCTTTGCCCAAGTGGACACCGGCAGCATTTACCGCAGCTGCTAGTTTTATATCATCATTAATGATTAATGGAATACCGTGGGTGCTGCATAATGCCTTTAAGGCTTGAGCTTGCTGCCAGCGCAGATCTTGGTCGGTGCGTTTATCGCGATATTGAACTAACCGAGCACCTCCCAGAATAGCGTGTTCAACCGCTTCAACAAGTTGGCGGATAGCGGGAATCAACCCGGTATCCGTGATGGCATAAAGACCATGGCCGGTAAGCTTCATCAGCTGGAATTATTTTTTGTAGCCCAAAAGAGACGCCGCGGGATATGTTGGCCCTTGCCAGGCTGATAGCCTGCCCGAAGCGCTTCAAAGGTGTAGTTTTGCGCCCGACGAATTGCTGAGCGGGGTTCTTCGCCGTGGGCTACAAATCCAGCGATGGTTGCTGCTAGGGTACATCCCGAGCCATGATAAGAATACGGGAGCCGCTCATAGGTAAAGGTCTCTAATAACCGATAGTTTCCGTACAATATATTGTTAACTTTTGGGGAGTCTTCATGGGTCCCGGTAATCAGGACAAACTTACAGTTTGTCTCCAGTAAGGCGCTGGCGCAGGCTTCTAAACTATCGGCCGCCGGCGCTAAACGACGCGCTTCTGGGCTGTTGGGTGTCAACACGGTCGTCAAGGGTAATAGTAAAGTACGCATAGCATCGATAAGATCCAAAGTGGCCAGTTCTGTGCCACCTCCAGCTGCCAGTATAGGATCTAAAATGACTGGAATATCGGGGTAGTCCATCAGCAATGTATGAATCACTTCGGTATTCTCTACACTGCCCGTTAGACCGATTTTAATGGCTGCGATGGGCATGTCCTCCAGCACGGCACGGGCTTGTGCAGCCACCAGTCCCGGACTTAGAGGCACCATCTCCTTGACATTTTGCGTGTCTTGGACGGTTAAGGCGGTAATGACCGGGGCAGGGTGACAGCCAACGCTGACTAGAGATTCAATATCCGCAGCAATACCTGCGCCGCCACTGGGATCATTCCCTGCCAAGATAAGTACGACAGGTGTGGAAAAAGTAGATGTCATAACAGGCATACGAGTGCTGGAGTCGTTGGTAACTTAAAGGATTTATGAATTTTAGCACCATATGCTGGGTTTTACTTAATGGATGAGCATGGGAAAATAGGCTGCGAAAATAAATTCGCCAGTTTTTCTAGACATTAGCCATGGCGCCATGGCGCCATGAGCCTTTTTTTGTCGATGTTTAAACGGAAATAACTGGCTGTTAAGCATAAATTGATGGAGTCATAAAGATTACATGAAGACTTATATGTGCGTTATTTGTGGATTTGTTTATGAAGAGGAAAAAGGTTGGCCAGACGATGGTATTGAACCTGGCACCCGATGGGAGGATGTGCCTCTAACATGGGTTTGCCCAGAGTGTGGCGCTACTAAGGAAGATTTTGAAATGATCGAGATCTAGAGCATTTCCCATTCAACTGTACACGGCGTTAGCCTTCGGTCTCAGCGTGCTCATGTACTGCGTGTACACTGTGCACGCCTCGCCTCGGCTGCGCTTCAGTACAGTTAAAGCGAAAACGCTCTAGCGATCTTATTCCAAAAATAGCTTTATTAATAATACATCTGACATTCGTAGACCATTAAGCATAAGCTATTGATTTGCAAAAATATAAAGTATTTCTAATATAGTTTTGAATGAATTTTAATATAATATAATCAAAAGGTTATAATTAGCCTCTGAATGTCGGATACATCAGGTTTTTTGAGCTTGTTGCGCGATAAAGGCGGTTTTGGCCGATAGCTCTAAAGAACAAACCCATTTGTAAGCAAGATTCAGGGTATCGCCCCAGGCGTAAATGCCGTGGCCTCGCACGATAGCAATCGGCGATTTAGTGAGTAGCTCAGCTACCAACCGTGGTGATTCATCGACGTACTGTTCATAAGGAATGGTAACCACTGGTACGCGACTGAAATAAAGCTGTCCTTCAAAATCTTTTGGCGCAAACGCTTTTCCATCGAGAGTCATGGCCACCGCATAAGGGCCATGACTATGCAAGACGGCGCGGGCTTTTGGGTTTGTTTGATAGACTGCCATGTGCAAAGGAGTATCCAGAGAGGCCCCCTGACCCAAACAACCCTCTGTTGTATGGCATGACACCAAATCCTCGCTGGCTAAGGTATCCGCACAGCAACCCGTCGGGGTAATCCAGAATTTTTTCCCATCGCGAATGGACCCATTGCCGCTATGGGAGTCATTCAGTCCATATTGACGTAACCAACGGTAATGGCGGACCAGGTCTTCTTGGTTAGTCATACGGCACTGGGTCAGTGAACGGTAGGCATGGCGTGATGCAGCGCCAACATGCGCCCCCGGATGAACTGTTGGTCTTGGGCATTAGGAACCAGATCAAGGTATTGTTGATAGTCATGCAGCGCAGCGTTGGTACATTCTAAATATTCTAAAATAACACCCCGGTCACGAATCTCGGCAGCCCTCTTGGGGGCCACCATCATCAGCTGATTACTCATCGATAAGGCTCGCTGAAAGTCGCCTTTTTGAATATAGATATTTTTTAAATTGCGTAACATGCGGGCTAAGATCGCCTTTTTGCTAACTCCCGTCATTATGTTATGCAAATCCAAATCGGCAGGATAGCTGCCGAATAAGGTGACAATGCGGTTCATGAGTTCCAGGTCATTTAAGGTAATACCGCCAAAAAAAGGATCGATAATAATGTCACCTGCGGCAAGGGGCAGTTTGACCAAAAAATGACCTGGAAAAGAAACCCCTTGCAGAACCAGACCGAGACGATAACCAATTTCCATATAGAGTATGGACAAACTAATGGGAATACCTAAGCGACGATCCAACACATGGTTGAGAAAGCTGTTGCAGGGGTCATAATAATCTTCTGCGTTTCCGGAAAACCCCTGCTCTTGAAAAAGTGTTTGGTTTATGGCGGTTAGCACGCTTTGCGGGGATTTATCCGTACCTAGGCTCATAGCCACTGCCGCCGCCAGTGTATCCAATTTCTCTAGATAAGCATTCACATCAAGTTTTGGATATTCGTTTTGGGCAACAAGTAGACAGGCGTGCGCCAGGTTTAAATCTGCCTCTGGAACGCTGATACATTGATCAAAGGTCCTGTTTGAGTTCATCGTATTAGCTCGCTTCATAAATAATAACCCATAGAATTGTCAATTCATGCCTATCTAAAGGTTTGCAATTTTCAGGCCACTACATAGTCTCATGGGGATTTTTGGAAGCTTCAACGAATAAAGCAATCCGTTCTACGCCACTTACAAAGTTACCATCTTGATGTAACTCAAACCAACGGTAACCAGGAGTCAATGTATCTGCCTTTGGCGTTGCCTGATTAGGTTTAAATTGGACACAGGTGGACGGTGCGCTCAGCAGTGCTATGCCTTGCCGTTGTTGCGCAAATGCCTGATGAACATGACCCCAAATAACCGCTTTTACTTGAGGGTGGTGATCCACCACAGCAAAAAACTCAGCGCTATTACTGACTGTCATAGTATCAAGCCAAGCACTACCAATAGAGATCGGCTGATGGTGTAAACACAAGATTGTATAATGGCTGGAATAAGCAGCAAGCATAGTGTCAAGGAACAGCAATTCAGACTCTGCTAGATAGCCGCTGGAGGAGTGCTTCAGGGTAGAATCCAATAAAATAAACTGCCAGTTTCCGATAATAACATGACGTCTGTGGTACACCGGATGATTGACTAAAGTTTGCCTAAGTATAGTCGGATCATCATGATTGCCCGGTAAACAGTAAACAGGCGTTTCAAGGGGTGCTAAAAGCTCATGAAATCGTCGATAAGCAGCTGCCCCATCATCTTGCACAAGATCACCGGTGACCAACACCAGATCTACTGGCCAGTGTTGGGTTTTAAGGCGTTCTATGACCGCCGTTAAGTTGGCATCCACGTCCACGTTCCACAACTGTCCGCCCCGTTTGGATTGGATATGGGTATCGGAAAGCTGGATGACCCGTAAAGGCGGAGCTTGTTTGTTTTTCAAGTAAAGTCTCCTGAAACTTTATTAGTATTTTATACAATGAATGCTAACTATAGGCGAACTGCCCCTTGAGGATATGTTAATGAGTAATCAAACCATTCACTTGACGCCTGCTCTCTATGAGTACTTTTTGGATGTCTCTCTAAGGGAAACTGAGATACTCAAACAATTGCGTTTGGAAACACTGGGCATGTCACATGCCAATATGCAAATTGCGCCGGAACAGGGCCAATTTATGGCGCTGCTGGTCCAGATAATGGGGGTGCGACGCGCTATTGAGGTGGGGGTTTTTACCGGTTATAGCGCCTTGTCGGTGGCCTTAGCATTGCCTCCTCAGGGACGTCTCATCGCCTGTGATCTCAATGAAGAATGGACCAGTAAAGCACAAAGCTATTGGCAAACCGCCGGTGTCGCTGACAAGATCGAACTCCGTCTAGGACCAGCTTTGGAAACCTTAGATAGCTTGCTCATGGAAGGTCAAGCCAATACCTTTGACTTTGCCTTTATAGATGCCGACAAGGATAACTATATTCTCTATTACGAACGGTTGCTGCAGTTATTACGGCCAGGCGGCCTAATTGCCGTGGATAATGTGCTCTGGTACGGTTATGTGGCTGATCCCGCCAATAACGATCCGGATACAATGGCCATTCGTGCTTTTAATGATCATGTGCGTCATGACGATAGGGTGGTTTTAAGCTTAGTACCCATCGGTGATGGGTTAAGTTTAGCGATGAAACGGACAA
>CAZGON010000025.1:8446-17482 GCA_964527085.1 uncultured Candidatus Competibacteraceae bacterium
GCTAGCGCCGCTGCATTGAGGTTAGCTAAGCTCACTCTTTCACAAGCTCCGCAAGTTGTTTTTGCGTAAGTCCTGAACTTTTAAAATGGCCTTAGCGACTGCTAGCTTGGTCATGCTGATGTTATCTGCCTGATTCTTATAGTACATTGGCTAATCTAGCTAAGTTAGGTATAACCATGCAATTTAATGTACTTGAAGCAAAAACTCAACTTTCTAGATTAATCGAGAAAGCCTTGCCTTCCATATACATATCGGCGTTTGAGCAACCTTGCTTCGCGCTTGCTTAGTAAATAGGCTCTCACCAAATCGGCTAAGGCGTTAGCGACGCAGCGACGCGCCGCTATAGTTGTTGGCCAGTGGCTGGGCATCTGTAGGCATCTGGATAGCCGGCTCATTGGTAGCCAGGATAAAACGTCCCTTGGCAGTAAGCGCCTGGGCAATGGCGGCTTTATCACGCCGTGCCTCATCTGTGAGATGGTAGCCGACTCGTGATTGCGCAAAAACGTCTAAACTATTGGGTTAGGGTTCTCTAAGCCAAATGGAGTAGATTGCGTCATTTTGCCCCAAGACATAGGAAATCGAATAGCTTCCCAGAGGTA
Organism: uncultured Candidatus Competibacteraceae bacterium; assembly: GCA_964527085.1. Taxonomy (GTDB): domain Bacteria; phylum Pseudomonadota; class Gammaproteobacteria; order Competibacterales; family Competibacteraceae; genus CAYRGG01. The sequence continues at coordinate 9,046 of CAZGON010000025.1, forward strand.
CGCTGAGGTTAACAGCTGATGCAAAATTTAATATTTGTTGGCCTATTTCCATTGCCTCTAATTGACAGCATTCACCGGTGTTCCATTTACAAAATCAATGCTGGCAGGGCGCAGACCCTCGTACGTATCGGCGGCAACTAAAGTACCGATGCCGTCGCGGGTGAATAACCCGCCGTATGGGGATAATAAATGGAGTCAGAGTCAGACTACTAACTGTTCGAGGGTCTTTTTTTTGGTATTGAATTGGCTCGATAGGGGTATTGTTTGGATTGCTTGTCGGCGTCCTATTTGGCGGATCACCCTGCGGGCATCCGCCCTACGATATTTATGGAGGTTTATGCTGGATTATGGGCGGTTGCAGGTGTTCGCAGTTTATGGTTGTTTGACAAATCCAGATTGAACGAAGTGATGATCGAAAGTATACGCTATGCCAATTTGAAGCCTTTGCATGACGACAAACAAGATGCAATCGGTGAGCGAGTAGTCTTTGTCTTGATGTTGAACAAGATAGAGCCAGCCATCGTGGAGCAATCTTTCATCAACATGAATCATTTGACTGGAAGGGCTGCGGAGGAGCATGTTCCCAACCTCAACCGCTTTGCGGTGGTGTCCCCGGCAGTTGAAAAATGTAACGACTTCATCGAACACATAAGAAGTCGTCACAAGGTGTGGCAGGTCTTTGCTAACCTGCTGCCAATGCTGCACGGCTGCTCGATGGTTTTGATCGTTGGAGAGTTCAAGTGCGAGCAGATAACTGGTGTCGAGGAAGACTGAGGTCATATCTAGGTGAGGTAAAGGTCATGATGGAGCGAAGCATCATCAACATCCACTTCAACGGGTTGGGTACCCAGGCAAAGAATAGGGTCTGCTGCAGTAATGGGTTTAATGAGGATGATGTCATGCTCTCTACGAATTTCCACCTCATTAATGCCTTCAAACCATTGTTTGGGCACCAGAATCCCGTCTTCGGTTACTTTTGCGCGCATGTGGGTCTCCAGATTAAACATGAAAATAACTTACGCGCATTATATCGCAACTGGCATAGGGCGAAACCATGAAATAGGTTCCGCCGTATGGGGACAATAAATGGAGTTAGAGTGAGACTGCTAACTGTTCGAGGGTCTTTTGTTTGGTATTGAATTGGCTCGATAGGGGTATTGTTTGGATTGCTTGTTGGCATCCTATTTGGCGGATCACCCTGCGGGCAATCCGCCCTACGATATGTGATGTCCTGTTTGAACGCCGCAGTGACATCGGCAAGATCGAGTTGTCCTGCGCCAACACTAATATCCCGGCGCTCTACATTGATTTTGTCAATTTAAATAGACAAGTTTTTCCCTGGATTTTGCCGTTCGATCGCTGGGCCGAGGAGGCTAGCATCTATCTCCAGTAATTGGGCGCACAGCACTTTGAAATTATGGAAACTTTCAGCCACAAGCTCTGTGCAGAGTGTCTGACTGACCAGAGCATTGCCCGTGAATACCTAGAGCTCAGTTTGCTGGAATGGGACATTACTACCGGATTTGAGAACTCGTTACCCAGTATGCCGTCCTATCAGATTTGGGAGGACTTTCTTGTCGCTGGTATGCTCAACGAGTATCGCGATCTTGCAAAAGCAACGACGAGTAATAAAGCCGTTCCCATCTAAGCAAGCCGCAAGAGCAGCTCCCTCTCAAGCTAATCCTCGATTTCAAACTCCCAGTAGCGGCGAGTCCCGCCGCCGTATCCACGGTGATCATCCCAATCCCAGAGAATGTTGCAGCAACCACTCAATTGATAGTGACTTTGGCCGATTCGCTAATCCGCGTTGGGAAAACCCCTTACAGTAAGGAGAGCCTTGGGTGAGATTGCTGCTTGATACGCATTTTGTGTTGTGGTGGGAGATGGGCAGTCCAAGACTTCCAAACGAGTTAAGAATGTTAGTCGATAAGGCGGATACTGTATTTGTTAGCCGAGCATCCCTGGGGGAAATTTTTATTAAGGTATCGATAGGAAAACTAAAGTTAAACATCGAACGATTTGCTGACAACATTAAAAAACATAGCTTTGAGTGGCTTGATATAAAAAACGCACATCTATTAGCCGTTGCGAAGTTGCCGCTATTAAAAAAATTTAGCTAATTGACGATGTTCACTGGTTTACCCTTTATAAAGGATAAAATATTCTCTGCGGTGAGCTGCACCAACCGCTGGCGTGACTCGATGCGTTTCCAACCAATGTGAGGCGTCATGATGACATTTTCCATCTCAAAGAGAGGATTATCTAATGTGGGAGGTTCGGGGTCCTGCACATCCAGAGCAGCGCCGGCAATAGTACCTTTCCTAAGCGCTTGAACAAGATCTGCTTCGTTGATCAGACCGCCTCTAGACGTATTAATGATATGGGCGGTTGGCTTCATTTGCGCTAGCGTCTCTTGGTTGATGAGATGCTTTGTTTTTGGCACAAGGGGGCAATGAAGGGAGATAAAATCACTGTTTTTTAGCAGTTCTTCTAGGGAAGCATAGCGAACCCGGTTGTCATTCAGTTCTTTTGGAAAGGGGTCGTAAACTAAAATATTGAGTCCAAAGGGGAGTGCGAGTTTGATGGTAGCCTGTCCGATGGCTCCGCCGCCCACAATACCCAGCGTTCTGCCTTGCAGCTCATAGTGCGGTACAGTGAGATGTTTTGTAAAGTTATCGAAATTGCCTTCATAAAGCATGATCTGTTGCTTAATCAACGATGCGCTGATGTTTAAAATAAAAGTAATGGCCAAGGTCGCCACAGCTTCGGTGCTGTAAGTAGGAACATTACAGACAGCGATATGCTTTGCTCGGGCTGCTTTGATATCGATATTATTAAAGCCAGTTCCCGCCTCGCAGATCAGTTTTATAGAGTCGGGAAACTGATCTATGATTTCTTCTGGAACAGGCATCTCTTTGGTGATAACGATCTCCTGTTCCTGTATTCGCTCCAGTATTTTATCGGCATCTGTGTCTTCATAGCGGGTAAAATCGGTAATAGCGGTAAAGGCGGAAAAATCCAGTTTTTTATCAAAATCGAGTTTTGCGGTATTAAGCGATACAGTCTTTTTCATGGTTTTCCTTTATTGGTGAGCACTAAATGAATGTGATGTCCGTCAACGCATTGACAAACTGGTTTGACGCACTGTCAACATCAACTCTGCCTATCTCGACGAGGGTTTCAATTCCCTCGAGTTTCGCGTCGCAAGCTTGTGCCTTGATGATTTTTGATATTATTTCTTGCGACTTGGATAAGTTTGTCGAAATTGTTACTGCAATGGAACATATCATTGCCCCGAAGCACAGCAATTGCCAAATCGGTAGAGTAAGTCCAAATATTTCAGTCAACCAATCAGTAATATGCCTGCCACCTAACGCAGGTGCTGCCGTTAAAGCTGCAGAAATCGCTCCGCAGACGATTGTGATGTTGGTGAGGCGTTCACTCCGCGGCTCCATCGTTCGCAAAAATGCATCTATTTCGGCACGCTTTGCACGGATTTTATCAAGCAAAGCAGTTTCTGGCCTTGGAGTGCGGGGGTCATTCATGTTGGCTCCAACGATAGATATATTACATTTTGGCATAACACCCAGCTTTCGTGGGGTGCGTTTTACGCACCTAAACAAAATGGTGCACTGATGTGTCTAGCAATCTTCAAGAATGGTAACAATTTAAAAGTCTTTCATGCTCTTTGGTTGTTACTGTTCATAAGCGTTTTAATAAATACTTTCGAACGCCGTTGTAGGTTATACATAGACTGCTTTGTCACCGGCAAAGCATCAATATCAGCAGGTTCAAAACCTCGTTCTTGAAACCAATGGGCAGCACGAGTGGTAAGCACAAACAGTTGCTTAAGTCCTTGTTTAAGGGCTTTGCGCTCGATAAATTGCAATAGGGTGTCGGCTCGGCCACGACTGTGGTAATTAGGATGGACGGCGACACAGGCTAGTTCGCCAAACTTTTCCTCTAAGAAGGGATACAGCGCGGCGCAGGCGATGATGGCGCCGTCCCGTTCCACCACAGTAAAATGCTCGATTTCCATTTCTAACTGGGCGCGATCTCGGCGCACTAAGGTTCCATCGGCTTCCAGAGGACGAATAAGCTCTATAATTCCCCCTACATCGTCAATGCTGGCAGGGCGCAGATCCTCGTAAATATCGGCGGCAACCAACGTACCGATGCCGTCTCGGGTAAACAGTTCTTGGAGGAGGGCGCCATCCACACTACGCTCCACAAGATGAACGCGACGCACGCCTTTGCTACAGGCCCGCAAGGCATATTGCAGGTAACGACGGCTGTCCTCGGCTAGATAAGATTGGTCGGCCAAAAGGTGGGTGACATCGCTGGTGCTTAATTGTCGCAAAGGTTCTTCTTGATGGGTGACAAAGGGCGTGGGTGTTTCGCAGAGGAGTAATAACTTATCGGCTTGTAACGCTGTGGCGGCAGCCACGGCGACTTCCTCGGCGGCGACATTAAAAACTTCGCCGGTCAAGGAATAACCGAGGGGTGACAAGAGCACCATGGCATCGTGATCTAACCAGGTTTTAATCGCTTGGGTGTCAATACGCCGCACTTCACCGGTAAAACAGTAATCGATGCCATCCCGGACACCAACCGGACGCGCGGTCACAAAATTACCTGAAACCACTCGGATACGCGCACCATGCATGGGGGAATTTGCCAAGCCCATGGATAGTTGCGCTTCAATGCCGATACGGGTGCGTCCAACCGCCTCTTTAACTTTCCCCAAAGCATCAGTGTCAGTGATACGTAGTCCGTTAACATAGCGTAATGCGCTGCCTGAGCGCTTTAGACTTTGCTCGATTTGAGGGCGAGCACCGTGGACTAATACCAAACGTATACCAAAACTTTGCAACAGCGAGATGTCATGGATAAGACTGGCAAAACGGGTATCCAGCACCGCTTCCCCCCCAAACAAAATGACAAAGGTTCGACCACGGTGAGCATTGATATAAGGCCCCGCCAGGCGGAATGCATCAACAAAGAATTGTCCGTTCACGCTATTTTTTTAGCTCAAATTTTATTAAGAAAGTCGCTCAATCTCATACAGTCCGCCGATAACTACATACTCGTCTTCTCCTTTAAGCAAACCCGGTAACATACGGTTATAGAAAAAAACCTTGCTCAACGGCACTTGGGTGCAAAGCATATGATCGCCAAATTCATCAGCCCGTTCTGGGGAAGAGGTAAAGGAACTAAGATTGTTTAGCAAGACGATCCAGCGCTGGCGGCTGTTTTTGGCTAACACCTCGTTATCACCCAGTTGATTGAAGCCACGGTAAAGGGTGAGGTGTGCCTGTTCCGGTAATTGTCGGTGCAGTTCGTATTGACAATAGGTATACAGCAAATCTAGCTGCGCCTCTAAGGCATTGGTATTGTAGAGTCCTTGGCTGCGGGTCTCCACATAACGCATGTAAGTATCGCTAGAGGGGTTTTGTAGACTACCGCCATGATAACGCGCCAGTAACCCGAAGCGCGACTCCACCCAACCTTTAAGCACAGCCCCTTCCCGATAGTCAGGATCAAAGGCCCAGCCCCGCATCATGCGCAGATAATCCGCCCGGCCTCGGAGTCGTCCGTCATGATTGTTGGCTAACCCCACATCCGCCAAGGACTCCAGACGAAAGTAGACGGTCATATAATCCATAAAATGGTGGGCGCGTTTTTTGGAATCCTCTATGTTGTGTAAAAGCCGAAAAAAACGTGCATGTACTTGGGCAACACCGTCCAGGTGAAGAGGGACGGGATGGTGGTGAAAAGACAGGCTCCCTAATACCAGCGGGGGTAGGTTGCAGCGGTTGATGGGTAAACGCGCTGTTTTAGGAAGGCGAGGCCATGGTTTATGTGTGGGGGGATTGTCATCAACCAGACAAGTCATTGCAGCCTTTGTCATACATGCAACCTGTTTATTTTGCTCGATGATTACCTAATAAATCACTATTTATTAATAGCTTAAACTATATTGTCCACCTTGGCACAGGGTTTGCGAGCAAGCCTTAGTATCGGTGCTAATCTGCGTCCGCTATGAGGAGACAATTGAAGATGACTATACGTCAATGTGCTATTTATGGGAAAGGTGGAATTGGTAAATCCACAACGACACAAAATTTAGTGGCAGGGCTCGCCGCTCTCGGTAAAAAAATCATGATCGTCGGTTGTGACCCAAAGGCTGACTCCACTCGCCTAATTTTGCACGCCAAAGCACAAGCCACCATTATGCAAATGGCAGCGGAAGCCGGTAGCGTCGAAGACTTAGAGCTGGAAGATGTGCTCAAACCCGGCTATGGCGATATTCGCTGTGTCGAATCCGGTGGCCCAGAGCCCGGTGTCGGCTGCGCTGGCCGCGGCGTCATCACCGCCATTAACTTCTTGGAAGAAGAAGGCGCTTATGTAGATGAATTGGACTTTGTCTTTTACGATGTCCTCGGGGATGTGGTGTGTGGTGGTTTCGCCATGCCTATCCGGGAAAACAAAGCTCAGGAAATCTATATCGTGGTGTCCGGTGAAGCCATGGCCATGTACGCTGCCAATAACATCGCTAAGGGTATTGTGAAATATGCCAATTCCGGCAGTGTGCGTCTGGCAGGACTGATTTGTAATTCCCGTAAAACCGACCGTGAAGACGAGTTGATTGAAGCGCTGGCGGCAAAGCTCGGTACTCAAATGATTCACTTTGTACCCCGGGATAACGTGGTGCAGCGAGCCGAAATTCGTCGCATGACCGTCATCGAATATGACCCCAAGAGCAATCAAGCTGAAGAATATCGTACCTTGGCCAGAAAAATTGTCGACAACAAGAAGTTTGTCATTCCGACCCCCATCACCATGGATGAACTAGAAGAGATGCTGATGGAGTTTGGCCTCTTGGCGGAAGACGATCCATCCGTCGGCTTGACCGCAGAGCAAGAAGCAGCATTAGGCGCTAGTGTCTAACTTAAGGGGAATTGCACCATGACTATGAATCGTGAAGAGTCGGAAAAACTTATCCAAGAAGTGTTGGAAGTGTATCCAGAAGAAACCGGTAAACAGCGTGCTCAACATTTGATGGCAAATGATCCGACGCTGGAAAAGTCTAACAAATGTATTGTTGCCAACAAAAAAGCTCTGCCCGGTGTGATGACGGCGCGGGGTTGTGCCTATGCAGGTTCTAAGGGTGTGGTCTGGGGACCGGTTAAAGATGTCGTGAATATCTCCCACGGTCCTATCGGTTGCGGTCAGTTCTCCCGCGCCGGACGGCGTAATTACACCACTGGTTACAGTGGCGTCAACACCTTTGTCGATATGAATTTTACCTCTGATTTCCAAGAAAAGGATATCGTGTTCGGCGGTGACAAAAAGCTGGACAAATTGATCGGCGAGATCGACATGCTTTTCCCGTTAGCTAAGGCTGTTTCGATTCAATCGGAGTGCCCAGTGGGTCTGATCGGCGACGATATCGAGGCAGTCGCCAAGAAAAAAGCCAAAGAAATGGAAAAACCCGTGGTGCCCGTGCGGTGCGAAGGGTTCCGAGGGGTCTCCCAGTCCTTAGGTCACCATGTGGCCAATGACTCGTTGCGGGATTGGGTACTCTCCAATCGGGACGGTGACGATAGCTTTGAGGGCACACCCTATGATGTGGCCATCACCGGTGACTATAACATCGGCGGTGATGCCTGGGCCTCACGAGTAATGATGGAAGAACTAGGTCTGCGGGTGGTCGCCCAGTGGTCCGGTGACGGCAGTATCCCTGAGTTTGAAATGACCCCTAAGGTCAAACTTAATCTGCTCCACTGCTATCGTTCCATGAACTATATCAGTCGGCATTTGGAGGAGAAATACGGTATTCCTTGGTTGGAATATAATTTCTTTGGTCCCACCAAGATTGCCGAAAGCCTGCGTAAGATCGCTTCCCGGTTTGATGAAAGCATTCAGGAAAATGCGGAAAAGGTTATCGCTGCCCACCAGGCAGAGATGGATGCCATTATCGCTAAATACCGTCCCCGCCTTGAAGGCAAGCGGATCATGCTGTTTGTGGGTGGATTACGTCCTCGCCATGCCATCGGCGCCTATGAAGATTTAGGCATGGAAGTGATCGGCGCGGGTTATGAGTTTGCCCATAACGATGACTATGATCGTACCTTTAAGCAAGTGCAAGACGGTGCCTTGATCTTTGACGATGCCACCAGCTTTGAACTAGAAGAGTTTGCCGAAAAGTTAAGACCGGATTTGATTGGCTCAGGCATTAAAGAAAAGTACGTCTTCCACAAAATGGGTCTGCCTTTCCGTCAAATGCACTCCTGGGATTATTCCGGCCCCTATCATGGTTACGATGGTTTTGCCATCTTCGCTCGGGATATGGATATGACCATCAACAATCCCTGCTGGCAAAATATCAAAGCTCCCTGGAAACGTTCAGCGCCGCCTGCTGCCGGGGAGAAAG
>CAZGON010000025.1:17494-25036 GCA_964527085.1 uncultured Candidatus Competibacteraceae bacterium
CAGGCCGTCGACACCTCTTTCACGAGCTACGCAAGTCCTGTCCAACCCGGATGATTAAAGTGATTACCACCTGCTTCGTTGTTCACGGATTAGTGACGCGGATGAGGATTTTGCAATGACCCAAGACGTCGAAAATATTAAACAAGGTTATCCTCTCTTTGAGGATCAGAATTATCAAGATACGTTTGCTCGCAAACGCGCCTTTGAAGAAGCTGACACCCCTGAGAAGATTGAGGAAGTATTCCATTGGACCACCACGGAAGAATATAAAGTACTCAATTTCCAGCGTCAGGCGCTAACCGTCAATCCCGCTAAAACCTGTCAGCCCTTGGGCGCTGTACTATGCGCTTTAGGATTCCATAAAACATTGCCCTATGTACATGGTTCCCAGGGTTGCGTGGCGTATTTTCGCACCTATTTTAACCGTCATTTTCGGGAACCGATTGCCACCGTCTCCGACTCCATGACCGAAGATGCGGCGGTGTTCGGTGGTCAAAAAAATATGTTTGAAGGGTTGGAAAACGCTAAGGCGATGTATAAGCCGGAGATGATGGCGGTTTCCACCACCTGTATGGCGGAAGTTATCGGTGATGATTTAAACGCCTTTATCGGTAATGCTAAAAAAGACGGTCGCGTGCCTGAAGATTATCCTACCCCCTATGCCCATACCCCCAGTTTTGTGGGTAGCCACACCACCGGGTGGGATAACATGATGGAAGGTTTCCTGCGTTATTTCACCTTCAAACACATGGACGATAAGGAACCCGGCAAAAACGGCAAGCTCAATATTATTCCCGGTTTTGAGACTTATCTGGGAAATTTTCGGGTCATCAAACGGATGCTCCAGGAGATGGATGTCAAGTACAGTTTCTTGAGCGATCCTGAAGAAATTTTGGATACGCCCACCGACGGCGAGTTTCGCATGTACGCGGGAGGCACCACCCAGGATGAGCTAAAAGATTCTCCTAATGCCATAACCACGTTGCTGCTACAGCCTCAGCAGTTGAATAAAACCAAAAAATATATCAAAGAGACTTGGAAACACGAGCTTCCTGATTTAAATATTCCCATGGGTCTTGGTGCTACCGATGCCTTTTTGATGAAGGTTTCCGAGTTGACCGGTAAGCCTATTCCTGAATCCTTAGAGAAAGAACGGGGTCGGTTGGTGGATATGATGACCGACTCTCATACTTGGATTCATGGTAAGCGCTATTCTCTCTGGGGCGACCCGGATTTTGTCTATGGCATGTCTCTGTTTTTGATGGAATTAGGCGCCGAACCCCTGCATGTGCTTTGCCACAATGCTAACAAGCGTTGGGGCAAAATGATGACTAAAACCCTCAAGGAATCTCCCTACGGTCAACAGGCTGAAGTCCATGTGGGTAAAGATCTGTGGCATATGCGCTCCCTGGTGTTTAGCGACAAACCGGATTTTATGATTGGCAATTCCTATGGCAAATTTATTCAGCGGGATACCTTACATAAGGGTAAAGAGTTTGAGGTGCCACTGATTAGGATCGGCTTCCCCATTTTGGATCGTCATCATCTGCATCAGGAAACTACCCTGGGTTATGAAGGCGCCATGTATATTCTTAAATCGCTGGTCAACGGCATTATGGAGCGTCTTGATGAAGAAACCATGGAATTAGGTGAAACTGACTATGCTTTCGACTTGGTGCGCTGATTTTTCGCTTTAACCTTTTCCCTTCAGTATGCCCAGGAAGGGGGTTAACGCTCTTTCCTGGGTAACGCTTTATGGTTAAGGCGACCAGCGTACTGATAAAATCGAAAAGAATGCAGAATCAATAGGATAATCATTATGCCCAACGTGATGCTGCGCCACAACGACGCCGGTGAGCTGGTGTTTTATGTGGCCAAAAAAGATTTGGAAGAGACGGTGGTGTCTTTAGAGCATGAAGGGCCGGGTAGCTGGGGTGGTGAGTTGCAGTTGTCTGATGGCTCGCGTTTTTATTTAGAACCGTTTAAAGAGCCGCCCAAGTTACCCATTACCGTGAGAGCTAAACGGTTATGAATAGCGACCAAGCCTTTTCCAAAACCTTGGCGTTGCGTATTGGACTGGCGGCTCGAGCGCTCCCTGATACGACGCCTGCGCGCTTAATGGCAGTATTGGTGGACTTGCTGGGATTACCTATTCATGAACTGAAATTGGAAACGGTAACGGTCAAGTCGCTGAAAAATGCCCTAGAGGGTGAGTTTTCTGATGTTGACATGGTTTACCTCAAGCAAGCCGTGCGCTATCTCAAGGGTGAGCAGGGAGACTTGGATGCTGATCTGCCGCAACCGCAGCCTTATAAAGACGGTGATATACCGGGATCGCTTCGGGTGGCCTTCGCCTCTAACAGTGGTGAGCGCCTCAACGGTCATTTTGGTTCCTGTAAACAATTTTTGATTTACCAGCTGTCCAAAGACCAAGCCCGACTTATCGATTTGCGTCCGGTGGAAGAACCTGAAACGGCTATCAAAGACGAAAAAAATGCTTATCGGGTCAGTCTCATCGACGATTGCCATATCCTGTATGTGGTATCTATCGGTGGTCCGCCAGCCGCCAAAGTGATCAATGCGGGGGTGTATCCTCTCAAGCACCCCCAGGAAATAGAGATTTCTGAATTTTTGCCTGAGTTGCAGCAGGCCTTAGGGGATCGACCAGCCCCATGGCTTGCCAAGATCCTGCAGGGTGATGGGCAAAAAAGACCTGTCCCGAGCGCTGGAGTAGCTTTATGATTTCCCAACAACAGCTGGTTGAGATTACCCATTTTGTAGAAGCTAAGGGTCTGAGCGATGTGACTGTCTCTGGTTTGCGTGCTGACTATCCGGGTATGCACTTTACCTATTGTATGGATGACGATGTCACCACAGTCGATCCGATCCAAGAACGAGAAAATTTTAATATTTATTTAGTCGATGCCCGTCAACACTGTTTACAGCTTACTAATGATCCAAACGTGGCGACCGGTCTAGTACTGGCGGAAATAGTCGAGTGAAAAAGCTGTTCAGGACTTACGTAGCTCGTTCCAGAGGACGCCGTGAATACTTCCTTGTAGGCTTGACGACGGCCATCCAGGCCGTCGACACCTCTTTCACGAGCCACGTAAGTCCTTAATTAATTAAGCGAGTGTATTTAAAGAGTAAGAGGAAACACAATCATGGCGAAAATTGGTCTTTTTTACGCAACTGATACCGGCAATACCCGCAAAATTTCCAAGATGATTAAAAAGCAGTTCGCTGAAGAAGCTGAAGTCACGCTATACAATGTGAAAAAGGCCACTGCGGAAGACGTGCAGGGCTATGATGCCCTGATCATCGGCACACCCACCTTAGGCGATGGTGAACTGCCCGAGACTTTAGAAGCCTTTTTGCCGCAATTAGAATCAGTGGATTTCTCCACTAAGGTGGTGGCTCTGTTCGGTTTGGGAGACCAGGCAGGTTACCCCGACGAATTCGTCGATGCGTTAGGTATGGTTTATAAGCGTCTCAAAAAACTCGGCGCCAGTCCGATTGGCGCTTGGCCCACCGATGATTATGAGTATGAAAAATCTAAAGCTGTGGTCAATGACGAATTTGTCGGCTTGGTCATTGATCAAGACAATCAGGCCGATATGACCGAAGAGCGCGTAGAAGAGTGGGTCGAACTGATTAAGTCTGAGTTGTTAGAAGCCGCGGCAGTGGCAAACTAGCTATTTCCCATTTTGCCGCACCCTTCGTTAGTCTTCGGTAGCGGTGTGCTCGTGTACGTTATGAGGTCTTTATGAAAGCTAGCGATATTGCTGCCTTACTGAATGAACCGGCCTGTGCCCACAACGACAAATCAAAGTCGGGTTGTGCAAAGCTCAAACCAGGGGCTACTGCAGGTGGCTGTGCCTTTGATGGCGCTCAGATTGGTCTGCTACCCATTGCCGATGTGGCCCATATCGTTCACGGTCCTATTGCCTGTGCGGGTAACTCCTGGGACAATCGGGGCACTCGTTCAACCGGTCCGACCCTGTTTCGCATCGGTATGACCACCGATTTAAATGAACAAGACATCATCATGGGGCGCGGCGAAAAACGCCTATTTCACGCCATTAAACAGGCCATCGATGGGTACTCGCCCGCCGCCGTCTTTGTTTACAATACCTGTGTGCCAGCGCTCACCGGCGACGACATCAGCGCCGTCTGTAAAGCCGCAGAAACCCGCTGGAGTGTGCCAGTCGTACCTATCGATGCGGCGGGTTTTTATGGTACCAAAAACCTTGGTAATCGGATCGCTGGGGAAACCATGCTAAAACATGTGGTGGGCACCCGGGAACCGGAGCCTCCACCTGTCGACCCGGCTCGACCGGATATCCAGGTTCACGATATTAATTTGATCGGTGAATACAATATCGCCGGTGAGATGTGGCATGTGATGCCCTTGTTTGATGAATTGGGCTTGCGGCTTTTGTGTGCCTTATCCGGTGATACCCGCTACCGGGAAGTACAGACCATGCACCGCGCTAACGTGAGCATGGTGGTGTGCTCCAAGGCGACCCTTAACGTGGCCCGTAAGCTGCAAGAGCAGTACGGAATTCCGTGGTTTGAAGGCAGTTTTTACGGTATTACAGATACCTCTAATGCCTTGCGTGGTTTCGCGGACTGTATCAATGACCCCGCCCTCAGTGCCCGTACTGAGGCGCTTATCACTCGCGAGGAAGCTCGCATCAGAGCCGCTTTGGAACCCTGGCGGCAGCGGTTGATGGGGAAACGGGTATTGCTGTATACGGGTGGTGTAAAATCTTGGTCGATAGTTTCGGCCCTGCAAGATTTGGGTTTAGAAGTGGTTGCCACGGGCACCAAGAAATCTACCGAAGAGGACAAAGCGCGGATTCGGGAGTTGATGGGTGAAGACGCCAAGATGATTGAAGAAGGCAGCCCACGGGTGTTGCTGGATACCGCTCGAGAGTACCGCGCCGATCTGCTGGTTGCCGGGGGCCGCAATATGTATACCGCCCTCAAGGCGCGGCTACCGTTTCTGGATATCAATCAAGAACGTGAATTTGGCTATGCCGGTTACCAAGGTATGTTGGAGTTGGCTCGACAGTTGGCTCTGACGCTAGAAAGTCCCGTTTGGGATGCGGTGCGCAAACCGGCGCCCTGGGTTGCCGAGACCGCCCATGGCTGAGGTCATCAAGCGCGCTAAAGCATTATCCGTCAACCCTTTAAAAACTAGCCAACCGGCCGGGGCAACCCTGGCGTTATTGGGGCTTGATCGCGCCATGCCCATGCTGCACGGCTCTCAGGGTTGTACGGCCTTTGCCAAAGTGTTTTTTGTACGTCATTTTCGCGAGCCGGTTCCCCTACAGACCACAGCCATGGATCAGGTGTCTAGTATTATGGGCGCCGACGATAATCTCATGGAAGGTCTTAAAACCGTTTGTGAGAAAGCGAAACCCGCGGTGGTAGGGGTGATGACCACGGGTATTTCGGAAGTTCAGGGGGCTGATGTTAATTGGGTTATTAAAAACTTTCGGCAACAATACCCAGAGTTTCAGGCTGTAAAGATTGTAGTGGTCAGCACTCCCGACTTTGAAGGTTGTATGGAATCCGGTTTTAGTGCCGCAGTACAGGCCATGATTGATACCTGGGTGCCTGCAGCAGACGCCCGCACCACCCGTCCTGGACGGCGGCCGCGCCAGATTAATGTGCTGTGTGGCTCGTTGCTCACGCCTGGAGACCTGGAAACCTTAAAGGACATCATCGAAAGCTTTGGTTTGCACCCGGTCATGGTTCCCGATATTTCCGATTCCCTGGATGGGCACTTAACCGGTGATGATTTTAGTCCAGTGACTAATGGTGGTACGCCTATTTCCGCCTTTGCGACGTTAGGCGATGCGGCGGCAACCTTGGTGGTGGGCGCTTCTCTGTATAGGGCGGCAGATCTGCTCATTGAGCGCACCGGCGTTCCCGATCATCGGTTTGAGCACCTAATGGGGCTAAAAGCCACCGATGATCTGGTGATGGCCCTGGCTGGAATTTCTGGTAGTCGAGTACCGGCTCGTTTGGAAAGACACCGGTCGCAGCTGCAAGACACTATGCTAGATACCCACTTTATGCTGGGTCAGGCCCGCTTTGCTATTGCCGCTGATCCTGATTTGATCAATGCCTTTGGTCATTTACTAGAGGAGATGGGGGCCGAGGTGGTGGCCGCTGTGGCGTCGAGTCGCGCAGCAATCTTAGAACAGGTACCGGTGGCGCAAGTTAAAATCGGCGATTTAGAAGATCTCGAGCAGCTTGCTAAAAATCACAAGGCTGAAGTAGTGATTGGTAGCTCTCATGCGACGCAATCTGTAAAACGTTTGGGTTTACCCCATGTACATGCAGGTTTTCCCTTATATGACCAAATCGGCGCCTATCAGCGTACTTGGATCGGTTATCGAGGCACCCGCCAGACCCTGTTTGACCTGGCTAATCTATTGCTAGACTCCAACCACCATGAGATCCAACCCTATTATTCCCGTTATTCCCAAAAGTATCCGCAAGAGGTAGCAAACCATGACACTGCAAAGGCATTTGCGGATAGTGGCAGACAGCACTGAGAAAACGCCCATGAACCCAACTCTCAAGGTAGCCTTTGCAACTACCGATAGAAAGCACGTTAACCAACATTTTGGTTCGGCCCAGACCTTTGTGATCTATTCGGTAAGTCAAGAACAGACAGCCTTGGTTGAAATTGCCGAATTTGGCGAGTTATCCCAAGATGGTCACGAAGCTAAGTTAGCTGGCAAGCTTGAACTTCTAAAGGGCTGTGCAGCGGTGTATTGCCAAGCAGTCGGCGGCTCCGCTATTCGCCAGCTGATTGCCCACGGCATTCAACCCATCCGTGTCGATGAAAATACTGCTATCGAGCAACTGCTGCGGGATTTCAAGGGAGAGCTGGAGACAGACTCCTCATCCTGGTTAGCAAAGACCAGCAAACGGCAGGGATCTTCCGATGCAAAACGGTTTGATGCCATGGAAGCAGAGGGCTGGCAAGAGTAACGTAAACATGACTTATGCAAAAGCAGGGCTTGCGTAGCTTGTGCAAGAAGTGTTGGCGGCCTGGACGGCCGTCGTCAAGCCTACATGGACGTATTTACGGCGTCTTCTGGAACGAGCTGCGTAAGTGCCTGGTAAAGAGAAATAACGACTATGACAGACTCCGTGTTGATCGAAAACGAGCCACTGCTAGAGACCGAATTAATGAAGGCAATGGTCAAGCAGATGCGCGCGCTGGATAGCTACGGCCAGTATGACCAATATTCCTCGGCCCAGCTCCTGGACCCTTTTATTCTCACCAAAGAACGTAAACGCGAGATTCCCATCGTAGGCGACCCCGACGAAGAGATTATCTCTCGGGTAAAAGCCTTTCACAACGCCATTGCAACCCTCATTGAGCAAGGCTCCGGTTTGATGGCCGTACCCCTGGTCAATCTCACCTATGAGGGATTTGGTCGGGTTATCATCACCGTGGGCCGATTAGTGGTGCTGGATCGCAGTCTCCGAGATGTCCATCGGTTTGGTTTTCCG
>CAZGON010000025.1:25046-25884 GCA_964527085.1 uncultured Candidatus Competibacteraceae bacterium
CTGCAAGAAGAAGGCGATAAAAAAGTCAGTGCCGCCCTCAAACTTATCAAAGAACATTCCCATGTAGCCGAATTGTAGTCAAGTTTCGTTCGCAAATTTGGAAAGAACGGAATTCAATGCAAGTTATCTTTAACGGCAACCAAAGAGGTAAATAAAATGGATATGGAAAATGCAATAACCGGTGTTACCCGTGGTGGTACCAAATGGGTGCCTCAGTTTGTTATCGAACTAAAAGAAGACAAGTGCATCGGTTGTGGTCGTTGCTTCAAGGTTTGTCCCAGAGACGTCTTTGAAATGGTGCAGCGGGCGGTGGATGAAGTCGATTTGGACGATGACGATGATTATGATGATGATTACGATGACGACGACGACAGCGACAATTCCTATATGAAACTGAGCAATGCCATGGATTGTGTCGGGTGTGAAGCCTGTGCGCGGGTCTGTCCTAAGAAGTGTTTTGTTCATTCTCCCCAGCCGCTAGCCGCTTAGGCTTAGTGCGTATATAGTCCCTGCTTATACTTTTCTCTTGCAGGGACCTACGCAGCTCGTTCCAGAGGACACCCCGAGAACACATCCCTGTGGGCTTGACGATGGCCGTCCAGGCCATCGACACCTTTTTTCACGAGCTTTGCCAAGTCCTGCTCGTGCGTAACGTTAGTTAATATGAAAAAGGGCAGGGGACGCTACGATGATCTTCTAAAGTTGGTAGTCCTAAAAAGGTAATGATTTAGTGGCGTTGTAATGATGGATGAAATACTAGGTAGCGCCGATGTGGCTCTTTAGCTGTTTGGAAAACCCTAAGGTCTTGCGGACCAACCGTCCAACCCGTTGACGAAGG
>CAZGON010000025.1:25899-27533 GCA_964527085.1 uncultured Candidatus Competibacteraceae bacterium
CTTCTATTGCAGGAAACGAATTATGATCACTCTTGTCCGTTTGTAAGATCGCCAATGTATTCGCGTGCTTCGATGATGACCCCATCCTCAACCCGATATGACATGCAAACACGGTTAGACGCAGGTTCACCGTTCATCTTGCCGCTTTCCATATATTCAGCAGATGCAATAGCGCCATCAACGATGAGTGTGTGAGGAGCCTCGATCACAAAATCGAGTTGAGGGGCCATTTCCTTGTAGAAAGCCCTGAAGCGATCCTTTCCCTCGTTCTTTCCATTGAAAGGCCCAGGAACAGGACACCAATAGACAATGTCGTTGGAGAAATGATCGAAATAGGCTTCCCAATCTCCTCCCTGCATTGCCTTTGAGAAGGCTCTTAGTGCGCGGTTGACGATATCTCGCGTATCGGGTGTATTATTCATGATAAATTCATTTCCAGTTCGAGGGATTAGCGCGACGGTGACCATTCTGGCGTGTTGCGTCCTCGCTCGTTCAGCATCCGTGTCATTTCCGGCCAGGCTGTCAGCACGACATATGACGGGTCCAGCGTTTTAGCCTTCACCATGGGCAGACTCTGAATGGCCGATTGTGCGTCTTCGAAAGACCTCACACGAAGCATAATGTAGGCGGCGGATTTGTTCTCTGCTAAGTAGATTTCTTCCAGCACGCCATTTTGGTAAAGCTCCCAGACTCGCTCCGCTTCGGGTGCTTCAAGCGCTTCAATCGCCTTAATATCGAGAGGCATGACCGTGCGAAGTATCACCAAGATTTTTTCTTGTTTCATGGTGATGGCGCCTATCCGCAAGTTGACATTTTGATTGTGATACCACCGTCCACGCCGATGACTTGGCCAGTAACATATCGTGCGCCCGGCGAACACACCCACACGATCGCATCGGCTACTTCGTCTGCTTCTCCCAATTTTTGCAGGGGAATGTTTGCCTCAACGTCAAAAGGAAAGCCGCCTGCCATCACGCGATCCAGCATGGGTGTTTTGATCGCGCCCGGCGCGACGCAGTTGACGCGAACGTCCGCAGGGCCGTTTTCGACGGCCAATGCCCTGGTCATTGCGTGGACGCCTCCCTTGGTAGCGGAATAAGCCGACAGTCCAGCGCCTCCAAGTGTTCCCCAGAGAGAAGACACCAAGCAGATCGAGCCTTTGGAAGAATGCAGGTGGGGCATGGCGGCCTGGCAGCACAGCCAGGTACCACGCAAATTTATGTCGAAGATGCGCTGCATATCGGATCGTTTGATATCACCGATTACGACCGTGTCGGGTTGTTCAATGCCAGCATTAGTGACAAGGACGTCGAGTCTGCCGAACTTATCGATGATCGACGCAATGCCGTCGTCGATCTGCGACTCATCGGCAATGTCGATTTTGACGAGTATGCCTTTGCCGCCGGCAGCTTCGACTTCGTCCAACGTGTCAACACCGTCACCATCTTTTCGCACACCGATTGCAACCGTCGCACCTTGTTCAGCCAAAATGCGTGCTGTCGCGCGACCGATACCAGTGCGTCCGCCGGTTACAAGGGCGACTTTTCTATCGAAGTTCTTCATAGAAGTATACTCTTTGCTACTTTAACGTCAGTTCTGGATAATTATCCTGTGATAGGCTGTGTCTCCAGTAA
>CAZGON010000026.1:0-22841 GCA_964527085.1 uncultured Candidatus Competibacteraceae bacterium
GCGACGATGCGCTGTGAACCCCGTCAGGCCCGGAAGGGAGCAGCGGCAGCAGTAGAATCGGGCGCCGGGGTGTGGCTGATATAGGTCGCCGCCTCTTTTACGGATTGCTATTCTACTAACGAGCCCAGAACGCCTTTCGAAGCACCTTATGAGTTATCGGGTTTTAGCACGAAAATGGCGCCCTCGTACCTTTCAAGAAATGGTGGGTCAAGAGCATGTGGTGCGGGCTTTAGTTAATGCTTTGAATAGTCGCCGTCTACATCACGCTTTTTTATTCACGGGTACACGGGGCGTGGGAAAAACAACGATTGCCCGTATTCTTGCCAAGTCTTTAAATTGCCGCGAGGGAATTACTGCGACGCCCTGTGGCGTCTGCCCAGCTTGTCTAGAAATCGATGAAGGTCGTTTCGTAGATTTACTTGAAGTAGATGCGGCATCCCGCACCGGTGTGGATGATACACGAGAGTTGCTGGAAAACGTGCCCTATTTACCGTCCCACGGTCGTTACAAGGTTTACCTGATCGACGAAGTTCATATGTTCTCCAAAAGTAGCTTTAACGCGTTGTTAAAAACCCTGGAGGAGCCGCCGGATCATATAAAATTTATGCTGGCTACCACTGATCCTCAACGTATACCGGTAACCGTCCTGTCTCGTTGTTTACAATTTAGTTTAAAGCGTTTGCCAAACTCTCTAATTCTGGCGCACCTTGCTACTATTGCTGAAAATGAAGGTATTATGGCAGAAACCGCCGCCCTCGCTCGATTGGCGCGAGCAAGCGATGGAAGTATGCGTGACGCTTTGAGTTTGCTAGATCAAGCGATTGTTTTTGGCGATGGACAAGTACGGCTTGAGGATGTGGGGGACATGCTCGGGAGCATTGATCAGTGTCATGTCATCCATCTATTAGAAGCACTTGCTGCCAAAGATGCTGCTCGTCTATTAGACACAGTCGCCACTCTCGATCAAATAGCGCCAGATTATTCAGCGCTACTCGATGAATTTATGTCCTTATTACACCGTATTGCTTTACAGCAGCTTATTCCTGAAGCGACCGATGATAGCCTGGCGGATCCTGATGCCGTCGCTCAACTAGCTATAGCCATAACGTCTGAAGATATTCAGTTGTTTTATCAGATTGCCTTGCTAGGACGTCGTGATTTGCCACTATCGCCCGATCCACGTGGAGGGTTTGAGATGGTGTTGTTGCGTATGCTGTGTTTTCGTCCAGCAGCAGCAGGAACAAACATTTTTCCGCTACCCCCGTTATCTAACGAGCAATCTGCTGCGCAACACCGTACCAGGGAGGCGTCGGAGTCCGCTGCTCCTAAAGTTGGTTTCTCACCCGATCACCATAATTTGGTGCAGCCTGTGGATGTTGCTTCTTGTGCCACTGATTGGAACACAACAGTAAAAGCGCTAAATTTAAAAGGAATGGTTCATCAACTGGCTTTAAATTGTTTATTAGAAAATCGCGAAGGCAATAGGTTACATCTACGGCTGGAACCGAGTTATGCTCAAATGCGCACTAAGAACACAGAAGAACGTCTGCGTGCTTCGTTAGCAGTATATTATAGTCAACCCATAGAGCTTAAAATTTCCATCGCTGAGCCTACTGCTAAAACCCCGGCTCAGCAAGAAGCCCAGCGCCAGGCAGAGCATCAACAAGTTGCTATGGCATCAATTTCCCAGGACCCCAATGTTCAGGCGCTTTGCGAAACATTTGGCGCTCAGTTAAAGCAGAATTCTATTAGACCCGAAGATTGATATTTTTGTGTAAGTTCCGCTAATTTTCAGCGATAACTCAGGGTGTAGAGAATATGAAAGGCAACTTAGGTAATTTGATGAAACAAGCCCAAAAAATGCAGGAAAACCTGCAAAAAGCGCAGGAGGAAATGGGTCATTTGGAAGTGACAGGTGAAGCCGGCGCTGGGCTAGTTAAAGTAGTCATGAATGGCCGTCATGAAGCACGCCGCGTGAGTATTGATGACAGTCTTCTTAATGATGAAAAAGAGATATTAGAAGATCTCCTGGCAGCCGCAATTAACGATGCTGCCCATCGCGTAGAAAAGGCTGTTCAAGAAAAATTTTCTAACATGGCTGGCGGTATGGGTTTGCCGATGGGTAGTGATTTTAAGCTACCTTTCTAATGACTCATGTCCATTTGCTAAATCAGCTTATTGAAGCTTTACAATGTTTGCCAGGTGTTGGCCGTAAATCGGCTCAACGCTTGGCCTTTCATATATTAGAACGTGACCGGCATGGAGGGGAACAATTAGCAAAGGCTCTGCAATCTGCTTTGGCAGGCATTAGACGTTGTCATTCATGTCGTGATTTAAGCGAAACTGAGTTATGTAACCGATGTGCTGATCCGGCTCGTAACCGTTCTATACTCTGTATAGTAGAGACTCCTGCGGACCTGGCTGCAGTGGAGCAGGCGACGGGTTATCAGGGGAACTATTTTGTATTAATGGGACATTTATCACCCCTAGATGGTATAGGACCCGCTCAATTAGGGTTGGAGGAATTGGAAGCACGTTTAGACCAGGGTGAAGTACAAGAGGTGATTGTAGCTACTAACCCTACAGTAGAGGGAAATGCAACCGCTTATTATATTGCGGATTTAGCGCGGGAGCGTACCATTCGAACGACAAGAATTGCTCATGGCGTGCCAGTCGGTGGCGAGTTAGAATATATCGATAGGGGTACTTTGTCCCATGCTTTTTCTGGCCGACGGGAAATGTAAGTAACTATATATTTGTACAGCGGTCTATCGCTGATGCAGGCGAAACAATGAAGTTTAAGAGTACTTTATGGCTTGTCGTCCTACTCACTATAAGCTGTACCAGTAGTCCGCCGCCCGTTGCCGAACCGGAATCCAATTTGACATCAACTCATGTCTCCTCCCTGCAAAAATTGCCATTACATAACTCACCAAAAGTCATCGAGATCGATGACCAAAACTCGTTGGACATTCCGAAACCTATTCGGCAGGCACCTAATCGGAATGTGCAGCTCATTCAGGTAATCAATGCTACTAATAGTAGCTATACCTACCTGGGGACTCAGGTACGATGGGGTGGTATTATTCGCTCATTGCATAATGAAAAAGGTTTTACCCTTGTTCAAGTACTTGCATACGAGCTAAACAACAAAGGCCGACCGCAAACCAATACAGCTCCGTTAGGCTCTTTTTTGGTGCAGGCAAGCATTCCCTTTGATACAGTAACCTATGCTAAGGATCGAGAAATCACGGTGGCGGGAACAGTGGCTACTTTAGCCCAACGGGTTGTCGCCGAGGAACCGTCTACATTACCGTTAGTGAAAGCTGAAGCTATCTACATGTGGGGAGAAGGTGAGGTTCAAGCTCAAGATACTTTTACCTCTCCCCATTACAGTCACAATTCGCACTGCCATTATGTCTATGAAGGCCGTTGCTACAGTTATACGCCACAGTATTCTAAACCCTGGTATTCGTCATTAAACTACGGGTATAGAGATCCATGGTATAGACATTGGCCCTGGCGATATGGCAGGCATTGGGGTCCGTGGTATGGTTATTGGTGGCCGCGTTCTTATATCCACTTCGGGTTTTATAGCGATTAACTGACTTATAATGACAAATTAGAGTAAGGGTTGCTATGAGAGAAATTTTTCACGCACTGGTGCTCAACATGCACCAACCACTTTCTTCAACGTATTGCTGAAAGGTGAGATTTATTTGCTATAGATCGGTGCGCAGGTCCTATATAGGCACTCATAGGTCGAATGAGTTTATTAGAGGCGAGTTGTTCCATGATATGAGCTGACCAGCCTGTTATTCGGCTCATGGCAAAAATAGGTGTAAATAAATCAATATCAAAACCCATTAAATAATATGCTAGTCCCGTTAAAAAATCTAAATTAGGACGTAGGTTGCGGTGTGTTTGCATGGCTTCGGCTAGAAGCTCTTGAATTTCTATCCAATTCTGTCCATTTTTAAGTCGAGCTAGCTCAAGCAAGGCTGGATACAATGTGGGTACCCGAGGATCACCTCGTTTATAGACCCGGTGACCAAAACCAAAAATGGTCTGCTTATTGGCAAGAGCATTTTCAACCCAAGGCTGAACTTTTTCTGGATCACCAATTTCCAAAAGCATACGCATAACTGCAGCGTTAGCTCCGCCATGGAGGGTGCCTTTTAAAGAGCCCATGGCCGCTGTGACTGCGCTGTAAATGTCGGACAAACTAGAAGCGACTGCTCGACTAGTAAAGGTGGATGGAGTAACTCCAAGCTCAGCATATAAAATCAAGCAAATATCGAAACAGTGTAACAAGGGCTGTTCAGGAATTTCGCCAAAACACATATTGAAAAAATTTTCTACAAACCCCAAATCCTGGTTTGGAGGGATTCGTTCTAGTCCATGACGGTAACGGTAATCGGTTGCAATAATAGTGGGAATACGAGCAAGCAGCTTAAGGGTTTTTTCCAAATTAGCAGATGGGTTGTTATTTTCTGCTTCGGGGTCTTCCATGCCTAAATAGCTCACTGCTGTCCGAAGTCGAGCCATTGGATTAGTGGTATCAGGGAAGTTGCGCACAACTGCGATCAAATGGTCGCTAATTTCTCTGTACTTACGTTTATGTTGCTGAAAATCGGCAAGCTCTTTGCCAGTAGGAAGATCACTATAGAGAATAAGGTAAGCTACTTCTTCAAAGCTGCAGTGAGCAGCCAAGTCCTGGATCTCATAGCCACGGTAGCTTAGAGACGTATGTTCGCCCACTCGCGAAATAGCGGTTTCATCAACAAGGACTCCAACTAAACCCTTACGGGTATCGCTGCTCATAATTAACATGTTAAAGCTCCTTTAACGGCTCATACGTTTAGCCATTTAAAAGGGTATGACTAGACTGATGTAAGTATAGTGTAACATCTATACCTCCAGCGGGTTGGTGTAGCTGTTGAAAAATGCTAGCCTGAGGTAAAATTTCTTTTGTTCTATTAGTATTAAGGTAGTATTAAGGCTTTTTTGACAAGATAAATTTTTTTGTATCGGTAACAATGATAATTAGTAAAATTGTTTGTTTAAATTTTAGCAAAAAAAGAACAGGCTAAATATTATAAATATTTGATTAGAAAAACATTAATAGCAAATGTCGACTGCATAAAATTATCTTTATTTAGGGTATGCATTGGCACATTTGATGTTTTTATTAGATCGTTAGCTTTTTCTGAAAAGTGGTTTACAGATAATTTTTAACATACTTGGCTAGTTTACACTGTTGGTAACTACAAAGAAATGCCTTAATATTTATAAGTGTTTATATGAAAGCGATCCAGCATAACATTCGAAATTGATAATAAACGCACTTAACCATTTGACTAATCAATGTAAAAGTAAAAGTTTTTGAACGATGGTTTTAAAAAACTGATTTTTTAATTGGCTAAATATTAACTATGTGATTGAGAAGTTGTTTGTTGGAGAATATCTTTGCTAACCGTATTTTTTAGTTTTCTATCACTGTTATCAAAACAGTATAAAATATTTTTTTGTTAATCATAAAATACTAAATAACATTTATAGACCATCAAGTGTAAATTCTTGTTGTAAATAATAAGCAAACTTTTACATCCTTTAGTATGAACTTTAAACTAATATAGCCAAAAATTTATTACTAGCTTTGAATTATTACTAGCTTTAAATGTAGCTACTGACACAAAAGTTAGCATTTGAAATAGTGTTTAACAGGAAAAAACATGGTTTTAAGAGAACATATAGAGCGTGTGATTCAACCGGAAAAATCCAGGCTCAATTTTGCGTATCGATTAGTGGATGGTGTTCTCATAATTATGAGTTTATGGCTAAGCACATATTTGTACAGTGTTACTTGGAGCAGTTTGTATTCAGTTGCAGCAGGTTCATGTATAGGTTTATATTATTTTTTGGCAGAAGGTTTTCAACTGTACTATTCTTGGCGGGGGGCTCCTCTTAAACAGGTTGCACAAAAAGTTTGCACTGTTTGGGTTATTACAGTGTTTTGTCTTGTGTCATTAGCCACATGGACCCAGACCACTGACGAGTATTCTCGGCTTGTCGTCGGTACTTGGTTTGTTGCCGTGCCTCTAGCTGTCGTTATGTGGCGTGAAATGATACGGGAACTATTAGGGTTGTTTCGAGCTCGAGGTTTTAATGTTAAATCGGTAGCTATTGTGGGAGCAAATGATTATGGCAATCAGTTAGCTAAAAAAATTATAGAAACACCATCTCTAGGATACAAGTTGGTTGGTTTTTTTGATGATCGCAGCCCAAAAGGAGACCGCATTTTTTCCAACAGTCAAGTGCCTATACAAGGGCACTTGGAGGATCTAGTAGAATTAGCCCGTCAAGGTAATATAAACGTTGTTTATATTACCTTTTCACTGCGTGCTGAAAAAAGGATTGCTGATCTTTTGAATGCGCTAGCTGACACTACTGTATCAGCTTATATAGTACCGGATTTTTTCATATTCAATTTATTGCATGCTCGATGGGTAAATTTAGACGATATTCCCACCGTTAGCGTATTCGAGACACCATTTTTAGGCATTGATGGTTGGTTAAAGCGAATAGAAGATATTATATTAAGCGTTATTATTCTGACAGTTATTGCTATACCTATGGCACTTATTTCAGTTGGCGTTAAATTTTCCTCGCCAGGTCCAGTGTTTTTTAAGCAACGTCGTTATGGATTGGGTGGACAGAAAATAAAAATGTGGAAGTTTCGAACGATGACTGTGTGTGAGGATGATAATAAAGTTGTTCAAGCGAAACGTCAGGATCCTCGAATTACTTTTTTTGGGTCTTTTTTAAGAAAAACATCTTTAGATGAGTTGCCGCAGTTTTTTAATGTTTTGCAAGGCCATATGTCTATTGTTGGACCACGCCCTCATGCAATAGCACACAATGAGGAATATCGTCGACTTATTCATGGTTATATGCTTCGTCACAAAGTGAAACCTGGTATTACTGGATGGGCGCAGGTGAATGGTTGGCGGGGTGAAACTGAAAATCTAGGAAAAATGCAAAAAAGAATTGAATTTGATCTTTGGTATATCCGAAATTGGTCTTTATGGTTAGATATAAAGATTATTTTTATCAGTTTGTTTAAAGGTTTTGTGGGAAAACATGCCTACTAAATTGTTTTGATATTTTATTTAACTTGCGTTTTAGTGGTTTTTGTTTTGTGTGAATGTTTTTATTGTGCAATAAAAAGCAAATAAAAATTAATAAAAATTGTTTCTAGATTGTTGAGCTAATTAGAAAACTCTTAAAAAGGGAGATGTAAAGCAAATAAAACTTGGTGTAAAATTAGAAATTCTCTACTCTTTGAAAATTATCTATATTGATACGTTTGATAGGATAAAAGCAATATGTCTAAAAAAGATCGTTATTTACTAACTACTGATTTTTGTTCAAAGCTTAGTTTATTGTGTACTATTTCCTTATATGCATTATTTTTGTCTGCCTGTACTATGCCATCTAATAATGATGCAGGATCCGATGAGTCAGCCGTGGTTGAGACAACCGGGAATACCCAAGAAGGTGATGATACAGTGGCTGCTGACTATAAGATTGGTCCGGAGGATCAGTTGGAGATTTCAGTGTGGGGAGAAGAAACGCTGCAACGTACCGTATTGGTAAGACCTGATGGTGGTATCTCCTTTCCTTTAGCAGGAGATTTAAAAGCAGCTGGAAAAACACCCGATGAACTTCGGCAGGAACTTACTAATCGGATTGAAAAGTATATACCGGAACCATTTGTAACAGTATCAGTATCTAGAGTGGCTGGGTATCAAATCTATGTATTAGGCCAAGTTAATAATCCAGGCCAGTTTCTAGTTGGCCGTTATGTAGACGTCTTACAAGCCTTGACGCTGGCTGGTGGGCTTACACCCTTTGCCTCCGAAAACAACATCACAATCCGGCGTCGAGAAAATGGAAAAGAGGTTGTTCTTCCATTCTCTTACTCGGCAGCAAAGCAAGGTCAAAATAGTCCACAAAATGTTATTTTAGAAAGTGGTGATACAATCATTGTACCATAAACTACTAAATTGACATTTAAGACCGAAACCACTTAGTGAACGTTATGTGCCTAAGCGCTAACACAATTAAATAATGAGAGCGGGCTCATTTATTGGGTCCGCGCTTAATGAAATTTGTTGAATTAATATTGCCTGTAGTCTAGGAATCCTAATGGACTTGTCAATAATTATACCTTTGTATAACGAATCTCAAAACGTACAACCTTTGTATGAAGCTATTGTAAACGCAGTCAGTTCTCTAGGATTATCTTATGAAATAATTTTTGTTGATGATGGAAGCAAAGATCTGACTTTTTCCGAAGCAAGTAGGCTAGCTTTAGAGGATGAACGTTTAAAAATCATCAGGTTTCGAAAAAACTATGGACAAACACCTGCTATGGCCGCTGGCATAGAACATGCCGGAGGAAAAATTTTGATAACTATGGACGGCGACCTTCAGAATGATCCTCAAGACATAAATAAATTTATCAATAAAATGAACGAAGGATATGATATTGTCGTTGGCTGGCGCTATAAGCGACAAGATAAGCTAATCACACGTAAAATTCCTTCAAAAATAGCCAATTGGTTGATTGGTAAAGTGACCGGAGTTCCAATTAGGGATAATGGATGTTCTTTAAAAGCTTATCGAGCCTCTGTCATTAAAGAAATACCGCTTTATTCGGAGATGCATCGTTTTATACCTGCTATGTCTTCTTTAGCGGGTTCCAAAATAGCTGAAATAAAAGTACAACATCATCCTCGGAAGTTTGGAGTATCGAAGTATGGATTGTCTAGAACTTTTAAAGTTCTTTTGGATCTTCTTGCTATTAAAACTATTGTATCTTTCTCCTCGCAGTCCCTGCTTTGGTTCGTGATTTTGGCAACATTACCTCTATTACTATCAATTACTTTGACGTTTACTAGCTTATACAAGTTAGTTTTTTACTCACTACCCATTTCTGTTCCTATCGCAGGTACTGGAATTTTATTTGGTGCAGTGGGATTCTTTTTAATAATGATTGGTATTGTTGGTGAATTAGTATACAGAACCGGAAACTTAAAAATAACTAAATTTTCTGCACTTACCTCTCAATCCTCTGTGCAGAGTTTTATAAGCCATAAATAAATTTTAAAGAGTTTAACTGAATGATGAGCCAAATTGAGCTTTCTATTGTAATTGCGGTTACAAGGAACTTTGAAAATATAGTGGAGCTTTACAGTGCTTACAAATCTGAAATTATTTCTTTTGGAAAAACATATGAATTTATATTTGTACTCGATGGTGATTTTCCAGACATTCAAGAAAATTTGAAAGAAATAGGGAAAAATGACAAAAATGTAAAAATTATAAGACTGGCAAAAAATTTTGGGCAAGCCACAGCGTTGACAGCTGGGTTCGAAAATTCCTCTGGAAAGATCATATTAACTCTGCCAGCTTACTATCAAGTAAAACCTAAAAGCATACTATCAATACTCGAAAAAACCAATGAAGCTGATATGGTTATTGCTAAACGCTGGCCCAGAGTAGATTCTCGTTTTAACCAACTTCAGGCTCGAGTGCTAAACTTCTTTCTAAATTTTTTTGCAGGAAGCTCATTTCAAGACCTTGGTTGTAACGTAAGAGCATTTAACCGCAAAATTGTTGAGGAAGTTCCAATTTATGGTGGACAAGACCGTTTTTTTCCAGTGCTTGCTAGCCACAAAGGGTTTAATATCAAAGAAGTTGATGTTGAACAATCTGATAAAGACAAATTCTGGCGAGTGCAGAGATTAAAGGCTTACCCTGTCTTGATAATAGACATGATGGCAGTCTTTTTTTTGGTAAAGTTCACCAAAAAACCACTACGCTTTTTTGGTGGCGTAGGTATGATTCTGTCTGGTATTGGAGGTTTTTTTGTTACTTATGTTGTTATTGAAAGATTGTTTGCTGGAATAAGTTTAGCAGATAGACCAGCATTGCTGCTTAGTTCATTGTTGGTGGTATTAGGGGTGCAGATATTTGCGCTGGGATTAATTGGTGAACTTATTATATTTACGCATGCTAAAGAGATGAAAGAATATACCATTGCAGAAATTATAAATTAAAGCACTGCTAGAAATAGTTTATAGGATGTTGTTTTTTTTAGCGTAATTTTAGAGTGATTAACTTGCATCTACTCAAAACGTTTAACGTAAAGTATTTAACTTGAAGAAGTGCACGTATCAAACGTATGGTTAGTATTTAGTGTTTTTTTGCAATAGCGGATTTTGTCAAAAATAATTATGAAAGCATTAGTTACAGGGGCAACTGGATTTACCGGTTCTGCATTAGTAAAAAAGCTCTTACAGGATGGTCATGAGGTAAAGGTAATAGTTCGTGATCGATCAAAAGTAATAGACGATAATAATAACTCTAATTTTATTATTATTGAAGGCGACATTATAAATTTAAAAGATGTGGAAAAAGCAATTGATGGAGTAGATACGGTTTTCCATGTGGCGGCAGTTTATCGAACAGCAGGAATTTCAGAAGATATCTACTGGGCTACTCATGTCAAGGGTACAGAAAATTTACTAAAGGCGGCTTATAAGGAAAAAGTTAATAAGTTTGTGCATTGCAGTACAGTAGGTGTTCATGGCCATATAGAAAAACCGCCCGCTGATGAAAACTACCGTTTTAAACCTGGTGATATATACCAAATCACGAAGTTAGAAGGAGAAAAAAAGGCATTAGAATTTTATAAATCTAAAGGGCTTCCGGTAACAATAATAAGACCGACAGCTATTTATGGACCAGGAGATACACGCCTTTTAAAATTGTTCAAGTTGGCCTCTAAATCGATAACAGTAGTATTAGGTTCGGGTGAAATAAAATATCATATGGTATATATCGATGACCTTATTCAGGGTTTTATGTTAGCGGCTAAAACTGAAACGGGAGTAGGACAATCTTTTATAATCGGAGGAAGTGAAGTTCTTACCTTAAACGAATTGCTTGACACCATATCTGATTTGATGAATTCATCAAATAAAAAAATACATCTGCCAGCTTGGCCATTTCAAATGGCAGGCACAATTTGTGAAAAAATATGCATACCATTAAAAATTGATCCGCCTATATATCGAAGACGGGTTGACTTTTTTACTAAAAGTCGTGCCTTTAACATAGAAAAAGCACAGCATGTTCTTGGTTATGAACCGAAAACACCTATTCGTGAAGGCTTATTTAGGACATTACAATGGTACAAACAGCAAAGTATGATATAGGGTGATAGAAATCGTAAATTGGGTTGTTCATTTTATTCCATGCATCTTTTTCAAGAGGTCTATTAGTTTTACTGAAAAAGTTTTTCGTAAGCCTTTATAAGTTTTGGAGCTTGATGCTGCCATGCTAATTGTTTCTGAATTCTTTCATTACCCATTTTTCCCATTTCTTCTCTTAGTTTAGGATTGTCTAGTAGAAATAAAATTTTTAGTGCAAAGTCTTCTGAATTATTTTTCTCTGCATAAAGAGCTGATCCAGCAGCAGAAAATTTACCTTCTTTTAAATCAAATTGGACAATGGGTTTACCGAGAACCATATATTCCATAACCTTGTTCATAGTAGATTTATCATTCATTTCGTTAGCCTCATCTGGATTAACACAAACATCTGTAGTGTTAAGAATTGCTAACGCTTGTTCATCTGATATTCGACCTGTAAAAGATACATAGTCTGATACTTTTAACTCCTGGGCAAGAGTTTTAACTTTATCAAGTTCAGGACCTCCACCAATAATTTGAAAATATATATCTTGTCGATTTTTGACAAAAACAATATAGTGAATTGATTCTAATAAATAGCTTATGCCTTCTTGTTTTCCAATAACACCAATATAACCGACTAAAAAGTTTTTTTCTTTTTTATATATTGGTGTAGGAGGAAGTATTTTAAACTGCTCGATATTAGGTCCACTTCGGACAATAAAAACCTTACTGGGGTCCATTCCTCCTCTCTCAATTGCAATTTTTTTATAAGATTCGTTGGTGGCAATTGATATATCTGCTAATTTAAATGTGAGTCGTTCGAGCAGCAACATTAATTTATAAAAGAAATCCTTGCGACCAAATTTGGCCTCGTATAATTCAGGATTGATATCGTGATGATCAAAAATAAACTTTTTGCCAAAAAGCTTAAAAAATATGCCGATAAGAAAGATGTTGTCTGGTGGATTGCAAGCGTGAATTACATCAAAACCTTGAGAAACAGAAATTCGCAAAGCAATAGAAAACTGCAAAATAAGTGCTACTGAATATTCTGCAAAATAGCTGAAAACGCCGTTTCCTTCTAAAGGCGTTGTGTGACGGTAGACATAGATGCCTTCTATGATTTCTCTAGACTTGCTGTACCCTTTACCCTTAGGACAAATTATGGACACCTGATAACCTGCTTGGTTAAGTGTTTTAGCTTCTTGCCAAACTCTCCGATCAAAAGGTACGGGTAAATTTTCAACAATTATCAAAACACGCTTACTATTTTGGTAGGTCTTCTTCATGTTTTACCTTGAGCTTAAAATCAACAAATACTTATTAGTGAAAGTATTTTTCTTAATAAGTTTTATAATTCAAAAAATTTTCTTTTAGGTGTCTGTACATTATAAAGAATTTTTTTTATTTTTTTTGTTTTCAAGCAATAGCCTTAAAATTAATTACAATACGCATGGTTGATGGTCGTCTAACTATTTGGTTGTACCATGTAACGCATAGATCTAAAAAATAAAACTTATATATGGGTTTTTCTAAATTCTAAATTTTTTATAAAAAAATATTAATATTAATATTAATAATCACCAATCACACAATATTAATATCATTTTTTCATTTTTTTTGGCTTTTGAAGCATTATCTATTGACTTGTAATATAAAAACGATTTTACACTTTACTTATGTGGTGATATTTCGAACACTTTTGAAGTCATGAAGTAGTCGTGTAGGTGTGATGTGTAAGTCGTAGACTCTAGTTTGCCGATTGAATCTAAAATCAGGTTCCTATGCGAGTGGTCGAAAGTGTACTGCTAAGTGCAGGCTACGCCAAACTATTGCAGCGCCCCTTTAAGCGGGTACGACTTGTCTTCGCGCAAGCGGACAACGCTTTCCTGCGTTGCCCGCATGACTGTCGCCCGCTTCGGCTCCTGGCCTTCGTGGGCGACAAACAGCGCTCCGCCAAGCGCACCCACTCGGGGCGGTCATGTTCCGACTTGATTTGATGTGTCAGGATTATCTTTTTTTCGAAAAGTAGTTACCACTCATCGGAAAAACCCTACCTTTAATCCCGAAGCTCCGTGCTTATTGAATACACCTTTGCTAAAAGGTATGGCTGTGGATAGTTTTTTACGGAGGGATCGCGATACGTCATGAAACAAAATAAAGGATTTACCTTAATCGAGTTGGTGATAACCATTGCCATTGGGGCGATTGTGCTCACCATGGGCATACCCAGTTTTCAAAACGTCATACTCAATAACCGCCTGATTACTCAAACCAATACGTTGATCGGTGCGCTGACTCTAGCTCGCACCGAAGCCATCAAAAACGGCACCAACACGACCATTTGTGCAATTGGCGATGGCGCTGCTTGTGGCACAGACTGGGCAAAAGGTTGGATTGTTTTTTCCGACAGTAATCCTGAGAAAAAAGTCAATGGCACGGATACCATCTGGCTCGTGAATGATGGGCTAAAAGGTAAAAGCCTGAATTATAACAAGGGCAATGCGATTACCTTTAATTCCAGAGGACTTCTTCAAAACAAGAATATGGGTTCATTTAAGCTATGCGTAGATGACGATCATGTACGATCAATTACTATAGCATTTACCGGGCGTGCGGAAGTAGATAAAACATCGGGAGATAGTTGTTCATGAACAAAAAACATAAAGGGGTAAAGGACCATTTAAATCATCCCATGAAAGGATTCACGCTTATCGAAGTCTTGGTCAGCGTGGTGGTTTTTTCCATTGGTCTTATCGGCCTTGCAAGCCTGCAAACTATTTCATTAAAACATAACAACACCAGCTATATGCGTTCTCAAGCAATTTTGTTAGCGCAAGATATTGCAGACCGTATGCGGGCTAATAGCCTGGCAGTTACTGCTGGTAATTACAATATGGGTAATGATTTAAAGTTAACCAACGACCCTGGTTTTAAATGCACAATCGGCAGCTTTCCAGGTGGGAAGACTGACTGTGATTTTCAAGATTTAGCGCAAGCTGATCTTTATTATTGGGCAAAGGGAAATGATGCAGATACTGAAAATAGAAGTGTTGAGAAAACTTTACCAGGTGGTCAAGGCATCGTATGCATTGACAACATGGATGATGGCGCCACCAAAGCAACCCCTAACGTTCGTCAATGCGACGGAGCCAGCGGAGTTGGTGGAGCTAACAATGTTTACGCCATTAAAATTTGGTGGGATGAAGATCGCAATGGCGCTATCGACAGTGATGATCCCGTCTTTATAACGAGTTTTCGGCCATGAATGAAGCAAACTTTTTTAAAAAACGGCGTGGTTTTACGCTAGTTGAAATTTTAGTCGCCCTTGCCATCGGCGCTCTTTTAACGTCGGGTTTTGTGCAAATCTTTAGCAGCAGTAAAAAAACTTATCTAATTCAGGATAATTTATCGCGTCTTCAAGAAAACGCCCGGTTCGCCATGGATTTTCTCGCCCGGGATATTCGCATGGCTGGCCATATCAACAACGCTGTTCCCTCTAGTATCTTTAACGGTATTGCTGTTACCGGTTGTGAGGAAACTAACTGCCCGACACTGGCGTCAGCTTTTCCTACAGGAAGGAGCGGTGACGCCATCAGAGTAAGTTATGATTCCACTACAGATTGTTTGGATCAAGATGTAACCGGAAGAGCGCAAAATATTTTTTATGTAAGAGATCAAAGTCTTCAGTGTCTCGGTAATGGACCTGGTAGCCGTTCTCAACCGCTGGTGGAAGGCGTCGAAGATATGCAGATCTTATACGGCGAAGACACCACGCCCAATGATGGTAATTTTATCGCCAATCGTTATCTTCCAGCCAATGATGCTGCTCTGGATATGGAAAACGTGGTCAGCGTGCGTATTGTGTTGACAGTACGGACTCTAGACGATCATATGGCTTTACAAGCTAATAACGATTCTAACGGTAATTCAGACTCGCGGATACGCCGAACCTTTACTAAAACCATCGCTTTGCGTAACCGGATCAATTGATTTAGGAGTAGTTCTAAAATGACTAAGGATAGTTTTTATAAACATCAAACCGGCGCCGTTCTGGTGATCAGTCTGTTTATTCTGGTCCTCATTACCCTCATTGGTGTCACCGCCATTCAAACCACCACGTTAGAAGAAAAAATGACCGGCAATATGCGCGATCATGATATCGCTTTTCAAGCGGCTGAATCGGCTTTGCGAGACGCTGAAATGAATATAATTGAAAACCAGGTGACAGACCCCTTTGTATGGTTTCCCGATGACAGAAACGGCGCGTTCGTAGCAGGCTTTGTGGCTGGATTGTATGGCCCAAACGACACGATATTAGACGGTAAATCAGTGTCTGATTCAGCTAGTTGGGGAAATAACACTCGGCAGTTCTTGGATGTCAATAACGACAATGCTATCTACACAGCCAATACCGCCCCCCGCTCGGTTATTAAGCGCCTTCCCCCGCAACCGGGACAAACCGTCAGTATGTCCCGAGGCGCCAATAGAGACGCCATATTCCAGGTCACCGCCCGAGGCGAGGGGGGTTCTAGCACAAGCCAAGTGGTTTTGCGCACTCGCTATCTTATAAATTTTTAACGCTTAAAAAATATATATTCAGGAATAATCGCCCGTTTCAGCGGGCGTTATTAGGGAATCAGGAGAACACTTAATGGATATTTCAACTTACGTAAACCGCCATTTGCGCCATGGCTCGCTCGTCACACTCACGGCACTGGCCTCTTCGTTAGCGGTAGCAGCGCCCGGCAAACTCGCCAATGTGCCGCTATTTGCCACCAATGCCGTTAAACCTAACATTATGCTGGTGATCGACGATTCCGGCAGTATGGACGCCGAGATACTTTTTCCCAGCAATGACGGGGCTGCATGGTGGCATGTTACCGACAAAACCTTCGTTGGAAAAGACAATGCCAGCGGCAATGCGGAGGCAGGTAGAGTCAATTTTAATGCGTCAGGAAGCTCAGGCAGTAATTGGAAAAAATACATTTATCTTTTTCCTAATGGAACGGGCATCCCTAACCGCGTCTATAGCGATAAAGACAATGACCACTTTGCGGTTCCGCCCTTGCCGCAATACGCCCATACCCGTAGCCCGGATTATAATGGGGCTTACTTTAACCCAACTGTGGTTTATGAACCTTGGTCGGCAGGGGGTTATCAAGACATTGATCCCACTAAAGCGCCGTCTGATGCGGAAAGCGGTGGCTCTACCTTTAATCTTACTACGGACGCCATCGAAAACGACAAAGGTAACCATGTTTTCCAGATGTACAAAGGCATGGTAATCCCTAAGGGCACCCGCTACAAAGATTGGTCGACTGGTAGCTGGAAGACAGCTACAGCCGACAGGGAGCTTGATAAAGCTCGTGGTGTCCCCATCAGTTATAAGCCGGCTGTTTATTACCGCACGGTCAAAACAGGCGCCTATAGCGTGGTTGATCCTAACGGCGGCAAACCAGTAACGGTTTCCGGCGACTGCAGTACGAATAATTCGGACCACTACCTTTATTTTCATGCAAACCCTGGTGCTTTCTCCAGCACCAGCGTGGATGCCCTCGGTCCGGATGGCGCCTGCCTAGAAAAAACCGAAATTGCCGCGGGTAGTGACGAGATGCAGAATTTTGCTAATTGGTTTAGCTATTACCGCAAGCGTCATCTTGCCCTGCGCGCCGGTGTGGGTTCTGCATTTAAAGGCACCAGTGGCATTCGTGTGGGTATGTTTACCATTAACAAGCGTGACCCTGTGACCATGATGGACTTCGATACCCAGTCCAACACGTTTTTCAACAAGCTTTACAAAATCGACGGTCACAGCGGTGGAACACCAAACCGCAAAGCTCTGGATCATGCTGGCAAGGAGTTTATGCGAACCGACACTAGTGCACCCATCACGGAGGCTTGTCAACGCAATTACACCATTCACTTTACCGATGGTTACTCCACCCTTGAGGGAGCGGAGGTTGGCAATGCAGATGGCAAAGAAGGAATACCAAAACCGTTCACCGATGGCTATTCCAATACACTGGCTGACGTTGCTATGTTTTACTATAACAAGATTCTGCGGACTGGAAATAAGTTTCCAGCAGGTAAGGTTGTTGTGCCAGAGGCTTGCAATGGGCCTAATCCTGATACTAATCTGGATTGCAACAAAAATCTCCATATGAATACCATTACTGTGGGGTTGGGCGCTGAAGGCACCATTTTTGGCCAAGGTCCCTATAAAACTGTGGCAGACGCTCATCTTTATCCCCCCACCTGGCCTAATGTGAACACGGAACGCGATCCACGCCAAATCGATGACCTTTATCATGCGGCAGTCAACGGACGCGGCGAAATGTACAATGCCCAATCCACCGATAAGCTCGGCGACGTGATGCGCGAAGCATTGAAATACGTCAAGGCGGCTAAAGGAGCGGGGTCTGCGGCGTCGTTTAATAGCACTCAGCAAAATGGTGAGAAGAAAGTGTTTGTGGGGCTGTTCGATACCGCCGATTGGAGTGGCGACTTCAGAGCGCTGCCAGTGAACAGTGACGGCAAAATCCAAGAGACCAAAAGCTGGAGTGCGGCGGATGAGTTAGACAAGGTAACCGACTTAACTAACCGCAACATTGTGACCTACAACGGGGGTGGTGTGCCCTTCGAGTGGGGTTCCCTCTCCTTAACCCAACAGGCTGATCTAAAGACCAATCCTGACGGTAGCCAAGGCACTGATGCCATTGGCCAAGCTCGACTTGACTACATCAAGGGTGATCGTAGCCAAGAAGCCCTGGCAAGTGGGGCCACCTATGACTTCCGTGACCGTAGCACCCGTTTGGGTGACATCGTCCACTCACAATCGGTTTACGTGCCTTACAACGGTTCAGACGACATGATCTTTGTCGGCGCCAATGACGGCATGTTACATGCCTTCTCGGCAAAGACTGGAGAAGAAGTATTCGCCTATATACCTAACAGTGTGTTCTCGAGTGAAAACTCAAAGGGCCTACACTATCTAACCGACCCTGCTTATCGCCATCGCTACTATGTGGATCTAACCCCCACGGTGGCTAAGCTTGATGATGGTAAAACCGTTCTTGTGGGTGGTTTGCGGGGTGGTGGTCGTGGAATATTTGCCCTAGATATCTCCGATCCCAGTAAATTCAGTGGAGCCGATGTGAAATGGGAGTTTACCAACGAAGATGATGTTGATCTTGGCTACACCTATAGCAATATTACGCTGGCTAAGATGAACAACGGCGAATGGGCCGCTATCTTTGGTAATGGCTATTGTGATGAGGATGGTGAGGTTTGCGGTGACGGCAAAGCAAAATTATTTATCGTCTCTTTAAAGACTGGTGAACTACTTCAAGAAATATCCACGGGAGCAGGTGATACCGGTGCTAACCGCAATGGCTTATCCACCCCTGGGGTAGCCGATCTTGATGCCAATGGCACAGCCGACTGGGTCTACGCGGGTGATCTGCAAGGCAATCTATGGGCCTTTGATCTGACCGGCAAGACCGCGGGTGAATGGAACCTAGCCTATGATAAAGCCCTCTTCAAAACCGCCGACAACCGACCCATCACCAGCGAACCGATGATTGTGAAGCATCCGCAAGTTTACGACAATCCCCTCAATCCTGCGGAGTTTCATAACACTAAGGGAGAGCCTGGCAAGAGCAATGTCGGCAAAGCAAGTTCAAACTATCCCAATACCTTAGTGCTTTTCGGTACCGGTCAATATCTTGTGGAATCTGATAAAAGCAGCAATGAGGAAGAAGTCTTCTACGGTATCTGGGACGATGGTACCGTCGGAACCCCCGGTGAATCAGCCTTAGAGGTGACTAATCTGCAGGAACAGATTTCAACCGCGATTGGATCGAACTACCGTGAGTTAACCCATAACCCGGTGGCCTACGAGCCTGAAGAGGGTGAGGTTAAACAATACGGTTGGTACTTAACGCTGACCGCACCTAAAGAACGGGTGATCAATCGGGCCACCGTGCGTAACAATGTGGTGTTCTTCGATACCGTTATTCCGTCCGACAGTGTGTGTGACTATGGAGGTGCGGGCTATCTAATGGCGGTGAACTTACTCAATGGTGGCAGTACCCAACGTCCTGAGTTCAATATCAATAACGATGACGTGGTGGATGAGACCGATCATGTTGTAAATGATCAAGGAGACACAGTGCCCCCTTCAGGTCGTTACCACGAGGGCGGTATGCCAGTGTCTGAAATCATGGACAACGACATTGTGACCAATGACACCAATCAGCCTAACGGCGCACCCGAACAAACCCGTATCAGACCAGCTCGACAGGGACGCCTGTCTTGGGAAGAACTGCAATAAGGTTACACCAAACCGGGCAGACGGCTCACCTCTAGAGCCGTCTGCCTATATATAAAGATTCAAAGATTTATCACAGGGAGACATTACTGTGTTACGAATGAAAGGATTTAATTTGATTGAACTGGTAATCGCCATCGCCATTATCGGTATTCTCGCCGCGGTGGCCTACCCCTCTTATAACGATAGCGTGCGCAAATCCCGCCGGGCCGAGGCAAAAGCTGCCTTAACAGAAGTGGCCCAATGGCTAGAGCGCAATTATTCGGAAACATTTGACTATGACGTAGACAGTGCAGGAAGAGTACTTGCTAACAACCTTATCATCACGCAAACCCCTAAGCAGGGTACTACTAAATATTATAGTATTTCTTTAACTCACAACACTTCTGACGATTTTCTTCTAAAAGCGACTCCACAAGGTCCTCAAGCAGACGATGGATGTAAGACACTGACCTTAACTCACACCGGCGTAAAAGATGTCAGCGATGACGCTACTTTGTCCAAAGACAACTGCTGGTAACCACAAAACCATCAGCGATAAATCAACCCATTTTACTATTGCTCATGACCGTTAAATGGGGTTAGGCTTTCTCTTTTTGTCAGTCATGTACAAGCTTGCACATAAAGGACTTGCGTAGCTCGTGAAAAGAGGTGTCGACGGCCTGGATGGCCGTCGTCAAGCCTATAGGGACATATTCACGGCGTCCTCTGGAACGAGCTTCGTAAGTCCTAATATAAACTCAACTAACCAGAGCGAACCAAAGCTTTTTGCCGGTTACCCCCATGCAGCAAAATGACGATTTTTCCGCTATAGCCCAGGCTTTAATAAAGGCTGGGCATTTCTTTTTTCAGCGCGGTTGGGTGCCGGCCACTAGTGGCAACTTCTCTGCCCGCATCGACAATCAACAAATAGCGATCACGGTTTCTGGACGTCATAAGGGCCAGCTCACCGAAGCGGACATTATGCTGGTGGACGAGGACGGCCATGCCCTCTCAGCAGATAAAAAACCTTCCGCCGAAACCTTACTGCATACTACACTTTACAATCACGATTCAAGTATTGGCGCCGTGTTCCACACCCACTCGGTGAATGCCACTGTGCTATCTTTGCTCTGCAAAGGGGAGTTAAGGTTGCGGGACTATGAAGTGCTCAAAGCCTTTCCTACTATAGACAGTCATGAGTCCCAGGTCATGGTGCCGGTTTTTGCCAATGACCAAAATATGCATCGACTGGCGGCAACTGTTCTAGACTACAAGCATAAACGACCCCATATGCAGGGCTATCTTATCGCCGGGCACGGTTTCTATACCTGGGGAACCTCGTTGCAGGACGCCTGTCGGCATATTGAAGCCTTTGAATTTTTATTTGAATGCGAAACTTTGATGCGGAGAATGCGCTAATGAGTGAGTTACGAATCTACCGCGAAGACGATCCAACCGTCTTACAGATCCACCAGGATCATGAATCTATCGCCCAAGCCTTAGCGGATGCTGGGGTGCTATTTGAAACCTGGACCGCTAATCAGCCCCTATCCGATACAGCAACCCAAGAAGAAATACTTGCCGCCTACGGCGATTCCGTGGATCGGTTGATGACTCAATATGGTTTCCAGTCCGCCGATGTCATCAGCCTTACCCCCGATCATCCCGATAAAGACACCCTGCGAGCTAAGTTTTTAGAGGAGCATAGCCATAGCGATTACGAAGTACGCTTTTTTGTGGACGGCCAAGGTTTATTTACCATTCATAAAGACGACAAAGTTTACGCTGTGCTGTGTAAAAAGGGTGATTTGATCAGTGTACCCGCTAACACCCCGCACTGGTTCGATATGGGACCCAACCCGAATTTCAAATGTATTCGGCTGTTTACCAACCCCGAAGGTTGGGTTGCTAACTTCACCGGCAACACCATCGCGCAACGCTTTCCACGACTGGAGAATTAGTCTTGCTGCGAGCCATCATCACCGATATCGAAGGCACCACCTCATCCCTATCCTTCGTGAAAGATGTTTTGTTTCCCTATGCGCGACAACGATTACCCGATTTTGTCCGGACCCATTACAGCGATTCCAAGGTAATGGCAATCCTCAAAGAGGCAAACACAGTGGCCGGGGGAGATTTGACTATCGAGGGGTTGATTGCCCAGCTTGTCCAGTGGATTGATGAGGACCGCAAGGTTACGTCTTTAAAAACTTTACAAGGTTTAATCTGGGAAGCAGGTTATAAAAACGGCGACTTTAGGGGGCATATATACCCGGATGTGGAGGGTTATCTCAAACACTGGAAAGCGCAAGGAATGGACCTCTACGTCTATTCATCGGGTTCTGTCCAGGCCCAATGGTTATTGTTCGCCCATACGCAATACGGTGATTTGACGCCCCTTTTTTCAGGTTATTTCGACACCTCCATAGGTCATAAACGGGATCCAGCGTCCTATGTCACCATTGCCCATACCATCAATTTACCACCGCCAGCTATCTTATTTTTGTCCGATATTTTAGAAGAGTTAGATGCCGCCCACACAGCGGGGATGCAAACCGTTTGGTTAAAGCGAGATGGCGTTTTAGATCCGACGGCAGCCCATCGTCAAGTGAAAGATTTTGAGGCTGTTTTTCCCTAACTCATTGGCGGAGTTATGCGGGTTTCTACGCTAGCTGTATACCCTCCATGGCCACTATATCCGCCAATCCTGCTTCCATCAAAGCGCGGGCTTGGGCCGCTGCCATATGAAGACGCGCATGTACTGCCGCATCCTCCTTGTTAAGCACTTTGCAGGTGGCTGAATACTCCTCAAAAGCGTTGAGATTAGTGATTAAATCCACCAGGTGGCCAGGGCACTCGCATTTTACGGTAGTGGAAACTAAGGCAATCTGGTTTAAGGTGTCTGTTTCAAAACGCCGTGGAGGAATGGACTCTGGATCGGTGACGGAGTAAGGGTCTATTTCCCCTGCTGCCCTGATCTCCCGCTCTGTGCTGATAAGCCGTCTGATTTCTGGTAAATCGATAGGCGCTCGTACCGGGAGAATATGTCCAGTGTCGAGCCGATCTATGGCATTTCGAGTACCAAAGCCATAGATAACCAAGGCTCGTATTGCCCCGGATTGATCTAGCAAGGTTTGTACCTCATTGAGGGTGTCTTCGTAAATGGCAGGGTACTCGACGATGATAACTTCTGGCCGTAAAGTGGCTATGTCGGTTGAAAATTGTTGGTAATCTTGCTGTATGGTTACCAATTTAAAGCC